>JBOGJQ010000426.1:0-8724 GCA_050745405.1 Thermoanaerobaculia bacterium | reverse complement strand
CGTCGGTATCGACCGCGAGGATCACATCGCCGATTCGGCCGCGTTCGTCGGACTCGCGCGACAGCGTTTCGATGAGCTCGAACAACGGCTCGGCGCGGAGCCTGGTGTCGAGCAGGTGGCTTTCGCCGACCGCCTTCCGGTGGAGGACCAGTTCAAGTACGGGATCGAGGTCGATACGGTCAACGGCGCGCCGGCTTCCGGTTTGCGCGTGAGCACCCTGGTCCACGTTTCCAGTGGCTTCTTCGGCACCTTCGGCACGTCGGTCGTTGCCGGTCGTGACTTCAGGCCACTCGACTTCGACGTCGGCCGCGTGCTGATGGTGAACGAATCATTCACGCGGAACGTTTTTGGCGGCCGCAATCCAATCGGTCAACGCATTCGCATCGTCGCTGGTGAAGTCAGCAGCGTTGGCGGCGACCAGTGGTACGAGGTCGTCGGCATGGTCAAGGATTTCGGCTGGCAGTTGCCGCGCCCGGCAGAGCAATCGGCGATGTACCTCCCTAGCCTGCCCCCTCCGGCCGGCCGCGCCGGCAGCATCGCCATACGCGTCCGCGATCCCCAGGCGTTCGCGGAGCGATTACGTGCGGTGGCGGCCGAGGTCGATCCGACTATTCGGCTCACCGACGTGAAGCCGCTCACGAACGCGGGCGGTGGAGAGGCACAGGGGAACTGGGCGCTGACGTCTGTGGTCGGGCTGGTCTCGTTCATTGTGCTGCTCCTGTCGGCGACCGGTATCCATTCGCTGATGTCGTTCACGGTCGCGCGACGGACGCGCGAGATCGGCATTCGCGCCGCACTCGGCGCGCGGCCGGGACGGATCGTGGCTCAGATCTTCTCGCCCGTGTTCCTGCAGATCGGCGCGGGCGTTCTCGCCGGCAGCGGACTGGCGACGCTGATCGGCTTCCGCTCGCCGCGCGAGGTCCTGCTGCTCCTCGGCGCGATCGGCGTCATGCTGCTCGCGGGGCTGATCGCGTGCGCGGTGCCGGTGCGGCGGGCTCTTCGCGTGCATCCCACGGAAGCGTTGAGGGAGGAAGGGTGATTCGGGGTCCCCTCCCGCCCATAGGGCGAATGCAGAATGCAGAATGCATTCGTGAACGCGGTTCCCCGCCGTCATCCCGAGCGGTAGCGAGGGATCTGGGCGGGCGGGAGAGGAGGATCTCCTGCGCCCGACCCCCAGATCCCTCGCCTCACGGCTCGGGATGACAGCACGCGGAGTGCATTCCCGGGATGCCACATGACCGACTTCGTCCATCGCTCTTCCATCGTCCGCACGATCTGGGGCCATGGAGACATGGTCCTCCTGATCTTCGCCGGCTCGGCCGCCGAGTTCGCGCTCAACCGTGCCGTGGACTGGCTCTTCTTCACCGGAAACCTGCCGCGCGATCCCGTCGGGCGGCTCTTCTCCACCGCCGGCTATGCGCAGCAGATCGTCTTCGCCGAGGAATCGGAGGCGTCGCGCACGCTCGATCGAATCCGGGCGATTCACGTGGCGATCGAGCGTGAGCGGGGTCAGCGCATTCCGGACTGGGCGCAGCGCGACGTGCTCTACATGCTCATCGACTACTCCGAGAGAGCTCACGAGATGCTCGCGCGCCCCTTGACCGTCGCGGAGCAGCGCGAGCTCTATGACGTCTTTCATCGGGTGGGCACGGGCCTCGGGATTCCCGGCCTCCCGCCGACGTACGCCGCTTGGAGAGAGGATCGCGAGCGCCACCTGCGCCGCGATCTGGTTCGTGGCGAGGCCACGGATGCGCTCTACGCCCGGTACCGCGATCAGCTCGGCCCCTGGCGCTATCGGCTCCTTCTGCGGATCCAGGCGATTCTCACTCCCACGCACGTGCGAGGACTGCTCTCGCTGAAGCGTTCGGAGTGGCTGCGCCCGCTCGTTCGGCTCTATCCGATGGCGGTCCGGGCACGCCTGCGCTGGCTGATCCACCGGCTGCTCATCCCCTCGAGCCTCCTCCCCGCCGTCAGCGGCCTCGATCACCCCGCCCCGAAGGTCTGATCCTCCCGCGCTCGCTGCACCGATGATTATTCGCCCCTCCGCCCGTCTATGATCGTGAATGGAGGAGAGAAACATGACCAATCACTCGCTGACGTCCGGAATGGAGGTCGAGGCGCCGGTGCGGCGAACCGCGCTCTGGACCGGCCGCGTTCTCAGCGCCGTCGCCGTTCTCTTTCTGGCGATGGATGCCGCAATGAAGCTCTTCGCCGCTCCGGCAGCGGTGGCGGGGACGCAGCAGCTCGGCTACCCCGTGTCGGTCGTCGTTCCTCTGGGGATCATTCAGGTCGTCTGCCTCATCGTCTATCTCGTGCCGCGGACCTCGATTTTCGGCGCGGTTCTGTGGACCGGATACCTCGGCGGGGCGGTCGCGACACACGTCCGCCTCGAGAACCCGCTCTTCACCCACGTTCTTTTCCCGATCTACATCGCCCTTCTGTTGTGGGGCGGTCTGTGGCTCCGCGACCAGCGGATGCGAGTCATGTTCTCCGCGAGGTGATCGATGTCGAAGCTCCGATTCCAGATCTCGATGTCCGTCGACGGCTATGTGGCCGGACCGAATCAAACCGTCGAGAACCCGCTCGGCGAAGGAGGCGAAGCGCTCCACGAGTGGATCGTCGCCGTTCGAACTTGGCGGCAGATGCACGGCATGGAAGGCGGCTCGACCGGTCCCGACGACGACGTGGCCGCCGAGTCGATTCGGAACATCGGAGCCACGATCATGGGAAGACACATGTTCGGCGGCGGCGAAGGGCCCTGGGGAGAGGATCCGTGGAGAGGATGGTGGGGAGACAACCCTCCTTTTCACACACCGGTCTTCGTCCTCACCCACCATGCTCGCGAGCCGCTGGAGATGGGCGGAGGGACGACCTTTCACTTCGTCACCGACGGAATCGAGAGCGCTCTCGAACGTGCGAAGAAAGCGGCGGGTGGCAAAGACGTCTCGCTGGGCGGCGGAGCCGACGTGGCGCAGCAGTACCTCGAGGCGGGGCTCATCGACGAGATGGAGCTGCACGTCGCTCCCCTCTTTCTCGGATCGGGAGCGCGCCTTTTCGAGAACACGGACGGGCGCCAGCGCGAATACGAGCTGGTCCGCGTCGTCCCTTCACCGGCGGCCACACACTACAAATATCGCCGGCGAAGCTGACGCACTTCACCTCAGTCGGAACACACCCCAGCCGAGAAGGACGCCGGCGAGCATGATCAGCAGCCAGCCCGAGAGGGTCGGAATCGCCGCCGCGGCGGCCACCTCGATCGCGGCCGAGGCCGAGCTGTTCGCCGGCATCGCATCGGCGAGGTCGGACGTGACGGTCGCCGTGTTCTCGATCGCTCCTTCCGCATCGAGCCGCAGCGTCAGGGTGACGGTCGCGCTGCCGCCCACCCCCAGCGTTCCGAGGTTACAGAGCACCGTCGTGGTGCCGCTGCAGCTTCCCTGACTCGGCGTCGCCGAGACGAAGCTCGTCCCCGCCGGAAGCGTGTCGGTGAGGGTGACGTTCGTCGCGATCCCGGGACCGTCGTTCGTCACCGTGATCTCGTAGGTGACGTCCTGCGTCACGAAGAACGGCCCGGAGCCGCTCGTCATGACGACCGCCAGATCGGCATCCTCGGGATCGTCGTTCTCGATCGTCGCGATCGCGGTGGCGCCGGCGATCGTCGCGTTCGTCGCTCCGCTGAGCGTGACGGTGAACGTCTCGTCCGTCTCGGTCATCGGATCGCCCGTGACCGGCACCGCGATCGTCTGCGTCGTCGTTCCCGGGGCGAAGGTGAGCGTGCCGCTCGTCGAGGCGTACCCCGAGCCCGCGGTTGCCGTTCCGTCCGTGGTGGCGTAGTCGACCGTGACCGTCTGCGTCGTCGACCCGGTCAGGGTCACCGTGAACACGAAGCCCGTCGTGCCGCTGTCGCCTTCCGCCTGCGCCACGTCGGCGATCGCCAGCGCCGGCGCGCCCTCGTCGTCGGCGATCGTCGCCGTCACCTGCTGGGGCGCCGGTTCGGTGCCGTTCGTCACGCTGGCGATGTCGACGACGATCGTCTCGTCGAGTTCATCGACAGCGTCGTCGACGGCGCTCAACGTGATCGAGCCACTGATGCTCCCGGCGGGGATCACGATCGACGCGCCGGATCGGGTGTAGTCGGACGTGACCGTCGCCGTCCCGCCGAAGGCGAGATCGACCGTCACATCCTGACTTGATACCGGCGAGAGCGTCGCCGTCACGGTCGCCGCCCCCGCCGCCTCGGCGATGGGACTGCCGGTCAGTCCGAGGGTGACGGCCGGCACTGCGTCGTCGTTCGTGATCGTGCCGGTGCCGAGGGCGTCGGTGATGATCGCATTGGACGGGTTCGAGAGATTCAGGCTGAACGTCTCGCCGGCCTCGAAGTTCGGATCGCCGGTCACGTTCACCGTCACCGTTTTCGTGGTCTCCGCCGGCGCGAAGGTGAGGGTGCCGTTCGTCGAGGCGTAATCCGACCCCGCGGCCGCCGTGCCGTCCGCGGTGGCGTAGTCGACCGTCACGATCTGCGCCGTCGACCCGGTCAGCGTCACCGTGAAGACGAAGCCCGTCGTGCCGCTGTCGCCTTCCGCCTGCGCCACGTCGCCGATCGCCAGCGCCGGCGCGCCCTCGTCGTCGGCGATCGTCGCCGTCACCTGCTGGGGCGTCGCTTCGGTGCCGTTCGTCACTCCATTGATGTCGACGACGATCGTCTCGTCCGGTTCATCGAGGGCGTCGTCGACGGCGGTGAGGGTGATCGAGCCGCTGGCGTTCCCGGCGGGAATCACGATCGAAGTGCCGGATCGGGTGTAGTCGGACGTCAGCGTCGCCGTCCCGCCGAAGGCGAGATCGACCGTCACATCCTGAATGGACGTCGCCGAGAGCGTCGCCGTCACCGTCCCCGCCGCGGCCTCGGCGATTGGACTGCCGGTCAGACTGAGGGTCACGCTCGGCACAGCGTCGTCGTTCGTGATCGTGCCGGTGCCGAGCGCGTCGGTGATGGTCGCATTCACGGCGTTCGACAGATTCAGGTTGAACGTCTCGTCGCCCTCGAAGTTCGGATCGCCGGTCACGTTCACCGTCACCGTCTTCGTGGTCTCCGCCGGGGCGAAGGTGAGCGGCATCGCGAGCGACGTGTAATCGCCGTCGGCCGTCGTCGCCGTGCCGTCGGACGTGGTAGCATCGAGAGTCCCACTCACTCCCGTCACACCACTCTTCGTGACCGTGAAGGCGAACGAGGTCGTTCCACTGTTTCCCTCGGCCGCGGTGACGTCGTCGATCGAGAACGACGGCGGCGCGTCGTCGTCGAGGATCGTTCCGATTCCCTGCCCGTCGGCGATGACGTGGGAGCCGGTGACATCGACGAGGAACGTCTCGCCCGCCCCCTCGTAGATCGGATCCTCGGCGACCGTCACCCCGAACGTGACGGAGCTCGCACCGTCGGCGATCGTCACCGGCTGCGCCAAAACCGCGGTGTAGTCGCCTCCGGCGGTCGCAGTGCCGCCGGCCGTGCCGACCTGAAAGGCGGCGGCACCGACGGTCGCCGTGCCGCGGCTGATCGTGAAGGTCGCCGTCGCCGGATCCTCGGTCAATGTGACGTCATCGATCGCGTACGAGGCGATCTCGACGGCGCCGGCATCGCACAGCGCCGTTCCGTCGCCGTTGCCGTCGAGCGGGCGCGTCTCGCCACGCTGGTCTTCCGTGATGGACGAACCACCGCCGAACGTGGTGCAGTCCGCGGCCGAGTCGATCGCGGCGCTTCCGGTTCCGGGGGCGTGCGTCGGCGTCGGCCCGCCATTGTCGGCGAGAGGTCCGAGGGCGAGCGTCGCGTTGGCGGTGCCTCCGAGCAGCGCCGCGCAGCTCGTCCCGCTGTCGAGGTTCACCCCCTCGCCCTCCCACGTGCCGATCACATTGTCACAACTCGATGCGCCGAAAAGCGTGTTCTTCGCCCGAACCGTACCGTCCAAATTGAAGATCCCGCCTCCTCCGGCCGTATTGCTCGAGAACGTCACATGCTCCACGATCAGCGTCGCGCTCACGAACGCCCCGCCGCCCCGAGAAGCGTCGTTGCCCGACAGTGTCGCGTTACGAAGCGTGACGGAACCGCCAGCGAAAACGGCGCCGCCTCCGCCGTTTGCCGAGTTGCCGCTCAACGTCGAGCTTTCGATGACCGCCGTGCCTGAATTCAGGAGCCCTCCCCCATCTTGGGCCTGGTTCGCAGAGAGGGTCGAGCGCCGCATCGTAAGCGTCGCGCGATTCACGATCGCGCCGCCCTGCCCTTCAGATGTGGGGCCGCTCGCGCAGCCGTTCCGCAACGTCGCCTCCTCGATCGTCAGGTTTCCGCCAGGCTGAATCAGGAGCAGCCGGAATTCCGTTGCCGTGAGCGTCCCGTCGTTCGTGCACGTGTTGCCCGACTCGATCGTCGAGCCGTTCGCTTGCAGCGTGATCGTCGAGGTGATGTACGGCAGGGCGGTATTGCCGAATGTCGGATCGTTGAGCACTGCCGCCGTCATCGACGAATAGGTGCTCGATGCGGCGAGCTGGATCGTATCGCCCCCGCCAGGAAAACCGGCGACGCAGTCGTCGTTGAGCCGCCCCGTCGTCGTGTCGTTCGCGTTCTCGATCGCCTCGACGAGCGAGCAGACGCCGTCGCTCGCGTCCACTACGGCGCCCGCGGCGACGGGGATCGTCTGCGGAGACGTGATCACGATCTCGTTTTCCACGGCGCCGGCGTCACATTGCGCCGTGCCGTCACCATCGCCGTCGAATGGGCGAGCCTCGCCGCGCTGGTCTTCCGTGATGGATGAGACTCCGCCGAAGGTCGTGCAGTCCGTGGCCGCGTCGATCGCGGCGCTTCCGGTTCCGGGGGCGTGTGTCCGGGTCGGCCCCCCATAGTCGGAGAGCGCCCCGAGGGCGAGCGTCGCGTTGGGGGTGCCTCCGAGCAACCCCGCGCAGCTCGTCCCGCTGTCGAGGTTCACCCCTTCGGCCTCCCAGGTCCCGAAACCGGCGAAGTCGAAGCAGCCCGATCCGTCGAAAAGCGTGTTTTTCGCCCGGATCGTACCGAATTCATTGTAGATTCCATCTCCGTCGAAGCCTGACGTGTTGCTGGAGAAAGTCACGTGCTCCACGATCAGCGTCGTGGAAGAGACATACACGCCGCCGCCTTTACCCGTCACGACGTTGCCCGACAATGTCGCGTTACGAAGCGTGACGAGATCGTCAGAGAAGACGGCCCCTCCAGAGTCTGCCGAGTTGTCGCTGAACGTCGAGCTTTCGATGAGGGCAGGGCCTAAATTCTCGAGCGCTCCCCCGTCATTGTCGGCCCGATTCCCAGAGAGCGTCGACCGCCGGACGGTGAGAGTTCCGCGATTCAGGATCGCACCGCCGGCCCGACCTGGATTCGTGTCTCCGTCCGCGCACCCGTTCCGCAGCGTCGCGTCCTCGATCGTCAGGTTCCCTCCGCTATCGATCAGGAGCAGCCGGAACTCCGTCGCCGAGAAGGTCGCGTCGATGGTGCATGTGTTGCCCGACTCGATCGTCGAGCCGTTCGCCTGCAGCGTGATCGTCGAGGTGATGTACGGGAGGGCGGTATTCCCGAAGGTCGGATCATCGAGCACCGTCGCCGTCGTGAACGTGTACGTGCTCGAGGTCGCGAGCTGAATGACGTCCGGTCCCGAGCCGCCGATGCAGTCGGCGTTCGTCACCGCGTCGTCGTTCGCGTTCTCGATCGCCTCGACGAGGGAGCACTGCCCGTCGGAAGCCTCCGCGATCGCGCCGGCCGCGACGGGGATCGCCGCCGCCCGCGCCTGGGCCGAACCGAGCATCAAGCATATCGATGCGATTCCGACCCAGAAAGACGTTCGGCGAGAATTGGCGGGCATGGCTTCTCCTTGTCGCTCGCAGGATTGGATGCCTCCTCGCGCGGAGAAGACGTGGTTCAGCCGATCGGGCGGTGCCGACCGATTGGCGTGGAACCCGGTTTTTTGGACGACCTGCCGATATTAGACCACGAGACTGACTCGAACACGGACGGGCGCACTACAAATAACGCCGGCGAACCTGACGCGCTTCACATGCTGAGCGTGTGGCCGCGGCGTCCCGCCGCGAGCCCCCGGCGACACCGTCACCCCCTCCCGGGTGCGCGCCGGGACGGCGCGCCCACATCATTCGCCGCGGGAGTCACATGCTGAGAATGTGAAGGATGTTGCCGTCGGGATCCTTGAGCCAGGCGCCGCGGAAGTTGCCGGCCACGTGGAGGTCCCCCTTGCGGGTGAGTCCGGGCAGATCGTAGTGCTCGAACTTCACTCCTTTCGACTTCAGCGCGGCAACGACGGCCTCCACGTCCGGAACCTGCCATGTCGCCGCCGTCGCCTGATTCGTTCCGGCGTATTGCGACTGATAGACGATCACCGTCGACCGCCCGCTCCGGAAGTTCGCCACCCCCGTCTCCTCGTTGCCGGACGGCGTCAAGCCGAGCGTCTCCTCATAGAATTTCTTCGCCGCCTTCAGATCTTTCACCGCGATCGTGGCCATTGCATCGGAATCTTTCAAACTCATGCGGGGCTCCTTCTTCGTACCAGCCGGAAGGGCAGCACAATCAGTGCCTCGTGGGCTAGGGGCTAGGGGCTAGGGACTAGGGGCTAGGGACGAGGCGGATCAAAATCACAGCATTTGATACGGTTACCAAAAGACGAACCCTAACCACCCAGGACCCTAGCCCCTAGCCCCTAGCCCCTA
>JBOGJQ010000425.1:0-2301 GCA_050745405.1 Thermoanaerobaculia bacterium | reverse complement strand
GGTGTGGGAGCCGCCGGCGCCGCGGGGCGAGCGGATCGTCTCCGAGCGCACGGCCGCGATCCTCAACGAAATGCTCAAGCAGGTCGTCAGTCACGGCACCGGCACCGGAGCCGCTCTCGCAGACTACGTCGTCGCGGGCAAGACGGGGACGGCGCAGAAAGCGGTGCGCGGCGGGTATCACCCCGAAAAGACGGTCGCTTCGTTCGTCGGCTACGCGCCGGCGGACCGGCCGCGCGTCGTGATTCTCGTCGTCGTCGACGAGCCGCGCGGCGGCGCGTACGGCGGCACGGCGGCGGCGCCCGTGTTCCGCGAGATCGCCGAGGGGGCGCTGCGCTATCTGGACGTGGTGCCGGCGCTTCCGAGGCGGGAGATCGCGATCGCGCCGCCGGCGCGGTTGGCGGCATTTTCGCAACCGGAGGCGGCGTCCGCCCCCGCGCGTGCCGGGGCCGCGGCTTCTTCCGATCGGGTGGTGATTCCGGACTTGCGGGGAATGGACGCGCGTCGAGCCGTCGAGGGGGCGACGCGCGCCGGGCTCACGGTCCGGCTGCGCGGCCGCGGCGTGGTTCGGAGCCAGGAGCCTCCTCCCGGACCGGCCGCGCCCGGGACGGCGATCGAGCTCACGATGGCGCCTCTGGAGGAACTCGTCCCTTGAAGCTCGCCGACCTTCTCGACGGGGTCGGCGCGACGGCCATCCGTGCCGAGCGCGACCTCGAGATTACTTCGGTGACCGCCGACTCACGGCAGGTCGTGCGCGGATCGCTCTTCGTCGCGGTCCCGGGGCTGGTCGTCGACGGGTCGTCGTTCATCGACCAGGCGCTCGAGCGCGGCGCGGTCGCCGTGGTCACCGAGCGGCCGCTCCATCGCGCCGACGCGGGCGTGGTCGAGGTCCGCGACGCGCGCATCGCGCTCGCGGTACTCGCCGCGAATTTCCACGGGAGACCGGCGGAGTCGCTCCGCCTCATCGGTGTGACGGGAACGTCCGGAAAAACGACGACGACGAAGATGGTCGAATCGATCCTCGACGCGACCGGCGAGCCGGCGGGGCTGATCGGCACGATCGAATACCGCGCCGGCAGCGTGCGCGAGATCGCCGACAGGACCACGCCCGACGCCGTCGTTCTCCATCGCTGGTTCCGGAGGATGGTCGACGAGGGCGTCCGGTACGCGGTGATGGAAGTCTCCTCGCACGCCCTCTCGCTCCGGCGGACGTGGGGCGTTCCGTTCGCCGCGGCGGTGTTCACGAATCTTTCGCGCGATCACTTCGACTTTCATCGCGACTTCGAGGATTACTTCGCCGCGAAGAAGCTGCTGTTCGATCAGATCGACCGCTCGCGGCCGACGGCAGTGGTGAACGGCGACGACGAGTACGGCGCACGGCTCGCGGCCGAGCTCGGGCCGGCGGCGGTGACGTACGGCCGGGGCGAGGAGCGCGCGATTCATCCCGAGCCGGGGTTCGAGGTGTCGATCCGCGGCCTGCGCGGGCGGCTCGCGACGCCCGCGGGGCCGGTGGAGATCGACTCCCCCCTTCTCGGGTGGCCGAACCTCGCGAACTGGATGGCCGCCATCGGTGCGGCGCTCGCGGCGGGAATCGAGCGGGAGGCGATCGAGCGCGGCGTCCGCGCGCTGCGGAGCGTCCGCGGCCGATTCGAGCGCGTCGAGACGGGCGACGACCGCGCCGTCCTCATCGACTACGCCCACAAGCCCGACGCCCTCGAGAAGCTCCTCCGCGCCGTGCGCGAGCTCGCGCCCGACCGGAAGCTCGTCGTCGTCTTCGGCTGCGGCGGCGACCGCGACGCCGGCAAGCGGCCGATCATGGGCGGCATCGCCGCGCGCCTGGCCGACCGGACCATCATCACGAGCGACAACCCCCGGAGCGAGGATCCACTCGTGATCATCCGGCAGATCGAGGACGGCTACCGCGAGGCGGGGCGCGACGACTGCGACACGATCGTCGACCGCCGCGCGGCGATCGAGCGGGCCGTCGATCTCGCCGCCGCCGACACCGTCGTCGTCGTCGCGGGAAAGGGGCACGAGACCTACCAGGTCGTCGGCGATCAGATCGTCCATTTCGACGACCGCGAAGAAGTCGAGACCGCGCTGGGGAAAAGCGTCGAGAAGTCTACGTGTTAATTGAAATGAAATTTGTATTGAAATCCTACGGAAAAATGATTTACTCTTTCGTACAGTCAATGGGGTTGGCTGCTCCGGCTCCGTCGGCGTCTGGACGGGAGCGTGGGGGTACGGCGATCGCCAGGCAGTTCCGGGGGGAAGGGGCGATCGAACGTAGCGCCCGGCGGAGCC
>JBOGJQ010000424.1:0-5750 GCA_050745405.1 Thermoanaerobaculia bacterium | reverse complement strand
ACCCCCACCCCCGGCTACCGTCTTGCACGCCTCCGGCGTACGTTTCTTCTTCCTCAGGTACTGGCGACGAGTAACCAG
This sequence comes from Thermoanaerobaculia bacterium, assembly GCA_050745405.1. GTDB lineage: Bacteria > Acidobacteriota > Thermoanaerobaculia > Gp7-AA8 > Gp7-AA8 > JBOGJQ01. The sequence goes on along the minus strand of JBOGJQ010000424.1, from coordinate 5,672 downwards.
CGACGAGCGACCAGCTACTCCCCGGCCTCGACCTCGCCGAGGCCCATCGCCTCCCGCTCTCGACGGAGGCGCTCGATCTGGAGCGAGAGGAACTCGCGCAGCGGCCCCTCTTCGGTCGCGGCCATCGGGAGGAACGTGATGGCGGAGCGGAAGATGTACTCCGGTCTCCCCTTCTCGCGCCGCACCTGGACGATCGAGCGGAGCACGCGCGAGGGGACGTAGATGCCGCCGTACGTCGGAAAGACGAGGGTGCAGACCTCCCCCTCGCGAACGGGCGAACGGTGGAGCACGGCCGCGCCCGACTGGGAAAGGTCGATCATTTCGCCGTCCACGTCGGCGAGCTGCACCGGAATGAACGGCGTCTCGTAGCGCTGCGCCTTCCTGCGGTCTCTTCCACTCACGCGACGATTATAAAGCCCCGTCAGGGCGCCTCCTCGAAATAGGCGGTGAAGAAATCGCGCACGATGGCGGCTCCGGCCAGCTCGGCGGGGCCGGCGTTCTCGGCGATCATGCCGATCGCGATGCGCGGCCGCTGCGCCGGGGCGAACGCCAGCACGACCGAGTCGTAGCCGCCCACGACGTCGCCGGCGGTTCCCGTCTTCATCGCGAGGTCGACGTTCGGAAGCGCGGCGCGCCGCCCCGTTCCGCGGACGTCGGTGACGACGGCGCGGAGCGAGGGGAACACGGCCGCCACGGCGAGGGCGGCGGCGACCCGGTTCGCGACGGCGGGCGCCGCCTCGGGCACGACGTCGCCGAGAATCGAGCGGCGCGCGCGCACGAGGCGCGGGGTCGTCATCACGCCTCCGTTCGCGAGCATGTCGGCGAGCATGGCGAGGTGCAGCGCACTGGTCCGCTGCACCTCGAGGCCGATCGCGTAGTTCGCGAGCATGAAGTCGTGGTCCACCGGCCTGACTTCGCGTCCGAGCGGGACTTCGAACGCGCCGAGGTCGACCTTTTGTCCGAATCGCGCCTTCCGCATCAGCGCCGTCAGGCGATCGCGCCCGAGGTCGAGCCCGATCCTGGCGAAGGCGAGGTTGCACGAGACGGCCATCGCCTCCTCGAGCGTCGCGACGGTGCCGTGGCGCGCCCAGTCGAAGAATTGCCGCCCGTCGATCTCGATGACGCCGTCGCACTCCATCGGAAACTGCTTCGCCGGATCGATCCCGGCGTCGTATGCCGCGAGCGCCGTCAGTACCTTGACGATCGACCCCGGCTCGTACTCCCCGGCGAACGCGAGGTTCCGCGGCCCGCCCTCTCCCGGCGAGCTCGCGGCGGCGAGGATCTCGTGCGTCCGCGTGTCGATCGCGACGAGAGAGGCGCGGTAGGGCGCGATCGCGGCGAGCGCCGCCTTCTGGACGCGGGCGTCGAGCGTCGTATCGAGGACGCTCGCCGTGCCGTTCCGATCGAGATTCGCTTCGAACGTGAAGCTGCCGGCGCTCCGGTCGACGAGCGGCGCGAAATCGGTATTGACCGGGACGAGATCGCGGTTCGCGATCTGCCAGAGGGCGATCGCCCGGCCGTCGCGGTCCATCACGAGCGGATACGATCCTTCTTGCCGCCTCGCGATCGAGCGCTCGAGGGCGGCATAGCGCGCGGATTCGACCTCGTCGCGTTCGACTCCGGCGAAGGTCGTTTTCGCTTCATTCTCGCGACCGGCGCCGAGCTGCGCCGCCGCCCGATACAGCTCCGCCGCCTCTCCCTCGCCGCGGACGCGGACGGCGGCGTCCCAGCGGAGGAACTCTTCGTACAGGCCGCGCGAGAGAAAAAGCGGACCGACCTCGCTCTTGCGCACGGCGGGAAACAGATCCGGACCGCGCCGGGCCGCGCGCGCGAGCCACGACTCCGCGGCCGCCTCGTCGCCCGCGGCGAGATGCGCCGCCGAGAGGAGCTGCTCGTAGTCGTCGCCGCGAAGCCCCAGGCGCGCCCACCGCCCGAGCGTCTCGATCGCCGCGGCCTCGTCGCCCGCGAGCAGACGCTCGCGCGCCTGGCGGACGGGAATGCCGACGATCCACGCGAGCAGCGCGAGAAGGACCAGGAGCCCGAAGAGAAGAATCGATGCGAGGTGGCGAATGTCGGTCATGCGGTCCCGCGGTGGAACACGACCGGGTCGAGCCGGCAAAGTTGCAAGAGGTCTGCCGCGCTGCCGCGCGCGAGCGAGATCTCCATCGTTCCGCGCGATCCCACGATGAGGAACGGCTCGTCCGACCCTTCCCGCTCGGCGTAGGTCGCCGCGTGGGTCGCGATCTCCCGCCCTCCCGCCCGCGCCCGCCATTCGCGCGGATTGCCGAGAAGCTCGACCTCCACGTCGGTGATCGCGTTGCCGAACCGGTCGACCGCGATCACGCTCCCCTCGACGTCCCGCACGCCCACCCGCGGCGGATCGTAAGGGAGCGCGACGAGATCGACCAGTGCGAGACGCGGCCCGACGCGATCGAGTGGCAGACCCGCCGCGAGCGCCGCCGCGAGCGGCGCGAAGCGGTCTCGCCCGTGGAACGTCGACGACGGGCCATGCAGAAAGAGAGCCTCGTTCTCGGCCGACCGGATCTCCCACCCCGCGTCGATGACGAGGCCGAGAGAGCCGTTGTCCGGCGCGAGAAGCACCCGCGCCCCGCGGGACGCGGCGACGATCCTCCGCCCGCTCCCGACTCCCGGATCGACGACGGAAACGACGATCGTCCGGCGGCCCCCCTCGAGCGAAGCGAGCGCGAAGCGGAGAAAGACCGCGGCCTCGAAGACGTCGTGCGGCGCGATGTCGTGGCCGAGGTCGATGAGCTCGGCGTCGGCGCGCGAGGCGATCACGAGCTTCATCGCCGCGACGTACGGATCGCGCGTCCCGAAGTCGGTCAGCAGGGCGATGAGAGGGCGGGCCGCGGTCGCCACGGAGGGATCGTATACTTCGCCCCGACGATGCGGAAATTCGCGACCGGCCGCCGGCCGAAGCAGAAGCTGCTGGTTTTCGCGCGTCTCCCGCAGCAGGGACGCGTGAAGACGCGACTCGCCGCCGACCTCGGCGACGAGCGGACCGTCGCCCTCTACCGCGCGATGATCGACGACCTCCTCGAGGGAATCGGCGACTCGGACGAGCACGTCGATCTCGAGATCGCCTGGACGGCAGCGGGCGACGTCGGCGGAGACGACATCCGCTCCGCTTTCGGCGAGCGCCACGTCTTCATGCAGACCGGCCGCGACCTCGGCGAGCGTCTCGTCGTCGCCTTCAGCGAGCGCATCGTTTTTCAGCCGACCGAGAAGATCGTCGCGATCGGCGTCGACGACCCCGCGCTCGACCGCGAGCAGATTCTCTGTGCTTTCCATCTGCTCGACAGTTGCGAGTGGGTGATCGGCCCCGCCGTCGACGGCGGCTATTACCTGATCGGCTGCAGGGCCGGAGCGTTCCACCCGTCGGTCTTCGAAAAGATCGAATGGGGCACGCCGCGCGTTTTCGAGCAGACGGAGGACAGCATCCGCGCGCTCGGCGCGACGCTCGCCGTCCTTCCGCGCCGGCTCGATCTGGACGGCGTCCGCGACCTGCGGCGGTTCGCCACGGACGGAGCGACGGGCGCGCGCCGCGTCCTGAAGCTCATCCGCGACTGGGGCATGGCATGAAGGTGCTCACGTCGGAGCAGATGCGAAACATCGATCGCCGGGCGATCGAGGAGCTCGGCATCCCCGGAATCGTCCTCATGGAGAACGCCGCGCTCGCGGTCGTCGATGCGATCGTCGAGCGCTTTCCCGCGGCGGAGCGGATCGCGATCTTCTGCGGGACCGGCAACAACGGCGGCGACGGCCTCGCCGTGGCACGGCATCTCCTCGGGCGAGGGCTCGATCCGCACGTCTACCTGATCGGCGACACCTCGCGCATCGCCGGAGACGCGCTCGCGAATCTCGAGAGCGCGAATCGGATCGGCGTACCGATCGACACGATCGCGAGCGTGGAAGAGCTCCAGCGCGCGATGAGCGCGGCCGGACGGTCCGACCTCGTGCTCGACGCGATCTTCGGCACCGGACTCACGCGGCCCGCCGAGGGGCTGCACGCGGACGCGATCGTGGCGATGGGGGCGCTGGAGGCGCCGCTCGTCGCCGTCGACATCCCGAGCGGCCTCGACGCGTCCTCGGCGGCGCGGATCGGTCCCGTCGCCGACGCGGCGCTCACCGTGACGTTCGCCGCGCCCAAGATCGCGCACGTCTTCGCGCCTGCGGCCGAGGCGTGCGGCGAGGTCATCGTCGCGGACATCGGCATTCCGCAAAATGCGATCGACGCGGAAGCGATTGCGCTGTCGATCACGACGGCGGACGACGCCGCTCCGCTTTTCGCGGCCCGCGCCGCGGATTCGCACAAGGGGACGTACGGCCGCGTGGCGATCGTCGGCGGATCCGACGGGCGGAGCGGCGCGGCGATTCTCGCGGCGCGCGGCGCAATCCGCACCGGCGCGGGCCTGGTCACGGTGCTGACCGACTCCGCGACCGCCGCGATCGTCGATACCGTCTCGATCGAATCGATGACGTACGCGATCAGCCGGAACACGGCCGGAGTCGAACGCGCAGCCGATTTCCTCGAGAAGGTCTCGGTCGTGCTGGCCGGACCGGGGCTTCCGGACGACGAGGAAGCGTACGAGTTCGTTCGCGATTTCCTCCCCCAGGTGACGGCGCCGCTCGTCGTCGACGCGAGCGCGCTCAATGCATTCGCGGGGCGCATCGAGGGCCTCGCGAAAAGAGACGCCGTTCGCGTCCTCACGCCTCATCCCGGCGAGCTCGCGCGCCTCCTCGGCGTCGAGACGGCGGACGTCGTCTCCGACCGCGTCGCCGCCGCGCGCATGGCGGCTCAGCGCACCGGCGCCGTCGTCGTTCTGAAGGGGCATCAGACGCTCGTCGCGACGCCCGACGGCCTCGTCCGCATCAACCCGACGGGCAATCCGGGCATGGCCTCCGGCGGCATGGGCGACGTCCTCGGCGGCATGATCGCCGCGCTGATCGGGCAGGGGCACGACGCGCCCGCGGCGGCCGCCGCCGCGGTGTGGCTCCACGGCTTCACGGGCGACCTCCTCGCCGAGGAGACCGCCGACATCGGCCTCGCCGCGCGCGACCTTGCCGAGGCAATTCCGCGCGCGATCGCGAAGCTGCGCGAGCTGTCATCCCGAGCGTAGCGAGGGATCAGGACGGGTGGGAAACCCCTGATCGGAGCATCTCAGGTCGGCGGACACCGAAGATTCGCTCTCCCGCCGATTCACGGCATCGCGTCACAAGCGTCCCGCCCGTCCCTGATCCCTCGCTACGCTCGGGATGACGTACGTCGTCATCCTGAGGAGCGAAGCGACGAAGGATCTCCTCAGCTGCGACTCAGACTCGCGCCGCCGTCGCACGAATCGAGACGCGGCTGAGGAGATCCATCGCTCACACCCGCCCTTCCCCTCTAACAACACAGAGCTTGTCATCCCGAGCGGTAGCGAGGGATCTTCTATGAGTAGGCCGTGTCAAGACCTCCCGGATCGTGGTTACTGTTGGGTGGGTGGCGGGTCAGCTTCAGCGAACCGTCTCGGCTTCTTCTATTCGCACTCGAGGTGCCTGGGGAGATTCAGGATTGGTGAGGAGCCTCCTTCTGGGGACGCGATCGAGTCCTGTGGGAAGCGGGCTCGTCGCCAGATCCCTACGAGGTCTCCTCAATCGAGCTGGATCGT
>JBOGJQ010000423.1:0-1178 GCA_050745405.1 Thermoanaerobaculia bacterium | reverse complement strand
CATCCGGATCCTCCGCCCCTTCGAGGATCGCGCGCTCCCAGGAGCCGTACATCGGGTTCGGAACGACGAACCACGACGTGCCCCATTTCTCCTCGTATCGGCTCACGAGCGCGTCGCGCTCGGCGCGCGAGACGCGGACGTTCGGGAGGAAGTCGCCGAGATCGTCGCCGACGAGAAGCAGGATGCGGTGCGTCGAGGCGACCGCCGCGCGGCGCGCCGATTTGTCGGACTCGGTCCACCCGCGCTCGCCGCGCAGAAGGACGACGTCGGTCCGGCGATCGAGCGGAAAGCCCGCCGCGCGGAGGTTCTCGCGCGTCGCGAGCTCCGCCGAGGCGTCGCGGTTGCTCACGTAGAAGACGGTCACGCCGCGCGCGGCGGCCTCGCGCGCGAACTCCACGGCGCCCGGAACGGCGAGGGCGGCGCGCTCCTCGACCCAGGCGTTCCACGTCTCTCCGCTGAAGGTCTCGCGATCGCGGATCAGGCGCGCTTCGTACGGCGAGTTGTCGAGCACCGTCTCGTCGATGTCGACGATCACGGCCGGCGGCAGCCCGGCCGGCGCGGTTTCCTGCTCGACCGCGGCCGTCCACACCGGATCCGCCAGAGCATCCTCCACCGCCCGGCCGGCCGTGGTGAACGTCTGGAGAGCGGCGGCGCGGTACTCCGCGGCAGTCTGGAGCCACAGTGTCGCGTAGAGGAGCCGGTGATCGGCGCGGTTCGGCTCGGGTTCGGCGGCGGGTGCCGGCGCGGGAGCCGGCGTCGGCGCCGGAGCGGGCCGCGGCGGCGCGGAGACGTTGATGCAGCCGCTCGCCAGAACGGCGGCGAAAAGGAAACGGATGCGCATGGCGGGTCCTCCGGAATCGTGCGGCCGCTACTCTGCGGCGCCGGGGGCGGCGAAGTCAAACGCCGGCGCGGACCTCACGTGGTTCTGACGACGAGGACGCGTTGACCGCGCTGCAACGGCGCGCCGTGACCGATTCGTCGCTCCGCAACCGAGAACGGAGTCGATTCAGGGCCCGTGCGGCGCCGAACGGCGGCTTCGTTCACCACGCCGTCACGCGCGGTCACGAAGATGCGTCGGTTCGCGTGAACGATCGGCGAAACCGGCGCGGCGAACATGCACAGAATCTTGAGCGTTTGTTCGCGCGAAGGCGCGAACTTCCGCGCCGTTCGAACGGACA
>JBOGJQ010000422.1:0-6340 GCA_050745405.1 Thermoanaerobaculia bacterium | reverse complement strand
ACTCTGGCGCATCGAAGATCGCTTAGGAGAGAATGTGATGGCCGGAACCGCCTCTCAGAGTTTCAACTACGAGAGGGACATCCTCCGCTTTCTTTTCTGGGGGTTAGTCTTCTTCGCAACCGCGATTGGCGACTTAGCCGCTGTGTGGGCCCTGCGGCGCATTGCCTCCACTGCGACAGTTTCAGATCATCCGACCAAACTTGGTTGCGTCGTCACGGCCGCCTAACTTCACGCAGCAGCTGTCGCTGCCCGGCGCTGGCCCGGCAGCCGAGCTGCCTTCAGCAGCGCAGTCTAAAATGCTTTACGGCTTCGGCACGCGGAACCGGCCGCGCAGCTGAGCGTGAGATACGTTAGACCGGCGCAAGATCCACAACCCGTAGAGCTTATGGCCTCCGAGGTACACTCGGCGCGTGCCAAGTGTCCGGATTGAAGGTCCGTACGGAATCTATTTCACGAGTCACGATCGAGGGGAGCCTCCCCACGTTCACGTCGACCGTGAGAATATGGCGGCAAAACTTTGGCTTGCACCGGTACAAGTCGCGTTCAATCTCGGCTTTCCTCGTCATGAGCTGCGGCGGATCGAGCGGCTGATCAGGGAGCACGAGCAGAAGTGCCTGAAGGCATGGAATGAGTACTTCAGAACCTAAAGCTGGCGAGCGAATCACGGAAGTCCGTGTGACGGATGATTCCTTGAGCATTGATTTGCTCGACGGGCGATCGCTCACTGTGCCCCTCGCGTGGTACCCCCGTCTTCTCGATGCGTCCGACACGGAGCGGAGCAATTTCCGAATCGTCGGTGGTGGGTTCGTCATCCATTGGCCGGAGCTCGATGAGCATCTATCTTCCCAAGGACTTCTCGCCGGCGCTCCAGCACCAGGTGCACGGGTCGCACGGGGCGCGGTCTAACTTGCGATTGCAGCCGGCGCAGCCCGCGCCGGCGTGGTCGCGAGTGCGCTACGATTCTGCTTGCGGGCTGCGCGGCTGAAGCGCCGGTGGCGGACTCGCATGAATGAACGGGAGTTCCGCGAGCGACTCGGCGAAATCACAACGGGACGCGACGCTGCGCTGTGGCCGAAGCTAATCGACGCCGAGAAAGATCGAAGAGATTCAACGAGAGCTGCTGGAACTCGATCTTCGTGACCGTGCAGCGCTCGCGAAGGTTCTGCTGGATAGCCTGGAGGAGCTGCCGCAGGCTGAGCTCGACCGTCTTTGGGCTGAAGAGGCTGAGGCGAGATACGCCGATCTGCTCGCCGGGAAGACCGCGGCAACGGACGGCGACGAAGTCTTTGCGCGAGCACGCTCGAGGAAGTGGTGACGTGACGGCGTCGGACGGGCTCGCGGCGAGACCCTTCGCTCCGCTCAGGGCAGGCTGCCGCGGCCACATCACGTCTCGCACTCGTTCTCGACGTTCTTCAGAAAAAACGAAAGCGCTTCGAGATTGATGCGGAGATCGACGTTGCGGAGCTTCACCCCGACGCGCGGCTGGAGCTGGGCTGGGGCGAAGTTGAGGATCGCGCAGACGCCCGACTCGACGAGCCGCTCGTAGATCTCCTGCGCGCTCTCGGCGGGGACCGCGATCACGCCGATCTCGACACGCTCGTCGTGAACGATCTCGGCGAGACGGTCGATCGGCACCACCGGAATGCCGCTTCGCGAGCGGCGTCCCACCTTCCCGGGGTCCGTGTCGAACATCGCCCGGATGACGAATCCGGAACCGTGGAACCCGCGATAGTCGGCGAGGGCCATGCCGAGGTTCCCAGCGCCGACGATGACGACGTTCCGCGTCCGGTCGAGGCCGAGCGTGTCGACGAGGTGCTGCTTGAGCGTCGCGACGTTGTAGCCGACTCCGCGAATCCCGAGCTCGCCGAAGCAGGCGAGGTCCTTCCGGATCTGCGCGGAGTTCAGGTGGAACCGGCGGGCCATCTCGTGCGACGAGACGGTGCGGATCCCCTCGGCCTCGAGCCAGATCAGGCAGCGAAGATAGACCGAGAGCCGTTCCGTGGTGATCTCCGAGACCGGCTCGCGGCCACGCTCCCTCTTCGCGTTGTCGCCGGCCCCGTTCGCCATGGTCAGGGACTCCTGAGGATGAGCGCCGTCGCCGCCTCGAGCGCGCCGCGGAACAGCGGCGCCGGAAGGATGCCGATCGCGAGGATCCCCACGACCGTGATCGCGAGCGCCGCGGCCGAGAAGATTCCCTGATCCGGCTCGACCGTCAGCTCGTCCGCTTCCTTCATATAGAGGTAGTAGACGACGCGGAGGTAGTAGTAGACCGAGACGATGCTCGCCACGATGCCGACGAGCGCGATCCACACCGCACCCGCCTCGACGGCGACACGGAAGAGGTAGAACTTCGCCATGAACCCGGCCGTCGGCGGAATGCCGGCCAGCGAGATCATGCAGACCGTCAGCGCGAGACCGTACATCGGGTGACGGAAGCCCATCCCGGCGACGTCGTCGAGCGTCTGCGGCTCGTTCTGGCTCTTCTGCAGGAGCGAGACGACGCCGAACGCGCCGATGTTCATGAGCGCGTACGTCGCCGCATAGATCGTGATCGCGGCGATCGACTCCGGCCGCAGAACGTAAATCGCGATCGCCATGTAGCCGACGTGCGCGATGCCGGAGTAGGCGAGCATCCGCTTGAGGTCGCGCTGTGCGATCGCGACGAGGTTGCCGACCACCATCGAAAGAACCGAAAGAACGGCAATGAGCCCGGTCCACGCCTGCACGCCGCTCCCGCCGTCGAGGGCGTCCCAGATCCGGATGAGGGCGACGAGCGTCGCCGCCTTCGGCGCCGTCGACAGCCATGCCGCGACCGGCGTCGGCGCGCCCTGGTAGACGTCGGGCGCCCAGCCGTGGAACGGCGCGAGCGCGAGCTTGAACCCGAGCCCGCCGAGCACCATGACCACGGAGATCGTCAGGAGGGGAGGCGTCGCGTCCAGCGTGGCGAACCACTGCCCGAGTTGCACGACCGACGTCGAGCCGGTCATCCCGTAGATCAGAGCCGTGCCGTAGAGGATGAACCCCGTCGCGAACGCGCCCATGAGGAAGTACTTCAGACTCGCTTCGTTCGCGATCGGAATCCGGCGATGGCTCCCGGCGAGGATGAAGATGCAGATCGAGAGAAGCTCGAGGCCGAGGATGACGACGAGGAGATCGAGCCCCTTGGCCATCATCATCATGCCGACCGTTCCCCACAGGAGGAGCGCGTAGTACTCGCCCCCCTCGAACCCCTCGCGCCCGAGGTATTCGCGCGAGAAGAGGACGGCCAGAAGCGTCGCCACGAGGAAGATGAGATCGAACAGAATCGTGAGGCGGCCGATCTCGTACGTTCCGCCGAAATAGATGCCGAGAGGCACACGCATCACGGCGACCGCCGCGCCGATGAGGGAGAGCACGGTCAGGTGCGAGAAGTACGGCCGGAGCCGAGGAGCGAAGGCGTCGAGGAGGATCAGAATCAGACCCGCGACGACGAGGACGAGCTCCGGGAGAATCGCGGTGAGCCAGCCGGCCCCCAGCATCGGCGTCAGAGTCACCGCGCACCTCCCTCGGTCGCGTGCGCTGGGGCGGGCGGAAGCGGCGGCTTGTCAGCCACGAGCATCCGCTGCTCCACCCCGCGGCGCGCGATCACGAGAAGCTGCTGCACCGACGGCTCGATCCGCTCGAGGAACGGCTTCGGGTAAAGGCCGATCCACACCATCATGACGACGAGCGGGAGCACGGCGGCGAGCTCGTTCCACCGCAGGTCCGCCAGCTCACGGTTCTCCTCGTGCGTCACCGGTCCGTAGAAGACCTTCTGGACGAGCCAGAGGAGATAAATCGCCGCAAGGATGACGCCCGCCGTCGCGAAGATGGTGAAGCGCGGCATGGTCGAGAACGACCCGGCGAGGATCAGGAACTCGCCCACGAACCCGTTCAGCCCCGGAAGGCCGACCGACGAGAGCGCCGTGATCACGAAAATGACGGCATAGACGGGCATCACGCGCGCGAGGCCTCCGAAGTCCGCGAGCTGGCGCGTGTGGCGGCGGTCGTAGATCACCCCGACGAGAAGGAAGAGCGCTCCCGTCGAGATCCCGTGGTTGATCGACTGCAGGATCGATCCCGACATGGCCGTCTGCGTCATCGCGAAGATCCCGAGGACGCAGAAGCCGAGGTGCGCGACCGAGGAGTAGGCGACGAGCCTCTTCATGTCGGGCTGGACCCAGGCGACGAGGGCGCCGTAGATGATCCCGATCACCGAGAGGAGGCCGAACAGCCACGCCCACGCCGCCGTCGCCTCGGGGAAGAACGGCAGGACGAACCGGATGAAGCCGTAGGTCCCGAGCTTCAGCAGGACGCCGGCGAGGATGATCGAGCCGCCCGTCGGCGCCTCGACGTGCGCGTCCGGCAGCCACGTGTGCAGCGGGAAGAGCGGGACTTTGATCGCGAACGCCAGCGCGAACGCGAAAAAGAGGAGCACCTGGACATCCGGCGCGATCGTCAGCCCGTACAGGTCGGAGATCGCGAAGCTCCACGACCCGGCCTGCTGCGCCTGAAGCCAACCGAGATAGAGGATGCCGAGAAGCATCAGGAGCGAACCGGCGATCGTGAAGATGAAGAACTTGATCGCGGCGTAGATCCGGTTCGCACCGCCCCAGACGCCGATGATCAGGTACATCGGGATGAGCATGAGCTCGAAGAAGACGTAGAACAGAACGAGGTCCGTCGCGACGAACGCGCCGAGCATCCCGAACTCGAGCGCCAGCATCGCGATGATGTACTCCTTCACGAAGCGGTGGACCGAGTACCACGACGAGAGGAGGACGATGGGTCCGAGGAACGTCGTCAGGAGGACGAGCCAGAGGGAGATCCCGTCGACGCCGAGCGTGTAGTTGATCCCCCATTCGGGGATCCACGCGCGATGCTCGACGAGCTGGAACGCGGCCGTCCCCGTCCGGAACTCGCCGAGGATCAGCAGCGAGGCGACGAACGTCGCGAGCGCGACGAGGAGCCCCGTCGTCTTCACGGCGCCCTCCGCTCTGCGCGGGAAGAACACGAGCACGATCGCCCCGACGAGCGGCAGCCACAGGACGATGCTCAGAAGCGAGTTCATTTCCATCCCTGATCCCTAGCCCCTAATCCCTAGCCCCTAAATGTAAATCCACATGAATACGACCACGCCGAGCAGCAGCATCAGCGCGTAGTTCCGGACGTTGCCGGTCTGGAAAAAGCGCAGCAGATCGCCGACTGCCGCGACGAGATACCCCGACAGCATCAGGATCCCGTCGACGACGGCGTCGACGCCTCGCCAGAAGAAAAGCGATGTTTTCCGGAGCGGCTCGACCACGGTGGCGTCGTAGATCTCGTCGACCCAGTACTTGTTCTCGAGCGTCCGCCAGAGCGTCGCGTGCCGCGTCGCGAGGCGCTCATCGGTCGCGAGCGCCCGGTCGCGGTACCACGTCCGCGCGAGCCACCACCCGGCGAGCGCGAGCAGAGTCGAGACGATCATCACCATGACCTCCGCCGAGGCGGGGATCGTGAAGACGCCCGGGAGGAAGCCCTCCATCTCCGGGAAGATCGGGTGGAGCGTCGTCTCGAGAAGGTGCGGAACGTGGATCGCGTGCCCGACGAGATGCGGGATGCCGAGCAGACCGCCGATCGCGGACAGGAAAGCGAGGACGATCAGCGGGATCGTCATCGTCGCCGGCGATTCGTGAACGTGGTGCTCCTGCTCGTGCGTCCCGCGGAACTTCCCGAAGAAGACGAGGTAGAGGAGCCGGTACATGTAGAACGCGGTCAGGAACGCGGCGACCGAGCCGATGGCCCAGATCGCTTTGCCGAGCCCCGGGAAGTACGGGGTCGACATCGCGCCGGCGAGGATCTCGTCCTTCGAGAAGAAGCCCGCCGCGATCGGGAAGCCGGCGATCGCGAACGTCGCGACCGCGAACGTCCAGTACGTGATCGGGATCTTCTCCTTGAGGCCGCCCATGTTCCGGATGTCCTGCTCGCCGCTCATCGCGTGGATGACCGACCCGGACCCGAGGAAGAGACAGGCCTTGAAGAAGGCGTGCGTGACGAGATGGAAGATCGCAGCGACGAACGCGCCGACGCCCGCGCCGATGAACATGAACCCGAGCTGAGACACGGTCGAGTAGGCGAGGACCTTCTTGATGTCGTTCTGCGCGACGCCGATCGTCGCGGCGACCAGAGCCGTGAGCGCCCCGACGATCGCGACGACGGCCATCGACTCGGGCGACTGCCGGAAGAGGAAGTTCGAGCGGACGACGAGGTAGACCCCGGCGGTGACCATCGTCGCGGCGTGGATGAGGGCGGAGACCGGCGTCGGGCCGGCCATCGCGTCGGG
>JBOGJQ010000421.1:0-23078 GCA_050745405.1 Thermoanaerobaculia bacterium | reverse complement strand
GGACAGCAAGCAGGACGGCGAGACGGTCAACTACATCAAGGAGAAGATCCGCTCCGCGGTGTGGCTGATCAAATCCCTGGACCAGCGCCAGCGCACCATCTACAAGGTGGCGGAGTCGATCGTGAAGCATCAGCGTGAGTTCCTGGAGAAGGGGATCGACTTCCTGCGCCCGCTGGTCCTCCGCGACGTGGCCGACGACATCCAGATGCACGAGTCCACCGTGTCGCGCGTCGTGTCGAACAAGTACATGCACACGCCGCGGGGCCTCTTCCTCATGAAGTACTTCTTCCACAGCGGCATCGATTCGGAGTACGGCGAGGACATCTCGAGCCTCACGGTCAAGAGAAAGATCCAGTCCTACATCTCCGCCGAGGACCCGCGGAAGCCGCTGTCCGACTCGAAGATCATGAAGATCCTCAACGACGAAGGCATCAACATCGCGCGCCGCACGGTCGCGAAATACCGGGACGAGCTGAACATCCCGTCGTCGACCGACCGGAAGCAGATTTTTTGAGGGATTAGGGACTAGGGGCTAGGGACCCTAGCCCCTGAGCCCTAGCCCCCAGCCCCTACGTGGAGGAGCAATGCAAGTCGAGATTTCGGGACGCAACTACGAGATATCGGATCGGATCCGGGAGCTGATCAACAAGAAGCTCGACAAGGTCGTCAAGTTCTTCCAGGACATCATCGAGATTCGCTGCGTTCTGAACGTCGAGAAGCACCGCAACATCTGCGAGATCATCATCATCGGCAAGGACTACGACCTGAAGTCCGTGCAGGAGGCCGACACGATGGACGACGCGATCAATTCGACGATCGACCACCTCAAGACGCAGGCGCAGAAGAGCCGGAAGAGAATCACGGACCGGCGGAAAAAAGGCGCCGCGCAGGAGCCGGCCGGATGGCAGGTCGGTGTCATCGAGCAGGCCGAGCTCCGCGCCGCCGACCGCAAGGCCGCGCCGCGCGTCATCCGCCAGACCCAGCTCCCGATCCGCCCGATGTCCGTCGAGCAGGCGGCGCTGAACCTCGACGACTCGAAAAACGAGTTCATCGTCTTCCGCGACCTCGACACGGACAAGGTCACCGTCATGTACAAACGGCGGGACAACAATTTCGGGCTGATCGCGCCGGAGTTCTGATGATCGTAGCTGGTAGCTGGTAGCTGGTAGCTGGTAGCTAGTTTGTGGTTCGTTGCTCGTCGCTCGTCGTTCGCTCCTAGGAGGCGGTATCGCCGTCATCCTGAGCGAGGCGGAGAGGGCGGGTGTGAGCGAAGGATCTCCTCAGCCGCGTCCTCAATTCGGCAGGGCGGTCGCGAGTCTGAGTCGCAGCTGCGGAGATCCGGAGCCTGCACTGAGGAGCGACAGCGACGAAGTGTCGCTTCGCTCCTCAGGATGACTAGCGACTAGCTACTAGCTACTAGCTGCTAGCTACTGCTCCGGTCATCGGGCGTAGAATGAACGCCGGCCGATGAACCAGGAAGACTTCGTCCAGGCTCCCGCCCAGATCCTGCTCTCGCCGGAGCTCGAGGACCTTCATCTCGAGCTCGTCACGGGCGGCGACGGGCTGGATCGCCTGATCCTCCGCCCGCGCGTCCAGAAGCCGGGCCTCGCGTTCGCCGGCTACTACGAGTACATCAAGCCGTGGCGGGTCCAGATCATCGGCGAGTCGGAGACGAAGTACCTCCAGGGCCTCCCCGCGCGCCTGCGGGAGAAGCGCGTCCGCGACGTCGCCGGCCTCGACGTCTCCTGCTTCATCGTCACGAAGGGCCAGCCGCCGCTCCCGGAGCTCGTCCACGAGGCCGAGAACCGCTCCGTTCCCCTCTTCGCGACGCCGACGCTGACCTCGCAGACGATCACGCGCCTCACGTACTTCCTCGAGGAGTCGATGGCGCCGCACATCACGATGCACGCGGGCCTTCTCGACGTCTACGGCATCGGCGTGCTCCTCACGGGCGACAGCGGGATCGGCAAGAGCGAGTGCGGGCTCGACCTCGTCTCCCGTGGTCACCGGCTGATCGCCGACGACATGGTCATCATCCGCCGCCACCCGAACGAGGTCCTGCTGGGGTACGCGTCCGAGATCCTGCCGCACCACATGGAGCTCCGCGGGATCGGGATCATCAACATCAAGGATCTGTTCGGCGTCTCCTCGACGCGCGACATCAAGCCGATCGACATCATCGTGAAGCTCGAGAAGTGGATCGAGGGGACGGAGTACGAGCGGCTCGGCGTCGAAGGGGAGACCTACGAGTGTCTCGGCGTGACCAAGCCCCTCGTCCGCCTCCCCGTCGCCTCGGGGCGGAACCTCGCCCTGCTCGTGGAGATCGCCGCGCGGAATCACCTGCTCAAGCTGCAGGGCCATCATTCGGCCGAGCGCTTCGCCGACCAGCTCGACGAGTACCTCGCCCGGAAAGCCGAGGTCGGGGACGAGCCGCGCGTGTTGCCGCAGCCGAACGAGGCGACGACCGCGAGCTCGCAGGTGCGCAGCCTCCAGAGCCGCCAGATGATGATGCATCAGAAGAACCGCGAGATCGATCAGGCGCGCCGCCGGGGCCGCGGCAAATGAATCCGGCCCATCTCGCCATCATCACCGGCCTCTCCGGATCCGGAAAGAGCTACGCCCAGAGCACCCTCGAAGACCTCGGCTTCTACTGCACCGACAATCTTCCGGTGCGGATGATCGAACCGCTCATCGAGGAGGTCACGCGCGAGGGATACGAGCAGATCGGCATCGTCGTCGACGTCCGCACGCCCGACTTCGCCGAGAACTTTCCCGCGCTCTACCGTGAGCGCATCAAGCAGGCGGTACCCCACGCGATGCTCATCTTCCTCGAGGCGTCGGACGAGGTGCTCGCGCGCCGTTTTTCGGAGACGCGGCGGCCGCACCCGTTCGATCCCGAGATGCCGATGCTCGACGCCATCCGCGCGGAGCGGAAGGCGCTCGAGGAAGTGAAGAGCCTCGCGGACCTGGTCCTCGACACTTCGCAGTTCTCCGTGCACGAGCTGAAGGCCGAGCTCATCCGCCGCTTCGGTCTGCCCGGGTATCAGCGGGAGATGCTGATCAACGTGGTGACCTTCGGCTACAAGTACGTCCTGCCGTACAACCTCGATCTCATGTTCGACGTCCGCTTCCTGCCGAACCCGCACTTCGTCGACGCGCTGCGGCCGAAGACGGGCCTCGACCGGGAAATCGTCGAGTACCTCGAGGCGAAGCCGGAGTACCGCGAGTTCCTCGAGCGGCTGACGGGCTTCCTTCTCTATCTCGTCCCGCAGTACGAGAAGGAGATGAAGAGCTATCTCACGATCGGCATCGGATGCACGGGCGGCCGGCATCGCTCGGTCGCCATCGGCGAGCACCTCCGTCACGTGCTGACGGAGGCGGGCTACAGCGTCGACGTGACGCATCGGGATTGCCAGAGGGCGTAGGTGTCTTGGGCGTCTTGAGCGTCTGGGGCGTCTGGAGCGTCTTGGGCGTCTGGAGTGTCTTGGGCGTCGTCATCCTGAGCGAGCGCGGGTGGGCGGGCGTGAGCGAAGGATCTCCTCAGCCGCGTCTCGATCCGGCAGGTTGTGTCTAGTCGGAGTCGCAGCTGAGGAGATCCTTCCTCGCTTCGCTCGTCAGGATGACCGGCGCTCAAGGACGAGGACGCCCCACACGCTCCAGACGCCCGAGACGTCGACGGCGGAAGGGCCGCGAAGGTCGGGATGTTAGAATCTGCGGCCGCGATGGCCGTGGCGGAGGCGCGGAGGGGCGCCGACGCCGGGGAGGTCCCCTGTTGATCGGCGGTTTGATCGTCACCCATGGCAATCTCGCCTACGAGCTGCTGCACGCCGCGGAAATCATCGAAGGACAACTGGACGGGATCGAGGCGGTTCCGCTCGAGTGGAACGAGTCGGTCGAGGGAGCGCGGGAGAAGATCCGCGCCGCGCTCGGCCGCGTGGGGGAGCACCAGGGGGTGATCATCTTCACGGACATGTTCGGCGGGACGCCGAGCAACATCAGCCTCTCGTTTCTCGAGAAGGACCGGGTGGAGATCGTGACGGGGGTGAACCTGCCGATGATCGTGAAGTTCGTTTCGGTCCGGAGCGCGTCGGAGGATCTGCTCGAGGTCGCTCACCTGATCCGGGAGAAGGGATCGAAGTCGATCCGGGTCGCCTCGGATCTTCTGGCGACCGAAGTGCGGGAGGATGGGACGGGCGAGTGATCACGAAGGACCTGGAGATCCGGAACAAGCTCGGTCTTCACGCGCGCGCGGCCGCGAAGCTCGTCCACATGGCGGCGCGGTTCAAGAGCGACGTCCGCGTCCGGAAGGGGACCGACGAGGTGGATGCGAAGAGCATTCTCGGGATCCTGCTGCTGGCCGCCGGCCAGGGGACCCGGATCACGATCAGCGCCGCCGGCGCTGACGAGGGCGAGGCGATCGCGTCCATCGAGAACCTGATCGAGTCGAAGTTCGACGAATCGGAGTAGCGCGTGCTCGTTCCGAAACAGCCGAACCCGTCGCGCGACCACAGGGCGGAGATCCGCACCTACAAGGGGTTCGGCGTCTCGCCGGGAATCGCGATCGGCCGCGCCCTCATCGTCGAGAAGGTCACCTCGGTGTTTCGCGTCCCGATCAAGGCGGAGGACGTCGAGCGGGAGGTCGGCCGGTTTCGCGAGGCGCTCCTGCGCACGCGGAACGACCTGTTCGAGCTGAAGGACAAGGTCGCCCGCTCGATCGGCGAGGAGTACGCGTCGATCTTCGAGGCGCACGCCATGATCGCGGGCGATCCCGCGTTCTCCGACAAGGTCATCCAGAAAATCGAGGAGGATCAGGTCAACGCCGAATGGGCCCTGTACGAGGTCCAGGAGGAGCTCGAGGCGCGGTTCGAGAGCTTCGAGAACGAGTACCTCCGCGACCGCGGCGAGGACGTGAAGGACGTCGCGATGAGCCTGCAGAAGAACCTGCACGGCCTCTCGCACCACGAGCTCTCCGAGATCGATCACGACGTCGTCATCATCGCCGACGACCTCACGCCCTCGGACGCCGTGCACTTCAACCGCCGGCCCATCGTCGGGTTCGCGACCGAGACCGGCGGCCGCACCTCGCACACCTCGATCATCGCGAAGTCGCTCTTCATGCCCGCCGTCATCGGTGTGCCGCGCCTCACGCAGGTGATCGACAACGAGGAGCTCGTCATCATCGACGGTTACGAGGGGACCATCGTCGTCAATCCGACGCCGGCGCTGACCGAGGAGTACCGGAGTAAGGTCACCCGCCACGAGGAGTACGACCGGCGCCTGCTCGAGAATCGCGACATTCCCGCCGTGACGAAGGACGGGAAGCGCCTCTCGCTCCAGGCGAACCTCGAGCTCGTGGAGGAGCTCGACGATGCGCGGAAGTACGGCGCGGAGGGCGTCGGCCTCTACCGCTCGGAGTTTCTCTACATCTCGAAGAGTCCGCGCCTGCCGACCGAGGACGAGCACTACGAGGTCTATCGCCAGATTGCCCAGGCGATGGATCCGGAGTGGGCGGTGATCCGCACCTTCGACCTCGGCGGAAAGAAGCTCGCCCGCGAGGTCATGGGGTCCCGCGAGGACAACCCCGTCCTCGGCCTTCGCGCGCTCCGGCTCTGCATGCAGCACCGCGACATGTTCCGCACGCAGCTCCGCGCGCTGCTGCGCGCCTCGGCTCACGGGAAGATCAAGATCATGTTCCCGCTCGTCTCCGGCATCCAAGAGCTGCGTCAGGCGAAGTCGTTCGTCAAGGAGATCAAGGCGGAGCTCGACGCCGAAGGCATTCCGTACAACCGCGAGCTCCAGGTCGGCATCATGATCGAGGTGCCGTCGGCGGCGATGACCGCGGACGTCCTCGCGACGGAAGCCGACTTCTTCGCCATCGGGACCAACGACCTCATTCAGTACGCCCTCGCGATCGACCGGGGCAACGAGAACGTCAGCTACCTGTACGAGCCGCTCCACCCGGGCATCCTCCGTCTGATCAAATTCATCATCGATTCGGGGCGCCAGGCGGGGATCCAGGTCTCCATGTGCGGCGAGATGGCCGCGGATCCTCTGTTCGCGGTCGTCCTCCTCGGACTCGGCCTCGAGATCTTTTCGATGAACCCCTCGTCGATCCCCGTGATGAAGGAAGTGATCCGGTCGGTGCGATACCGCGACTGCCGCCGGATCGCCGCCCAGGCGCTCCAGAAGCGCACCGCGCAGGAGATCGAGGAGTTCGTGATCGAGAGCGTCGCGATGCGTCTTCCCGCCGGGTTCGCGACGCGGACTTCCTAGACGACCGAAATGCCCCCCCGGGGGGGCGTGTTGTCAAACCTGACGCGCCGCGCCGCGAGCGCGTTACACTTTTTCCATGAAGCGCATCCTCGCCCTCACGGTTCTCCTCCTCGTCCCCGCGGTCGTCGCCGCGGAGGGGGAGAAGAAGAGCGAAACGAAGACCGAAACGAAGGCCGAGGCGACGGACGTGAAGACGCTGTCGCCGGCGGCGAAAACGCCGGCTTCGCCTGCCGACGCCGCCGCGTCGAAGGATTCCCCGATCGTCCGTGCCGCGAAGGCGGCGCAGAAGGCGCGCGAGAAGAGGGGAGAGGCGAAGCTCTCGATCTCCGACGAGGACCTGAAGAAGGACGGCGGGCGGCTGACGATCTCGAGCGGCGCCGGCCCGGACAAGCCTCCCGAGCAGAGCGACATGGCGATCCTGGAGGCGGCCGCGGCGGAGCGGGAGCGTGAGCGCGCCGCGAAGGCAGCTGCCGACCGGCAGCGCCGCGAGGCGATCCTCGAGGAAATCGAGCGGCTGGAGAAGGATCTCGGCTCGCTCGAGCACGTCGCCCACGACGTCGACGAGATCGAGCTGTCGCCGCGCCTCGCCGAGATCGCGAGCCATTTCGAAGAGAAGCGCAAGCACCTCGCGGAGCTGAAAAAGGAGCTCGCGGCGCTCGGAGGGGAGAGCGAAGCCGCACCGCGCCCGTGACCTCCATGGACAAGACCTTTTTCATCGAGACGTGGGGCTGCCAGATGAACGATCTGGACACCCAGCGTCTGGCCGGGCAGCTCAAGCTCCGCGGCTACCGGCGCGTCGACGACGCGGAGAACGCGGGTCTGCTCCTGCTCAACACCTGCAGCATCCGCGAAAAGGCGGAGAACAAGGTCTTCACGCGACTCGGCGAGCTGCGGACGACGAAGCGGGAGGGCGCGAAGATCGGCGTCGCCGGCTGCGTCGCGCAGCAGGAAGGGGAGGCGATCCTCACCCGCGCGCCGTGGGTCGACTTCGTGATGGGGCCGGGCAACGTCGGTCTCCTCGACGCCATCCTCGAGGGGGAGCGTCGCCTGGCGGTCGATTTCCCGATGGACCGGCGCTATGACTACACCTCGATCGACCGCCCCTCGGCCGTGCGCGCCCAGGTCACGATCATCGAGGGGTGCAACAAGAACTGCACCTTCTGCATCGTTCCGACCACGCGCGGGCGGGAGATCTCGCGCACGATGCGCGAGATCCTCGGCGAGGTCGCGTACGAGGCGGGTCGCGGGCGCGTCGAGGCCGAGCTCCTCGGTCAGACGGTCAACGCGTACCGCTGTCCGGAGAGCGGCGCGGATTTCGCGGACCTCCTCCGCGCGGTCGCCACGACGCCCGGCGTCCTCCGCGTCCGCTTCACGACGTCCCATCCGGCGGAGATGACGGACGGCATCATCGAGGTCATCCGCGACCATCCGTCGATCTGCCGCTTTCTTCACCTGCCGGTGCAGTCCGGTTCGAACCGGATCCTGCGAAGGATGAAGCGCTTGTATACGCGCGAGCGATACCTCGAGTTGATCGGCCGGATCCGCGAGGCCGTGCCGCAGATGAACTTCTCGACCGATCTCATCGTCGGGTTTCCCGGCGAGACGGAAGAGGATTTCGAACAGACGCTCGATCTGGTGCGCGAAGTCCGCTACGGCTCGCTCTTCGCATTCGCCTACTCGCGGCGGCCGGGAACGCCGGCGCTCCGGCTGCCGGACCCGGTGGACCCGGAGGTCGCGCGCGAGAGGCTGGCGCGCGTGTTCGCGCTCCAGGAAGAGATCGAGCGGGCGACGCTGGAGAGCTACGTCGGGCGCGTGCTCCCGGTGCTGCTCGAGGGGCCGAGCGCGCGGTCGCCGGAGGTGCTCTCCGGGAAGACGGAGCACAACTGGACGGTGAACTTCGTCAGTCCGCGGCCCGCGCGAGTCGGCGAGCTCGTTCCCGTGCGCATCGATCGCGCACTGCATCACAGCCTGCGAGGGGAGGCAGTCGCATGAACACGCTCGTTCCCATGTCGATCAAGGGGCTGATGCTGGATCCCGTGTCGAATTCGCCCATCGTCGTGCTCAAGGACGGCGAGGAGCGCGTTTTCCTCCCGATCTGGGTCGGAATCTTCGAGGCGAACGCGATCGCGCTCCAGCTCGAGAACATCGCGACGCCGCGCCCGATGACGCACGACCTCCTCCGTGACGTCATTCAGACGATGAAGGCGACCGTGGAGAAGATCATCATCAACGACCTGCGCGACTCGACCTTCTACGCGCGGATCGAGATGCTCCTCGGCGAGCGGCGCCTCGAGATCGACGCCCGCCCGAGCGACGCGATCGCCCTCGCGCTCCGGACCGAAGCCCCGATCTTCGTCGAGCAGGCCGTGCTCGACCAGGCGCAGACGATCGTCGCCGAGGAGACCTCCGAGGACAAGCTCAAGAAATGGTTCGAGAGCGTGAGCCCGGAGGACCTCGGGAAATACAAGATGTAGTAGCTGGTAGCTAGTAGCTGGTAGCTAGTACAACGAGCTACTAGCTACCAGCTGCGAGCTACTGGTCCCAATCGTCCCGCCACGGTAGAATCGACGACAGCGAATGATCATTACGGTCGCCAACCAGAAAGGCGGCGTGGGGAAGACCACGACCGCGATCAATCTCGCCGCCGCCGTCGCCAACAAGGGATTCAAGACGCTCCTGGTCGACCTCGACCCGCAGGCGAATTCGACGATGAGCTACACGGACGTGCGCGCCGTGGAGCGGTCGATGTTCGACGTGCTCGTGTCCGAGGAGCTCGCGCTGCGCGACGTGATCGTGCCGACGGCGGTCGAGAGCCTGGCGCTCGCGCCCTCGCGCATCGCCCTCGCGAAGCTCGAGTCGAAGCTGATCGGGGAGCTCGACGGCCACTATCGCCTCAAGGACCGCATGGCGGAGGTGGCGGGGGAGTACGACTACGTCTTCATCGACACCCCGCCGACGCTCGGCATGATCACGGTCAACGCCCTGGTCGCCTCGACGCACGTCCTGGTTCCGATCCAGTCGTCGTACTTCGCTCTGGAGGGGACGGACGACCTGCTCGAGACGATCGACAAGATCAAAGCGCGCCCGAACCCGAACCTGCAGCTCCTGGGCGTCGTGATCACCATGCACGACAAGCGGACGACGCTCGCGAAGGACATCCACGACCAGATCCGCGGCGTGTTCGGCGACCGCCTCTTCCGGACGATGATCACGAAATCGATCCGTCTCGAGGAGAGTCCGGCGTACAAGGAATCGATCTTCACGTTCGCGCCGCGCTCGAGCGGCGCGATGGAGTACTACTCGCTGTCGGAAGAGATCCTCGCCAGGGTCTGACGAGAGGATTGGAGTGACCATGAAACGCGGCCTGCCCGATCGCGCGCGGATGCGCCACGACGCCCACTTCGTCGACGAGCTCGCGCGGCGGTCTACCACCCACATCGGGGCCATGATCCCGCTGCCCCTGATCGAGCCGAACCCCGAACAGCCGCGGACGAACATCGGCAACCTCGACGAGCTCACGGCCTCGATCGCCGAAAAGGGGGTCCTCGAGCCGATCCTGGTCCGCCAGATCACGCCCGGGCGGTACCAGATCATCTCCGGCGAGCGCCGCTTTCGGGCGGCCACGGCCGCCGGGCTCGAGGAGATCCCCGCGATCGAGCTCGACGCCGATGACCGCGAGGCCCTCGAGATCGCCCTGGTCGAGAACATCCAGAGGAAGGACCTGACGCCGTTCGAGGAGGCCGAAGGGTTCCAGTTCCTCCAGGAGAAGTTCGGCTACACCCACGAGAAGATCGCGCAGGTCATCGGGAAGTCGCGAAGCACGATCACGGAGACGCTGCAGTTGGGCGAGATTCCGGACCGGATCCGCGCGATGTGCCGCGAGGCGGGCATCGCGAACAAGTCGGTGCTGGTCCAGATCGCCCGCGCCGGCAGCGAGGCGGAGATGGAGGAGCTCGTCCGCCGCTTCGCCCGGGGCGAGATGTCGCGCCAGGACGTCCGGAAGGCGACGGCGCGCCGCCCCGAGCCGAAAAAGGCCGGCCGGCCGAAGAACTACGCGTTCGAGCTCAAGGACCGCGCGCTCCCGTTCACGCTCTCGATGAAGTTCCGCAAGGCGGACGTCGAGAAGGGGGAGATCATCGCGGCGCTCCGGGCCGTCCTCGAGCGCCTCGAGCGCGAGTAAGGCCCCCGCCTAGCGGCGCCGCCGCAGGCATACGACTTAACATAATCTATCTTATGGGACGCTGCGGAAATCCCGCCCCCTTGGCCCCTCCCACTACAATCCCCCTCCGATGATCCTCACCCGCTACATCCTCCGCGAGCTCACCCCGCCGACTCTCCTCGGCTTCGGCTTCTACACCTTCATCATCCTGATGAATCAGCTCTTCGAGCTCGCCGAGATGATCATCAAGCAGTCGCTCCCGTTCTCGATCGTCCTCGAGCTGCTCGCCCTCTCGCTGCCGCACATCGTCGTCCTGACGATCCCCATGGCCCTCCTGGTCGGCATCCTCATCGCCATCGGGCGCCTTTCGGCGGATTCCGAGGTCATTGCGATGCAGTCCGCGGGGCTGTCGCCGGCCGCGATTTACCGTCCCGTCTTCTATTTCTCGGTTCTCACGTTCCTCGTGAACTTCGTCCTGATGACGTGGCTCCTCCCGATGGGCAACCGGAAGCTCCAGGAGCGGCGCGTCGACCTGCTGACCTCCGTCGTCGAAAAGGAGATCAAGCCTCGGGTTTTCTTCGACGAGTACCAGAACCTCGTGATGTACCTGAACGACGTCGATCCGGCGACGGGCCTCTGGAAGGGCGTCTTCATCTCCGACACCGCAGATCTCGACCAGCAGCGGATCATCGTGGCCGACTCGGGGCGGCTGTCGGTCACCAGCGGCACGGGACAGGTCTGGCTGGAGCTCTTCGACTCGCAGACGCACGTCAGCTCGGCGTCGCGTCCGGAGCGCTACGATCTGAACCGGAACCAGGAGCAGCGGCTCCTGCTCGACGATCCCGCCGCGGAGCCGGCGGAGCCACGCTCCCTGGCGAAGTCGCTCGAGGAAATGAGCCTGGCCGAGCTGTGGCGCCGACTCGGGGCCGCCCGCGCTCGCGACAACCCCCTCGACATCCGATTTCTGAAGGTCGAGATCCACGAGCGGATCGCCATCCCGTTCGCCTGCATCGCTTTCGGCGTTCTCGGCCTGCCGCTCGGCGTCACGAACCGTCGCGGCGGGAAAAGCTCGGGTTTTTCTTTGAGTATTGCGATCATCCTTCTGTACTACGTCCTCCTCAATAACGGGGAGGATCTCGCCCGGTCCGGACGGCTTCCCGTCGGACTCGGCATGTGGCTGCCCAACCTGGTCCTGCTGGCCTTCGGGATCTGGTTCCTGAGAAAGACCGGAATGGAGCGGGGGCGCGGCGGCCTCCTCGCCCGGCTCGGGCCCCTCCTCCGGCGCCTCCCCCGCCGCCGGCGCGCGGCCGTGGCCGAGGAGGCGTCGATCCTCCAGAGGCTGGACATCCCGTTCCCGAACACCATCGACCGGTACATCCTCGTCGAGTTCACGAAGATGCTCGGCATCGTTCTTCTCTCGACGATCGTCCTCTTCGTGATCGTGAACTACACGGAGATCATCGACGACATCAACGCGAACGACATCCCGTTCGACGTGGTCGCGTCGTACTACCGCTACCTCGTGCTGCAGATCCTGAGCTGGGTCCTCCCGGTCTCGGTGCTGATCGCGACCCTGATCACTTTCGGCGTTCTGGCGAAGAACAACGAGGTCACGGCGATCAAGTCGAACGGCGTCTCGCTCTACCGGACGGCGCTGCCGGTCATCGTGGTGGCGGTGCTGCTGAGCATCTTTTCGTACTTCCTCCACGACTTCGTCCTTCCGTACGCGAACGAGCGGGTCGCGGAGCTCCGGAACCGGATCCGCGGGAGGGAGACGCCGAGCGCCTACTCGCCCGGGCAGCAGCGCCAGTGGGTCTTCGGCACGGGACGGTACATGTTCAATTTCGCGGGCTACGACCGGCGGACGCAGACGCTGTCCGACGTGCAGGTCTTCGAGTTCCATCCGTCGGACTTCCGTCTGACGCGGCGCATCCGCGCGGACGAGGCGCAGTACGACGGAATGGGCTGGGTCTTCGTGAACGGCTGGATGCGCTCGTTCGGCGACGAGGGCGGCTCGTCCTACACGCCGATCACGCGACCGATCCGGCTCCACTATCCCGAAAAGCCCGATTACTTCGCCGTCGAGACGAAACTGCCCGAGGCGATGACGTGGGGGGAGCTGCGGCGGTACATCGCGAACATGCGCCGCCTCGGCTACTCGGCCGACGACCTGAAGGTCCGGCTGTGGGAGAAGACCTCGTGGCCGTTCATCAGCGTCGTCATGGCGCTGATCGCCCTCCCCTTCTCGTTCAAGATGGGGAAGCGCGGCGCTCTATACGGGATCGGGATCGCCCTCTTCCTCGCCTTCGTCTACTGGACGATCTTCGGGATCTTCACGAAGTTGGGTGAAGTCGGAAGCCTTCCGGCCGTCCTCGCCGCGTGGAGCGCGAACATCCTCTTCATGATCGCGGCGGTGTACATGTTCCTGCACGTGGAGACGTGATTTTCAGTCGTCAGTCGTCAGTCGTACGTCGTCAGTTGGCTCTGGCAGAATGCAGTCATCCTGAGCGAGGCGGCGCGGGTGGGTGTGAGCGAAGGATCTCCTCAGCCGCGTCTCAATTCGGTACGACGCCGCGAGTCTGAGTCGCAGCTGAGGAGATCCGGAGCCTGCATTGAGGAGCGACAGCGACGAAGTGTCGCTTCGCTCCTCAGGATGACGCCGCTCCCAATTGGATGGCAATTCGACCTGACGACTGACGACTGACGACTGACGACGTACGCCTGACGACTGGCCAATCACACCGCTTCGACGATGCGCGGATTCAGCCCCGTCCACTTCCGGAGGTACTCGCGGCGCTCGCGGTTGAACCGCTCGACGATTTCCGCGTACTCGTCGAGGCGCCCCTGCCGCTCGTAGAGTCGCCGCGGCTGGAGATACTCGTCGTCGTCGATCCCGGGGACGCGCGTCGCGACGAGGTAGCCGAAGTCGGGATCCTTCTCCCACTCGATCGTGCCCTCGGCGATCGCCTTCACGATCGCGGACGAGTGCTGGATCCGGACTTTCTTCGAGCGCTCGTCGTCGTCTCCGCCGCCGATCCGGCCGGTGTTCAGGAGGTAGACCTCCATCGGCGAGCCCTCGAAGAGCTCCAGGAACCGGTTCCCCTGATTCGCGTGGAGGAGCGGGAAGAACGGGTTCGTTCCCGGAACGCGGAGCGACTTGCCCGCCTCGGCCGCGCCGCCGGCGCTCGTCCCCTTCGTTTCTCCCAGCATGAAGTACGCGGCGGCCTGCGCCCCCTCGAGCTTGGCGACCGCCGGAATGATGTTGTCGCTCCGGTTCAGGATCAGGAGGAAGTCCGCCTTGTCGATCTTCCGGGCGTCGAAGCTCCCGGCGACGTCGCTCATCCGGATGACGGCGCGCCCGTTCTTCGTGTAGGAGGTGTCGAAGTAATCGACCTTCCCCTCGTCGCTCTGCGAAACGTTCTCGAGATAGGCGTGTGGCGAGGCGCAAGCGTGGTAGATCGTCGGCTCGTCCTTCGGACTGAGGCCGAACGTCTTCGCGAAGCAGCCGTTCTCGGTGGCGTAGACTTTCCCGCCGGGCATGAGCGCGAGGAAGTCGTCCTGGACCGGGGACGAATCGTTCTGCTTGGTGAACGTCGTCGTCGTCTTGCCCGTCCCGGAGAGGCCGACGATCAGACCGACGCGATTTTTCCCGGACACGGGGATGACCTTGCAGCCGGCGTGAAGGGCGAGCCCCCCGCGCTCGAAGACGATGCGGTTCCACATCCGGAGGCCGCCCTTCTTCGACTCGCCGAAATAGTCCGAGTTGAAGACGCGCGTGACGTTGTTCTCGAGGTCGACCGCGATGAGCCGGTCCTCCGGGTAGCCGGGCATCGGAAGGTTCGGCGTGTAGATGACCTGAACCGTCGGCTCGAACCCCTCGAGCTCCTCGGGAGTCGCCGGGTAGTAGAGGATGCTCTGCATCGCCGCGATGTTCGCGTTGCGCGACTCGATGACGAGGCGCGCGGGGGTCCGGAACTCGGGATCGTTCCCGATGAACCCCTCGATGACGAGCATCTCCTGGTCGCGGATGTAGTCGTCCTGGAGCTTCGCGACGCGGTCGTACTCGGCCCGCGTGATCGTCTGATCGGAGTGGGCGGTCGGGTCGTCGGTCGCGATGAAGGTCGAGAGCTTCGACCGCGAGACGACGCGGGTGGCGACGTTGTAGTTGTCGAACTCGGTCTTCCGGGCGTTCGGCATGCGCGCCGTCAGCTCGCGGAGGGTTTCCGCGGGAGGGTTCCAGATGACCGACTTCGGCTGGACCGGGAGGGTCTTCGAGGCCGATGCGATTTCCGTCATGATCTCCTCTTTGTTGTCGTTTCAAGGGGGGCGGGACGGTTCGCCCAGACTGCACCCGGGGCGCGAGCGCGGAGCGACTCTTCCGCCGCCCGGCGGGCGTAGTCTACACGATTCGTGCGGCCAACCCCTGAGGCTGCTGCCTGATGCGAAGATCGTTCCCCTTGCTACAATGCCCGGCGCATGGGAGCGCCCAGGCGCCTGCCGACACCCTCTGATCACCCTTCGATCCGCGAAGCACGCCGTGTCCTCGAGGTCGAGGCGAACGCGATTCTCGGCCTCGTCGACCACCTCGACCAGGCCTTCGTCGACGTCGTCGAGCTCATTCACGGCTGCCAGGGGCGTGTCGTCACGATGGGCATGGGGAAATCGGGGATCATCTGCAAGAAGATCAGCGCGACGCTCGCCTCGACCGGCACGCCTTCGTTCTTCATGCACCCCGCCGAGGCGATCCACGGCGACCTCGGGATGATGGTGCGCGGCGACGTCGTCCTCGCGATCTCCAACTCCGGCGAGACCGAGGAGATCGTCCGCCTCCTCCCCTCGATCCGCCGCCTCGGCCCGAAGCTCGTCGCGATCACCGGCAATCCGTCTTCGACGCTCGCGCGAGAGGCGGACTACCACCTCTCGGCCGCCATCTCCAGAGAAGCGTGCCCGCTCGGCCTCGCGCCGACCGCATCCACGACCGCGACGCTCGCTCTCGGCGACGCCCTCGCCATGACCCTCCTCGAGCGGAAGGGGTTTCGCGAGGAAGACTTCGCGATCCTTCACCCCGGCGGGAAGCTCGGCAAACGCTTCCTCAAGGTCGCGGACCTGATGCACGGCGGCGATCAGATCCCGATCGTGACGCTCGAAACGCCCATGCGCGACGTCATTTACGAGATGTCCCGCAAGGGCTTCGGCATCACGGCCGTGGTCGACGACGCGGGGCGGCTCGAGGGCGTCATCTCCGACGGCGATCTCCGGCGCCTCCTCCAGGAGAACGACGAGACGATGCACCGGACCGCCGGCGATTCCATGCACCGGAATCCCCGCACGATCGACCCGGGCGAGCTCGCCTCGGCCGCCCTCCGCATCATGGAGGAGAAGAAGATCACCTCGCTGTTCATCACGGACGCGGAGCGCCGCGTCGAGGGCATCCTCCACATTCACGATCTCTGGGGGCTGGAGCTCTTTTGAATTCCATGAACTCGACACCGTCTTCCTCGGTTCCCGTCGTGCTGCACTTCCGCGGCGGCCGGACCGAGCACGTCTACGCACCGCCGCAGATCGATCCCGGGCGCCAGACCGTCGCCGTGACCGGCGACGACGGCTCGGCCCGCGAGGTTCCGTTCTCCGAGCTGAAGGCCGTCTTTTTTCTCGCCGACCCCGACGCGACGAGCGTCCCCGAGTCGCCGGCCGGGAGCACGCTCGCCGTCGAGTTCCAGGATGGCGAGCTCATCCGGGGTACCGCGCACTACGACCCCAGCGCCTCCGGCTTTTTCCTCTTCCCGCACGACCGGAGGAAAAACGACCGCGTATTTGTTGTGAACTCCGCCGTCGTCTCGATCGACGTCGAGAAACTCTGACCGCTCAGATCGCTGATCGACGATCGCCTGATTGATGATTGAGCGCAATCCGCAATCAGCGATCAACGATCGACGATCGCTGGAGGCCCTTTGCACCGTTCTCTGCTCATCATCTCGCTTTTCGCCGTGCTCGCTTTTCCCGCCTCGGGGCGCGAGCTCGCCGTCTCCCGCGCGCTCCAGGCCAACGCCGGCATGCGCGCCGATTTCGTCCAGAAATTCACTCCCGCCGGCTTCACCCGTGAACGAGTCGAGCGCGGCGAGGTCGTCTTCGGCCCGGCGCCGAAGATGCGCTGGTCGTACGAGGACCCGGAGGAAAAGACGTTCGTGTTCGACGGAACGACGTCGTGGCTCTATGCTCCCGCCGACCGCCAGGTGACCGTCGCGAGGCTGGGCGAGACCGAGCGGAAGGGACTCCCCTTCGTTCTTCTCTCCGACCCCGCCGCCCTGCAGGCGTCGTACGCCGTCGCGGAAAGACGAGATGGTTCCGTCGTCCGGACAGAGCTGCGGCCGAAGAGCGGCGACGCTCTCGTGCGCGATCTCGTGATCGTCACCGGCGCCACCGACGGCCGGATCCGCCGCATCGAGTACGCCGACGCGCAGGGAAACCGGACCGTCTTCGAGTTCTCGGGATACCGGAGGGCGTCCGTCGACGCCAACACGTTCACGTTCACCCCTCCGGCGGGCGTCGACGTCGTCCGGCAGTAAGGAGATTCGATGGCCCAGGA
The DNA here is from genome assembly GCA_050745405.1 of Thermoanaerobaculia bacterium. Taxonomy (GTDB): domain Bacteria; phylum Acidobacteriota; class Thermoanaerobaculia; order Gp7-AA8; family Gp7-AA8; genus JBOGJQ01. The sequence continues at coordinate 6,060 of JBOGJQ010000421.1, read as the reverse complement.
GTTTTCGTTCGACATCGTCTCGAAGACCGACGAGCAGGAGGTCGCCAACGCGGTCCAGCAGGCGAAGCGCGAGCTCGCGAACCGGTTCGACTTCAAGGGAAGCAAGAGCGAAATCGAGCTCGGCGAGGCCGAGATCGTCCTCGTCTCGGACGACCAGCAGAAGCTCAAGAGCGTACGCGACATCCTCGAGGAGAAGCTCGTGAAGCGGAAGGTCTCGCTCAAGGCGCTCGACTACCAGAAGGTCGAGGACGCCGCGATGGGGACGGTCCGCCAGCGCGCGAAGATCGTTCAGGGGATCGAGACGGACAAGGCGAAGGAGATCGTCCGGATGATCAAGGACGCGAAGATCCGCGTTCAGGCCTCCATCCAGGGCGACCAGGTCCGCGTCGCGGGCAAGAACAAGGACGACCTCCAGAAGGTCATGGCACTGGCGCGCGAGCGGGACTTCGGCATCCCGCTGCAGTTCGTCAATTACCGCGGGTGAAGAGCTCGCGACAGGGCGCCTTTGCGCCGCCCGGGGGATCGGATATTCTTGCGCGTGTGAGCACGCCCGGAACCGGAATCCGCACGGCGGCCGCGTCTTCTCGCCCCGACCAGTTCCTCGATCTCATCGCCCCGAAGCTGCTGCTGGTCGAAGAAGAGCTGCGACGTCACTTCGCGTCGCCCGTGCGCACGGTCCGCGACGTCGGGGACCACATCCTCGCCGGCGGCGGAAAGCGCCTCCGCCCCGCCCTCCTCCTGCTGACCTCGCAGATGGTCGGCTACGAGGGCGAGCTCGACGTCCGCTATGCCGCGGTCGTCGAAATGATCCACACGGCCTCGCTCGTCCACGACGACATCATCGACGACGCCGACGTGCGCCGCGGCAAGACCTCGATCAACTACCGCTGGGGGAACCACCTCACCGTTCTCGTCGGCGATTACCTCTACATCCGGGCCCTCGACACGGCTCTCGACGGCCGGAGCATCGAGGTCCTCAAGACCCTCTCGACGGCGACGATCCGGATGACCGAGGGGGAGATCCTCGCGCTCGAGCAGGGCGGCCGGGCGGATCTGTCACGCGAGGACTACTTCGACGTCATCGAGCGCAAGACGGCCGCCCTCTTCGGCGCGACCTGCCGCATCGCGGGGTATCTCGTCGACCACCCGGCCGGCGATCTCCTCTTCGACTACGGCCGCGATCTCGGCATCTGCTTTCAGCTCATCGACGACGTGCTCGATTACACGTCGAGCACCGAGGTGCTCGGCAAGCCGGTGCTGTCGGATCTGCGCGAGGGGAAGATCACGCTGCCGCTCATCCTCGCCCGGTCGCGCGCGACGGACGCCGAGCGCCGCCTGATCGACCGGGTCGTGAGCGAAAAGGACCTCGGAGGCACCGACCCGCAGGAGCTCCTCGCGATCGCGAGCCGCTACGACGCGATCGACGACGCGCGCGAGATCGCGCGGGAGTACGCCGAAGCCGCGCGGCGCGCGCTCGCGCCGTTCCCGTCATCGCGCGCGCAGCAAGCCCTCGAGTTCGCCCTCGATTTCGTGATGGCGCGGGAGAGATAGCGTCTTGGGCGTCTTGGGCGTCCTGGGCGTCTTGCCGCACTCTGATTCGTCATCCTGACGAGCGAAGCGAGGAAGGATCTCCACAGCCGCTTCTCAGACTCGCGACAACCAGCCGGATTGAGACGCGGCTGAGGAGATCCTTCCAAGAAACTTCCCATGTTTGTGCGGGTTTCTCTCGTACGTTCGACCACGCGCCGGAGGCGCGGAGGAGGGTAGCCGGTGGTGACGCCGCGGAGCGGCGGAACCACCGGATTGAGCGTTCATTTTTGATCCGGCCCCGGAGGGGCCGCGCATCGGCGGCGCCCCTTCCGGGGCGCATTCGGGTGGGTCCCCATCGTTCCGGTGGTTCCGGCCCTTCGGGCCGTCACCACCGGCTACCCTCTTCGGCGCCTCCGGCGCCACCTCAGCGATGGTTCTTCTCCTCAGGCGCGGCGCCAGCCGTCAGTGGCTCGGGATGACGCCGCGGAGGACGTTCGGAACGGAGGACGTACGGAACGTAACGGGACGCCCCGACGCTCCAGACGCCCCCCGACGCTGTAGTAAACATCTTGACGTTATCCCCGACCCTGCTTAAGATAAAAGGCAGCAACCTGGGAAAGGGTGGATTGGGATGGAGCGGATCCAGGTGAAACGTCCTCGTGGCGCCCAGCGCGGCCGCCTTCTTTCCGCGATACGGACGTATCTTCCCGGCGCCTGGGTCAGCCCGACTCCTCAGGAGCTCATTTCCCTCTACCGGCTCCGCTACCGGATGGCGCTCGAGGACGAGAAGTACGACTCGGCGCTGATCTTCCTCAACAAGATCCTCGAAGTCGATCCGATGAACCCCGAGGCAAAGCTCTGCATCGCCGAGCTTTATCACCGCCACCTCGGGGATCTCGGCCGCGCGGTCGAGCAGTACAACAAGGTCATCCGCCTGACCGCGGGCCGACAGGACGATCCCGTGCGCCAGCGCGCGAGAACGTCACTCACGGAAATTCTCGACCTCCTGAGCTGACCCGCCTGGGTCGATCGTTCGATAGAGGCGGCTCGCCTCCCGTTCGGGTACACTTCCCTCCCTACACCAGTCTCAAACATCAGAGGGGTACCCCATGTCCGAGCAGCTCGTCTCCGCCGCGCGCCGTGCCTCGTCCATCCGCTCGATCGTGCCGTCCCTCATGCTGGCACTCGCGGTCGCGGGCGCGATTCCCGCCTCGGGGGGCGTGGTTTCGACGAACCTCCTCCTCAATCCGAACTTTTCGGACGATTTCGACAGCAATTCGATTCCGGACAACTGGTCCGGTGGGACTTCAGATCCCCTCGATCACACCGGCGACGGGTTCTATTCGCTTAAGGGAACCAACAGCGCCACGTTCCCGAGCGCAACGGCGGTCGCGACGCAGTGTGTCGATCTCTCGACACCGGCGGCCGGATACCATTTCGGCGGCTTCATCTACGTCCCGAGCACGAATATCGAACCGGGAAGCGCGCTCATCAACTTGCAGTTCATCGACGGCCCGTTCTGCGACGGCGTGACGCTTCCCGCCGGCAACTTCAACACCCCGGCCGTCACGGCCCCCGATACGTGGACGGAAACGAAGACGCGAAACGTCGCGACCCCCGTCGGGACGCAGAGCGCATTGGTGCAGCTCTTCGTAACGAAGGACACCTCGATGGGGACGTTCTCCGCGCACTTCGATGACGTGTTCCTTTCTTCTGCCGAGGCCAATCTGAGTGTGATGCAGTTCGACGATCCCGACCCGACCGCGGTGAACGACTCCGCGCACTATTTCGTCACCGTCACGAATAACGGTCCGTCGGATGCGACGAATGTGGTTCTCACCGACACCGCACCGGCAGGGACGAGTCTGTTTTTCGTCAGTGATCCATCGTGTTCGGGCACGACCACGGTCGTGTGCAATCTGGGAACGATGGCTCCGTTCGAATCGCGGGACATCACGTTCTCCTTCTTCGCCCCCTCCACGCCCGGCACGATCACGAACACAGTTTCCGTCACGGCGGACGAGCCGGACCCGATCCCGGCGACTTCTAGCGAACCGACGGAGGTCAAACCGCTCGTCGATTTCACCGTCGACTCGACCGTCGATGCTCCCGATGCGAATCCCGGCGACGGGATCTGCGCGACCTCGACCCTCGAGTGCACGCTGCGCGCTGCCGTCCAGGAGGCGAACGCCTACCCCGGGCCCAGCACGATCACGCTTCCGTCCGGAACATACACCCTGACGCTCGCCGGCGCGTCCGAAGACTCCGCCGCGACCGGCGACCTCGACACCCTCGAGCGGCTCACGATCGTCGGCGCGGGAGCGGGAACGACGATCATCGACGGAAACGCCGGCGATCGTCTGTTCGATCTGTTTCCGGTCACATACGGCACCCCGCCCCCTTCCAAGTTCTCCTCGTCGGGAGCGCCCATCAACGCGATCGCCTTCAGCCGTTCCGCCGACGGGGAAATCTCGCGCTCCGTCCTCGAGGTGTCCATCTCGTCGATCTCGACGATCACGAGCTTCCCCCTTCTGCATCTGATCGACGTCACGCTGCGGAACGGAGCGGCACCGGACGGCGGGGCGGTTCGTATCAGCGGCACCGTCGTCCTGCAGAATTCCGTCGTCGCGAACAACGTCGCAACCAATGACGGCGGCGCCCTGTTCATGGAGCCGACCTCGGGACTCGACGTGTTGGGCTCGACGATCGAGGGAAACACGGCCGGCCTTTTCGGCGGGGCCATCGCGATGAGAAGCAACTGGGGCGTGCCGGGCCTCACGATCGACCACTCGACCATCCGCAACAACACGACCGCCGCGAACGGCGGCGCGATCCATTCCGCCGGAAGCGATCCGATCGCGGTCACAAACAGCACGCTCTCGGGGAATCAGGCCTCGGGCGGCGACGGCGGTGGGCTCTATCTCGGCGGAAGCGGCTCGGCGCTGATCGACAACAGCACCCTCAGCGGCAATGCGGCGCTGTTCAACGGCGGCGGCGTGGTCGCGTCCGTGGCGCCCCTGTCGATCCTCAATTCGACCTTCGCGGAGAATTCCGCGGGAAGTAACGGGGGCGCAATCCACAGCGGCGGCGCCGTCGATGCGGTCAATGCGATCTTCGCGAACAGTACCTCCGGCGGGAATTGCAGCGGCAACACGTTCGGCTCCGGAGGGAACAATCTCTCGAGCGACTCCTCGTGCGGCTTCTCCGGGTCCGGCAATCTGACGCTGACCGATCCCCTCCTCGGGCCGCTGCAGAACAATGGCGGCCAGACGGACACGCACGCGCTTCTGTCCGGCAGCCCGGCCATCGACGCCGGCGATGACGCCGCGGCGGATGGCGTCGACCAGCGAGGATTCAGCCGTCCCGTCGACGGCGACCAGGACGGCACCGCGACGACCGACATCGGCGCGTTCGAGTACGTCCCATCCGCCGATCTGAGCGTGACCAAGACCGACTCCCCCGATCCCGTCGCCGCCGGCCAGCCGCTGACCTACACGATCACGGTCACGAACACGGGCCCGGACGATGCGGTCGGCGTGACGGCGGACGACCTGCTGCCGAACGGGACGACGTTCGTCTCCGTGAGCCCGTCCCAGGGGAGCTGCACAGTTTCGGCGATGATCAGCTGCTCGCTGGGGACGATTCTGGCGTCCGGAAACGCCACAGTCAGCCTCACCATCGTTCCGAACGCAGCCGGCTCGATCGTGAACACGGTCTTCGTCGCCTCGGGCACGACCGACCCGGTCCCCGCGAATGACAGTGCGTCCGCGGTGACGTTGGTCCAGGCGGCGCCCGTCGCCAACGACGATGCGTTCTCGACGAACGAAGACACGGCGCTCACCGTTCCGGTTCCGGGCGTCCTCGGGAACGATACGGACGCCGACAGCACGACGGTGACAGCCACGCTCGTCAGCGGGACTTCGAACGGGACACTGGTTCTGAACGCCGACGGCTCGTTCACCTACACGCCGAACTCCGAGTTCTCCGGGTCGGATTCGTTCACGTACAAGGCGAGCGACGGGACGAACGTCTCCAACGTCGCCACCGTCACGATCGACGTCCTTCCGGTCGATGATCCACCCGTCGCGGTGGCCGACTCCGCGACCGCGGATTCGGGTGCTTCGGTCTCCATCAACGTTCTCGCGAACGACTTCGACGCCGACTCGTCGACGCTGACGCTCAGCAGCAACACGACACCGTCGAACGGTGCCGTCTCCTGCTCTTCGACCGGCGTCTGCACATACACGTCGAACGCCGGCTTCTCGGGCACCGATTCGTTCACCTACACCGTCACCGACGGAACGAGCTTCGACACGGCGACGGTGACGATCACCGTCTCCGATCCGTGCCCGAACGACGTGCCGCCTCTCCTCGCGCCGGCGAACGGCGCGACGGAGCTCGAGTCGCCGGTCACGTTCCAGTGGAGGGCCGTGGCCGATGCGATTGGCTACGACCTGTTCCTGCTCCACGAGGGGGCGGTGTGGACGCTCGCCGAATCCGTCGCGGGCGGCCAGCCCGCGGGGACTCTGC
>JBOGJQ010000420.1:0-23813 GCA_050745405.1 Thermoanaerobaculia bacterium | reverse complement strand
GATCCGGATCGATCCCGAGGAGCTCGCCGAGGCGCGGTGGTTCACGCGGGACGAGATCCGCTCGGGCGACGTTCTGATTCCTCCTCCCTTCACCATCGCGCGCCGGCTGATCGACGCCTGGGTGGAGGGGAAGGAATGACGAAGAGGATCGCGGTGATCGGGGCGACCGGAACGCTGGGGCGTCCCGTCGTGCGGAAGCTCGTTGTCACTCCATCCACCGGTGGCCGCACCGGAGGCATCGCTGGTTCGGTCCGAGGACGAGGAGCAGGGCGAAGATCGCCGCGGCGAGATAGAAGAGATCCTCGTACCCCGTGGCCCATCCGGTGAGGACGAGCAGCGCCGTGCCCGCGGCGGCGGTCGTGAGCGTCCGCGTCGTCTTCACCTGATCGGAGCCGCACTCGGGGCAGCGGAGCGGTTCGCGCGGGATCTCGAGCGGCTCGTCGAGGTCGAGATCGAGGGAGGGGTCGGCTCCGGGGCGGAGCGTGTCCTGAAGGACCTCGATCGCCCGGCGCGCGTCGGCCGGCGCGACCGTCAGCCCCCACCGGAGCGTCTCGCGCTCGCCGCGCGCGGAGAGGCGCGCCGTCGCGATCGTGCTCACGGTCGCCGCGATTCCGCCGCGCCGGAGAGCGTCGAGCGCATCCCGCGCCTCGGTCTCGCTGGCGAAGGTCGCGACGACGATCTCCGGGAGTCCCGGCCGCTCATCCGGGCGGGCTCTGCGCATCCTCCACCCCGGCCTCTCGTTCGGAAATGATGAGGACCTCCCACCCGCTGCCGAAGTCCTGCAGCGTCGCCGTCGCATGCCGCATCGCGTCGAAACGTTCCTTGACGAGACCTCGCGTGAACGAGGCGCCGACATCGTTCGGAATCCACCGCCACGTGAAGTCGACCTCGACCTTGCCGTCGACGGGACTGACGGAGGTGACCTCGAGCATCTCCTTCTTCGCGAGCGGAACGATGTCGACGAATCCGTTGGGGCGGACGAGGAAGCGCCGGTCGCCCTCTCCCTTCGCGAGCACGACGCGGCCGTCGCGAATGTCGATCCACCCCGCGACCTCGAGGTCTTCCGCGCCCTGGCGCGCCGGCTCGTTGAAGCGGGAGGCGTCGAGCGGCAGGGAGAACGAGCTCTCGGTGCTGAAGCGGTAGTCGCCGAACGCGGCGGAATACGCGATCAGCTCGCGCGCGTCCTCGGGCGACGGAGGCGGCGCCGGCGCTTCGGCCGCGGTGGCGTCGACGGCGCGCTCCTCCTCCACGCCGCCGCAGGCGAGTGTCGCGGCAAGGGGGAGAGCGAGAAGAAGCGACGCGATCCGCATGGGACAACGATAGCAGCCGCGGGGCCGGCGCGCCGAATTTCGGCGGCGCCTTCCGGCGTTATAGAGTCGCCCGCCGGGAGACCCGGAGCCGTTCGCCATGTCCGCCACAGAGACTGCCGCCCGCCCGCTCGACTTCATCCGCGAGATCGTCGAAGAGGATCTCCGGACCGGAAGGCATGCCACCGTCGTTACCCGCTTTCCGCCGGAGCCGAACGGCTATCTCCACATCGGCCACGCGAAGGCGATCACGCTCAACTTCGGGATCGCGAACGAGTACGGCGGCCGGTGCAATCTCCGGTTCGACGATACGAACCCGGAGAAGGAGGAAGCCGAGTACGCGCGCGCGATCATCGAGGACGTGCGCTGGCTCGGCTTCGACTGGGGCGAGCACCTCTACCACGCCTCGGACTACTTCGAGACGCTGTACGAGCTCGCCGAGCGGCTGATCCAGGACGGGAAAGCCTACGTCGACTCACACACGGCGGATCAGATCCGCGAGTATCGCGGCACGCTGACGGAACCCGGCCGGGAGAGTCCCTTTCGGGCAAGGACGGTCGAAGAGAACCTCGAACTCTTTCGCCGGATGCGCGCCGGCGAGTTCGCCGACGGCGCGCACGTGCTGCGGGCGAAGATCGACATGGCATCGCCGAACATCAACCTCCGGGACCCGGTCCTCTACCGCATCCGGAAAGAAAGGCACCACCGCACGGGCGACGGCTGGCCGATCTATCCGATGTACGACTACGCCCATCCGATCTCGGACGCGCTCGAGAAGGTGACGCACTCGCTCTGCACGCTCGAGTTCGAGGATCACCGGCCGCTCTACGACTGGCTCGTCGAGAACCTCCCTCTTCCGGCGCGGCCGCGGCAGTACGAGTTCGCGCGCCTCAATCTCAACTACACGGTGATGTCGAAGCGGAAGCTGCTGCGGCTGGTCGAGGAGGGGCACGTGCGCGGATGGGACGACCCGCGCCTGCCGACCATCGCGGGCTATCGCCGGCGCGGGTACACGCCCGAGGCGATCCGCGCGTTCGTCGAGAAGGTGGGCGTCGCGAAGCGCGAGAACGTGATCGACGTCGCGCTGCTCGAGCACGCGATCCGCGAGGACCTCAATCGGCGCGCGCCGCGCGCGATGGGCGTGCTGCGCCCCCTGCGCGTCGTCATCGAGAACTATCCCGAGGATCGGGTGGAGTGGTTCGAGACGCCGAACAACCCGGAGGATCCGGACGCGGGAACGCGGAACGTGCCGTTCGCGCGGGAGCTGTGGATCGAGCGCGACGACTTCATGGAGGAACCGCCGAAGAAGTTCTTCCGCCTCGCGCCGGGGCGCGAGGTGCGCCTCCGGTCGGCATACTTCGTCACGTGCACGTCCGTCGTTCACGGAAAGGGCGGGGAGATCGTCGAGCTGCGGTGCACGTACGATCCGGAGACACGCGGCGGCGACGCGCCCGACGGCCGACGGCCGAAGGCAACGCTCCACTGGGTGTCGGCGCGTCACGCGATCGACGCCGAGGTCCGGCTCTACGACCGCCTCTTCGCGACCGAGGACCCGGACGAGGCGGAGGAGGGGAAGGACTTCCTCTCGAATCTCAATCCGCGATCGCTCGAGATCGTGCCGGACGCGAAGCTCGAGCCGTCGCTCGCGGAGGCTCGCCCCGGCGCGCGCTGGCAGTTCGAGCGCCTCGGCTACTTCACGCCCGATCCCGAGGCGACGGCCGAGAGGCTGGTGTTCAACCGGATCGTGACGCTCAAGGACACCTGGTCGAAGGTGCGGGACCGCTCGTAGTCCACAGATTTACACAGAGTAATCATCCACAGATTTCACAGATTTACACAGATTGTTTTGGTTGATTTTGGTTTGAGTCGCTTGCTTCGACGCTCGCCTCTTTTCTTTATCTGTGTGAATCTGTGTAATCTGTGGATAGACTCCCTCTGTGGAGGAGTTCCTCACGTTCGCGGCGGTGGGATTCGCCGCGCAGCTCATCGACGGAATCCTCGGGATGGGCTATGGCGTGAGCGCGACGACGTTCCTGCTGTGGGTCGGGATCCCGCCGGCGGTCGCGAGCGCGAGCGTTCACGCGGCGGAGATCGCGACGACCGGAATGTCGGGGCTCTCGCACGTCCGCTTCGGCAACGTCGATCGCCTCATCGTGCGGCGGCTGATCGTTCCCGGCGTCATCGGCGCGGTGGCGGGCGCGTGGCTGCTGACGTCGATGTCCGGCGAGGCTCTCCGTCCTTGGATCGCGGCGTATCTCTTCGCGATGGGGATCGTGATGCTCTTCCGCGCCGTACGCGGACGCCGGCGTCCGAAGGGCGAGGCGCACCTCGTCCCTCTTGGTCTCGCCGGCGGTTTTTTCGACACCGTCGGCGGCGGCGGATGGGGGCCGATCGTCGCGGGAAGCCTGATGGCGCGCGGCGACGAGCCACGGTACGCGATCGGCTCGGTGCACACGGCGGAATTCTTCGTGACTGCGGCGGCGTCGGCGACGTTCGTCGCGACGATCGGCCTGTCGTACTGGGAAGCGATCGCGGGGCTGGCGGCCGGCGGAGCCGTCGCGGCACCGGTCGCCGCATGGGCGGCGAGTCGCGTCCCGGCGAAACCTCTCCTCGTCGCCGTCGGCCTGGCCGTCATCGCGCTCAGCCTCCGGACGCTCTGGCTGAGCGTCCGCTAGGCGTCGGCGGGACGGGAGGGCGGAATGTGGGCCGGGAGCCTGCCATGAATCGTTACAGCTCCATCTCATCAATCTGTGTAAATCTGTGAAATCTGTGGATGAATCATCCGTGAAATCGGTGGAGATCATCGACCTGACGCACACGATCCGCGACGGCCTCGTCACGTATCCGGGGCTTCCGGCTCCGCGCATGAGCGCCTTCCTGACGCACGACGAGTCGCAGGGGCGCTACGCGCCCGGCGTCGCCTTCCACATCGGGCGGATCGAAATGGTCGCGAACACCGGGACGTACGTCGACGCGCCGTTTCACCGTTACGTCGACCGGGAGACGATCGCCGGCGTACCGCTCGAGCGGCTCGCCTGGCTCGACGGCCTCGTCGTGGACGGCGCGGGGGCGATCGGGCCGGACGCGTTCGCGGAGCTCGACGTGGGCGGGAAGGCCGTGCTGATCCGGACCGGATCCGACCGCCTCTGGGGAACGCGCGCCTATTTCGAAACGAATCCGCATCTGACCGAGGCGGGCGCGGATGCCCTCGTGCGCGGCGGCGCCGCGCTCGTCGGGATCGACGCGGTGAACATCGATTCGATGGCCGATGGCGCGCGTCCCGCGCACTCCCACCTTCTCGCTGCCGGCATCCCTGTCGTCGAGCACCTCGCGAACCTCGGTGCGCTTCCGGCGCGAGGTTTCCGCTTTTTCGCGGTTCCGGCGAAGGTCGACGGCATCGGGTCGTTTCCGGTGCGCGCCTTCGCGCTGATCGTTGCGCCTCCGTGACGTGCCGCTTCGGGCCGGCGGCGGAGAATGCAGGATACATCCCATCCGAAGGAGGTCCCGATGCGCTTCTGGTCCATCCTCGCTTTCACTGCCCTGCTCGCCAATGGCGCGGCCGCTCAGCAGCACGATGCCCCGCGATGCGACCGTCCCGAGTACCGCCAGTTCGATTTCTGGATCGGCGAGTGGCGGGTCGAATCACAGGAAGGGGAGTACCTTGGGACGAACACGATTTCGCGGAATCTCGCCGATTGCGTCCTCCTCGAGCACTGGCGGGGACGACGGGGTCTCGAAGGAAAGAGCTTCAACACCTGGGATCGCGTGACCGGGCGGTGGCACCAGACGTGGGTCGACTCGAGCGGGCTTCTTCTTCTCCTCGACGGCGGCCTCGCCGGAGAGTCGATGCGTCTCGAGGGAGAAGGAAAGCGGCCCGACGGCTCGGCCGTCCGGCAACGGATCACCTGGACGCCGCTCGACCGGGAGGATTGCCGCGGATGTGTGCGGCAACTGTGGGAACAGGCCGCGCCCGGCGGGGAGTGGGAGCCTGTGTTCGATGGAATCTACCGTCCTGCTACCGCGGCCGAATGACGCGCTTCCCCGCGCCCGGCTTTTGCAGCGCGGTTTTCGATGATGAAGCCGGTCTATCGCCGGATGCCCCGGCCGACGCACGACCCCGAATTTCTCGCCCGGGCGCGGGCCCTCTCGTCGGCTCTGCTCGCGGTCCACGGCGCAATCCTGGCGGAGGTGCGGCGGGAGTTCGAGAGCGAGTATGGACCGCAGACGCCGACGCAGCTCTGGAACCTGCTCCTGCAGCATCACTTTTTTCAGTGGATGAGGCCGCTCAGCGTTGCCGTCGCCCAGCTCGACGAGTTGCTCGCCTCCGAGACGGATCGCGCTCCCTACCGCGCTCTCACAGCCGACCTGCACCACATGCTCTCGAGCGGCGACCCCGCGCACCCGTTCGCCGGAACCTACGCCCGCTATCTGCAGACGCCCGAGATCGTGACCGCGCACGCGGGCGCGCGGCTGGCCCTCCGGAGGTTCGAGGACGTCCTTTGACGGACGGCGGAAGCCGGATTTTGCATGTAGCGGCCGCGACGGCCATACTTGCGCCCGTCGCCGTGCGGCGGCCCAAGCTCAGAAGGCGAAGGAGATTGCATGACGGCAGGCACCGAAATCCCAAGAGCGCAGTGGTTCGGGCACCCCCGGGGACTGTCCACCCTCTTCTTCACGGAGATGTGGGAGCGGTTCAGCTACTACGGGATGCGCGCTCTCCTCATCCTGTTCATGACGGCGTCGGTCACGGGAGAGAACCCGGGGCTGGACATGCCCGTCGAGAGAGCGGCCGCGATCTATGGTTTGTACACGGCGCTGGTCTACCTGCTGGCCCTCCCGGGCGGGTGGGTCGCGGACAATCTGTGGGGACAGAAGAAGGCGGTGTTCGTCGGCGGCTGCATCATCGCGGCGGGTCACTTCAGCATGGCCATCCCGATCCTGCCGACGTTCTACCTCGGCCTGATTCTGATCGTGATGGGGACGGGACTTCTGAAGCCGAACGTCAGCACGGTCGTGGGCGATCTGTACGCGGGCGACACGGGCGCGCGGCGCGACGCGGGCTTCTCGATCTTCTACATGGGAATCAACATCGGCGCGCTCGCCGGGCCGTTCCTCTGCGGGATCATCGGCGAAGGGATCAACTGGCACTGGGGCTTCTCGCTCGCCGGCATCGGCATGGTCCTCGGGCTGATTCAGTACAGGTTCGGGGCGAAGTACCTCATCGGCGCCGGTGATCTCAAGGGCGATCACTCACCCGAGACGCTCGCGCGGCGCAGCCGGACGTTCTATGTGACCGCAGGGGCGATCGCCGCGATCGTGATCATCTTCGGATGGCTCGGCATTACGGGAACGATCGCGATCACCCTCACGGAAGTGGCGCGGGGGCTGGGGTACGTGATCATCGCAGCGGCGATCCTCTACTTCGTCTATCTCCTCATCTTCGGCGGCTACGACGGAGCGACGAACAAGCGCCTCATCGTCATCTTCTGGCTGTTCATCCTCGCGGCGCTCTTCTGGTCAGGCTTCGAGCAGGCCGGATCGTCGATGAACCTCTTCGCGTTCAATCTGACCGACCGCTCCATTTTGGGCCTGGAGATCCCGGCGAGCCTTCTCCAGATGATCAATCCGGCGTTCATCATCATTTTCGCGCCCGTGTTCGGAGCCCTCTGGGTGTGGCTCGCGCGGCGGAACGCAAATCCGTCGATTCCGATGAAGTTCGCCCTCGGGCTTCTCGGGTTGGCCGCCGGCTTTTTCGTGATCTCCTGGGGCGCGGCGAATGCCACCGAGACGAATGGGGCGTCGATGGCGTGGCTCGTCGTGACGTACTTTCTCCACACCGTCGGCGAGCTGAGTCTCTCGCCCGTCGGGCTGTCGGCGATCACCAAACTCGCGCCGGTCGATCGCGTCGGGCAGATGATGGGCGTCTGGTTCGTCGCGGCGGCGCTCGGCAATCTCGTCGCGGGCCTCGTTGCCGGACGCCTCGAGGCGCTCGTGCCGTCGGCGCTGTTCTGGAACGTCGCGTTGTTCGTCGGCGGCGCCGGTCTGGTCGCGCTGCTCCTGGCGCCGTTCATCAAGCGCCTGATCGGCGCGATCGACTAACCGTTCGTTTCGCCCTCGGCGACCCGGAACTCCACGAGGAGACCGGGTCCGCCGAGGTTGCTGAACCAGTTCACGTGCTCGTCGACCATGTCGATCTGGAGCGCGTACACCCCCGGTTCGGCAGGCGCGGTGAATCGCAGCGGGATCCGACGGATCTCGCCCGGCTTCGTCGCGCGCCCTTCCATGCCGGACCGGAACACGTCCGCGGCGGGGGAGAGCGGCTGGCGGAAGCGCCAGAGAATGTCGCCGGGAACCGTGGCAAACGGGCCGAGCATCCTGGCGCCGAGACCGATCTTTCGCTCCGACCCGCCGCCGGCGGGCCAGATCTCGGGCGAGCGGTTTTCGACCTCGACGTCGACGACGACTTCCTCGCCGGGACGGAGAATGCCGGGAAACGGGTCGAGCAACGCGAGGCGGGCGTCGTACGGCCCCGGCGCGTAGGCCTCGAGCGCCCACCTGCGGAACCGCGCGGCGGAATGGGGCGCGGAGCTCGCCGCGAGCCATTGCTCGTATTCGTCGAAGAACGCGTGGAGGGGGCATCCGCCCGTGCAGAAATGGCCGCGCAAAAGCGTGAGCTCCCGCCGCGCCTCCTCGACCGAGGCTCCCTCGAGCAGCAGAGCGGTCGCCGAGGCCCACCCCGTGCGATCGATCCCGCTCTCGCAGTGGAGGAGGATCGGGTGCGGGAGAGACTCGTAGGCGCGGATGAACGCGGAGGTCTCGATCTTCGGCGGCCAGTCGAAGGTCTCGAAGGAGAGGTCGCGGCGCGCGAGGCCGAGCGCGCGGGTCGCGGCGACTTCTTCGCGGTACCACGCCTCCTTCGGAACGGGCCCGCGCAGGTTGATCACCGACCGGATCCCGTGACGGGCGACCGCGGCGCGAAGGTCGTGCGCGTCGGGCTGTTCCGACCGGTAGACGCCCGGCAGGACCTCGGCGGGACGGAACGCCGCGTACCGCGCGTAGCCGAGGCCGAGTACCGCCGCGGCGAGGGCGAGTGCGATGAGGCTCCAGCGGCGGATTCCGCTTCGAAAGAAAATGACGTGCAAGGTTGCGAACTATAAAGCCCGCCCGAGACGGGCGATTCCCGAACGCCGGCGCCCGCTACATCCTCTCGACCCAGTAGCAGAGACGCGCCGCGATGAATCCGCCGTAGTTACCGATCGCGTACCCGATCAGCGCCATGAGGATCGACACGGGCACGAGGCTCTCGCGATGGTAGGCCGCCACGACGGGAGCGGATGCGGCGCCGCCGATGTTTGCCGCGGACGCGATCGCGGCGCTGTGCACGTCGACGCGGAAGATCCAGGCGCCGGCGAGGGTGAACGCCCCGTGCACGAAGATCCAGATGAACGCGCCGAGAAGGAACGCCGGCGCGTCGGCGAGGCCCGCGAGCGACGCGCGTGCGCCCATGACGGCGACGAAGACGTAGACGATCGCCATCGCGACCTCGTGCGACTTCGGGATCCGCCGGGCCGGCGTCAGGGAGAGAAGAATCCCCACCGTCGTGACGATCAGCACCTGCCACGTCGAGGTCGAGAGGATCGGCTCGACGACCGGGAGCAGAGGAGCGAGCCATGCAGAGATCGCGGTCGCGGCGAGCGCGATCGCGGCGAGATACAGGAGATGACGGACCGTGAGCGGCTCCTCTTCACGTCCCGCCGCCTCGGCCTGCGCCGCCGCCTCCATGTTCGTGATCCGGTCCTCGTGTACGCGCGCCCACCGGTTGAAGCGGTCCGCCAGTGCCTTCGACCCGAGCAGGATCGGCAGCCAGACGATGTAGACCATGTTGTCCGCGATGACGGCCAGCCCGAACATGTCCGCCGGCGTCTCGAGGCCTCCCGCAACCGCGGCCATGTTCCCCGTGCCGCCGATCCAGCTCCCCGCCAGCGCGCCGAACCCGGTCCACGCCTCGGGCGGCAGCCACGCCTTCACGACCGCGTAGCCCACCGGCGCTCCCACGATCACGCCCGCCGTGCCGAGAAGCATCACGAGGACCCCCTTGCCCATCACGCGCACGGCCGCGCCGACGTCGACGGCGAGCAGAAGAAGCGTGATGAAGACGGGCAGGCCGTACTGGCGAAAGATGTCGTACGCCGGCGACGCCGTCGGAATCACGCCCGTGTTGCTGAGGATGACGGGAATCGAATAAATGAAGATCAGAGGCGGAAGAAAATTGAACATCTTCCACTGCGTCTTCTTCTCGAGCCAGAAGAAAAACGCGGCGACGATGGCGAGGACGGCGAGCGCGGCGGCCGGCGACGAAAACATGGAGTCATGGTACGACACCCGCCCGCCCGCCCGTCAGTCGTCAGTCGTCAGTCGTCAGTCGTAAGGAGAAACCAATCTGCGTTAATCTGCGTAATCTGCGGCTCGGTCCCCTCATCCGAGCGGCGCCACCCGCCCCGTACGCTCGAACCGCACCTTCTCGAACCCGAGGGTCCTCAGGAGCTCCGCGAGCTTTTTCTCCGCGTTGGCCGCGGCGAGAGGAAGAATGCCCTTCTTCACCGCCTCGCGCTGAATGGCCGCCTCGGATCGGATCCGGATGCGGCGCTCGAGCTGCGGATCGCGGCGCCGGAGAACGCCGGTGTCGCGACTGAGAACGCGCGAGGCGTTGTTGTCGAGGCGCGTCAGGAGGATCTGCGACGGGGGAAGGCGGAGGATGACGGTGCCGTCGGGATCGAGCCGGACGTGATCGCGCTGGAGCTCGGCGAGATCGATGCCGGCGATCACGTCGCCGACGGCCATGAACGTGACCTCGTCGCCGGTGAGCGCGTCGGGGATGAGGCCCCGCGACTGCCGCGTCGTGGAAACGTGCATGACGCGCATCGCGGCCGTCTCGAGGCGGCTCAGCCCGCGGACCTTCGTCACCAGCGATCCGAGGTCGATCGTCTCTTCTTTCGGGGCGATCGTCCTCTCGACGACCGTTTCGACGGCGCGCTGCGGCGCGCGAACGAGCCAACGGCCGACGACGACCAGGCCGACGAGAGCCAGCAGCGCGACGATCGCGACGGGGAGCCACGTGCGGGCGCGCGGCAACTAGATTTCCTCCTCGCCCTCCGGTTCTGGAACCGTCCCGCCCGCGAGCGCGAACTTGTCGATCCGCGCGATCTCCTCGAGCGTCTTGTGCGAGGCGATGTGCTCCTCGAGCTGCCGCGCCTTCGGCGCGAGGCGCGTCTCGACCGACCGCACCGCGTCGTTGTAACGCGATACGGCGCTGTTGAGCGCCTTGCCGATCCCCTCGAAGTGCTCGAACACCTTGAGGAACCGCTGGTAGAGCTCCTGCGCGAGCATCGTCGCCTTCTGGGCGTCCTCCTCGAGCTGCTCCGCTTTCCAGCCCGATGCCAACGCCCGCAGCAGCGGGACGAAGATCGTCGGCGAGGCGAGGACGACGTTCTTCGCAGCCGCGTACTCGAAGATCGACGGATCGGTGATCATCGCCGCCGAGAGGAACGGCTCGCCCGAAATGAACAGGATCGTGAAGCTCAGGCTCTTCCCGAGCGACCGCTGGACGTACTCCTGGTACTCCTTCCGGCTGAGCGAATCGATGTGCCGCTTGACGGTCGCCGCATGCTGGGCGAGGAGCTCCTTCCGCCTCTTCTCGTCCGGCTCCTCGGCCGCCGCGAGGTATGCGTCGAGCGGCGTCTTCGCATCGACCGCGATGACGCGGTCCTCGGGGAGACGGACGACCATGTCGGGACGGACGCGCCGGTTGTCGTCTCCTTCCAGCGAGTACTGCCACTCGAAGTCGCAGAACGCGCTCATCCCCGCCATCTCGACGCACTTCCGGAGCGTGTTCTCGCCCCAGCTCCCGCGGACCTGCGGCGCGCGGAGCGCCGTCGCGAGGCGCGAGGCTTCCTGCTGGGCCGACTGGCTCGCCGCGTGGAGCGCGCGGAGCTGCTCGTTCAGGCCGCTGAACGTCGCCACCCGTTCCCGCTCGACCTTGTGCAGGTGCTCCTGATACGTCTCGAGCATCTGGCGCAGCGGCGCGAGGAGCCCCTCGATCTCGACCTTTTTCGTGTCGAGAGCCGAGGCGATCTCTCCCTTGTTCCCGTCGAGGTGCGGCTTCACGACCTGCAGGAGCTGCTGGACGGACTGATCGAGGGCGTCGCGGGAGAGCTTCGCGAACGTCCCCTCGAGCTGGTTCACGACCCGGACGCTGTCGTCCATCCGCCGCTGCAGCTCCTCGCAGCGCGTCTCCGCCGCGACACGCCGGTGCTCCTCCTTCGTCAGCCGCCGCTGTCCCACGAGGAAACCGACGAGGAGACCGATGGCGAGGCCACCAAGGGCGAGGAGGGCGACGAGACCGGGATCCATGGATCAGATGATCGGTGAGCGGCGCGAAACGGTCAATCCCGTGATGACGTTGCGTCGCGCGGCAGCCGTCATCCCGAGCGTTTAGCGAGGGATCAGGGTCGGGCGGGACGCGCGGGACGCCGTGCCGTCATTTGGCGGCAGAGCGAATTTTCGTCATCCCGCCGAGCTGGGGCCTTCGTTCAGGGGCTGCCCACCCGTCCCTGATCCCTCGCTACGCTCGGGATGACGGCACCATCGCGTCTTCGAGGACGTGCTTGACGCGCTCGATGTCGTCCTCGTCGTTGTAGAAGTGCGGCGAGAAGCGGAGCAGCCCCTCGCGCACCGAGCAGACGACGTCACACACCTCGAGCCAGCGGTGGAGAAGGACGAGCGTGTCCGTCTCCTCGGATGAGCTCGTCACCCTCCGGAGCCGCTCGACATCTACAGGTGGTGGAGAATCCACGGCCACGATGCCGCTCGCGATCGGCCGCGGCGTCGCGATCCGGAATCCGAGGCTTTCGAGCATCGCGGCGAGCGTGCCCGCGACCCACAGCACTTCCCGCTCGACCTCGGGGATCCCGACGTGGCGCAGGAGCGCGATCGATGCGCGCAGGCCGTAGACGCCGCTCGTGTTGAGCGAGCCCGCCTCGAATCGCCGGCCGTCCGGGAGAAGTTCGTCGCTGCAGCCGATCATCGCGTCGCCGCGGTCGACGTTCATCCATCCCGATTCGAGGACCTCGAGCCTCTCGCGCACGTCCGCGGCAGCGTAGAAGATCGCGGTCCCCTCGGGCCCGAGAAGCCACTTGTGCCCATCGGCGGCGAGAAAGTGGATCTTCGCGCGGCGGACGTCCGTCGCGAGGGCGCCGAGCCCCTGGATCGCGTCGACGCAGAAGAGGATTCCTTTCGCCTCGCAGAACGCGCCGAGCGCGTCGAGGTCGGGACGGAAGCCGTTGTGGAAGTAGACCGAGGAGATCGCGAGGAGGCGCGTCTTCGTATCGACGAGCTTCTCGACGTCGTCGACCGTGAACGCGCCGTCGCGCGTCGGCAGGATCCGGCACTCGACCCCGCGCGCGGCGAGCCGCCGCCACGGGACGGAGTTCGACGGAAACTCGATGTCCGTCGTCACGACGTTCTCGCCCGGCGCCCAGCGGAATCCGTTCGCGACGAAGGAAATCCCCTCGGAGGTGTTCTTGAGGATCGAGATCTCCGACGCATCGGCGCCGAGAAGCGCCGCGGTTTCGTCGCGGAAATCGGCGTACTCGGCAAACCAGTCGCGCCATTCCAGAGCGCCGACGTCCCGCTGCTCGCGCGCGTGACGTTCGATCGCCGCGTACGCGCTCTGCGAGAGCGGCCCCACGGCGGCGTGGTTGAAGTAGACGAGGTGATCGGTGATGGGGAACTGCTCGCGCCGGAGGAGGATCTTGCTGATCATCGCCCTCTCCGAGCGTACAGCGAGACCTGCTCGAGGTAGCCGCGGTAGTTCCGGAGGACCTCGTCCATCGAGTCGCCGCCGAACTTCTCGCGAGCGGCGTCGGCGAGGACGAGGGCGAGCATCGCTTCGCAGACGACGGCGCAGGCCGGCACGGCCGTGACGTCGCTCCGCTCCCACTGCGATCGGTGCGGCTCGCCCGTATCGAGATCGACCGACGGGAGACCGCGGCGCAGAGTCGAGATCGGCTTCATCGCGACGCGCGCGACGACGTCCTCGCCGTTCGTGACGCCTCCCTCGAGCCCCCCGGCGCGATTCGACGTCCGGCGCAGGTCCGTCGCGATCGGGTCGTGAACCTCGGATCCCGGACGTCGCGCCGCGGCGAAGCCGAGGCCGATCGCCACGCCCTTCACGGCGGGAATCGACATGAGGACGCCGCCGATGCGGCCGTCGAGCTTCTCGTCCCACTGGGCGAAGCTGCCGAGGCCGGGCGGAACGCCGTGCGCGGCGACGATCATCGTCCCCCCGAGAGTGTCGCCTTCCCTGCGCGCCGCGTCGATGCGCGCGATCATCTTTTCTTCGAATGCCGGATCGATCGGCCGCAGCTCCGACTCCTCGTCGACAGCGGCGAGATCCTGCCACGTGACGTCGCGGTCGGGATCGCCGATCTCGCCGATGGAAAGAACGCCGGAACGAATCTCGATGCCGAGGGCGGCGAGGAATTGCCGCGCGACGGCGCCGGCCGCCACGCGCGCCGCCGTCTCGCGCGCCGACGCGCGCTCCAGCGCGTCACGGAGGTCGGTCCGCGCGAGCTTGATCCCGCCGGGAAGGTCCGCGTGGCCGGGCCGCGGAGCGTGCAGACGACGCTTCTCGGCTTCGGCGGGATCGACATCCCACGGGTCCATCGCCGCGCGCCAGTTCTCGAAGTCGCGGTTCCGGATCTTGAGGGTGATGGGCGATCCGATCGTCTCGCCGCCGCGCACGCCCGAGGTGACTTCCGCCTCGTCGCGTTCGATGCCCATCCGGCCCCCGCGGCCGTAGCCCCGCTGGCGCCGGCGCATCTCGCGCGCGATCGCCTCGCGGTCGAGCCGCAGCCCGGCGGGAACCCCGCGAAGGACC
The DNA here is from genome assembly GCA_050745405.1 of Thermoanaerobaculia bacterium. Taxonomy (GTDB): domain Bacteria; phylum Acidobacteriota; class Thermoanaerobaculia; order Gp7-AA8; family Gp7-AA8; genus JBOGJQ01. The sequence continues at coordinate 9,569 of JBOGJQ010000420.1, read as the reverse complement.
ACGGTCAGCTCCGGACCGTGCGACTCGCCGGCGGTCACGAACTGCAGCCGGCTCATGCCGCCTCGACCTTTCCTCCCCGTCTCCGGGAAGCGAGCCAGATCCCGATTCCGATCGCGATCACGCTGATGAGCTGCGCCACGGTGAACGGACCGAGAAACCGATCGTCCTTGACGCGAACGAGCTCGACGAGAAACCGCTCGATGCCGAGAAGAACGAGAAAGAGGCCGAACACGCGCCCGGCGACGTGCGGCCGCTTCGACGCACTCAGCAGGATGAGGAACATGAGGAAGGCCGCCCCGGCCTCGTAGAGCTGCGTGGGGTGAACGCGCAGCAGCGCGGAGTCGGGAACCAGCGAGTCGATGTCGACGCCGAAGTGGCGGCGGAGGGATCCCGCGGTGGTCGGCGGCGCGCCGCGCGGAAACGCAATGCCGACGAAGCTCTCGGTAGGCCGGCCATAGTCATCGCCGACGAGAAAACAGCCGATCCGCCCGAGGGAGTAGCCGATCGCGAGACCCGGCGCGACGGAGTCGGCGACGCGGAACAGAGGAAGCTTTCGCCACCGGATGAGGACGAGACAGGCGATGGCGCCGCCGATCAGACCTCCGTACCAGACGAGGCCCGCGCGAGTGAAGAGCAGACTGACGTCTCCGAAGAGGATCGCGTAGTAGATCTTCGCGCCGAGAATGCCGCCGAGAGCGGCCGCGAGGAGGACGTTCGTCGCCTCGTCCTCGGGGAGATCGTACCGCCGGAACTGCCGGGTCAGCACCCATCCGCCGACGACGAACGCCGCGAACATCATCAGGCCGAAGGTAGTGATCTCGAACGATCCGATCCGGATCAGCGTGGGCCACATCGCGCGCGAAGCATATCAGCCCCCGCACACCCGCCCGGTCGGTTGATCGCGACGGTCCTATACGTCCTATACGTCCCATACGTCCTATACGTCCTAGACCCATAGGACCAATAGGACACATAGGACGTATAGGACATATGGGACCGTGGAGATCGGCGACTAGTACCCCGCCCCCACCCGCTCGAGCTGCGCCTTCTGGTCGGAGATGAAACGGAACACGTCGACCTTCGCGCTGTCGCCGAGGTGCTGCGAGACCTCGAAGAGATGGATCGAGAGCAGCGTGTTGAGGCCTTCTTCGAGGATCGCCTTCCTCTCCTCGAACGGCCGCTCCGAGATGTTCGCGATGAGCATGTTCTCGTCGAACCGGCCGAACTGGTCGAAGAAGACCCCATTCCACAGCTCGTTGGCCTCGGTGCGCTGGAGGGTGCTCATGAAGACGTCGCGCGCGCGCTCCTCTCCGACGGCGCCGTCGAGCGCCTCGAAGACGTAGCCGAACATGTCGTTGTAGGTCGAGATGATCCGGAGGAGCTCGGGCGAGTCCTCGACGTCGAGGAAGACCGGACCGCGGGTCCGCTCCTCGCGCGTCTCCTCGACCAGACGCCCCGCGACGAGCTGATACAGGATCCGCCGCGCCTCGAACTCCGTCAGCGCCGACCCGCGGAGCAGCTCCCTCACGGACCGGACACCGTCGATTTCGTGGAAAAGCTCCATCTCCTCTTCGGAGAGATCGAGCGAGGGGAGCTGCGCCTCGGCGCCGGGGACGCGCGCATACACCGTATCGAGGCTCGTGACGCGCTCGTCGATCATCGCCCCCTCGTCGAGACGGCGGATCCCTTCCATGATGATGCTCGACGTGTTCAGCGAGAGAAGAATCCGCTCGCGGAGCTGCTCATCGATCTCGTAGAAGGCGAACTCGCCTTCGTCCCAGGTGAAGAGCGAGTAGATGATCTCGAGCACCTGGTTCTTGACGCCCCACCAGAGCTCTTTGGGCGAGATCGCGCCCATCTGCACGAGCACTTTGCCGTGGCGCGTGTCGGGCGTCATCCGCTCGCGCGACTCGCGGTACTGCTCTTCGGTGATCTTGCCGTTGCGGAGGAGGAACTGGCCGAGCGTGTGCTCGCGGGAGCTGGAGGTGGCGAAGACGATCTCGCCGCGATTCCAGTAGATCGTCCGATCGAGCTCGCCCTGGCGGAACACGAGCTTCCCGGTGCGCCGGATCATCGCCAGGAACGTGAGGACGTCGGCGACCGGAACGACCGCCACGTCTCCCTGGATCGCGAGCTTCTCGGTCAATCGCCTCCCTCGCCACCCGAGAGCGCGCGGGGCGCCGTCCGGCGGCCGGCCTCCACGACCTCGGCCAGAATCCCGGCGGCACGTTCGACTTCCCCGGCCGTGTTCAGACGGCCGAACGAGACGCGGACCGAGCTGCGGGCATCTTCCTCCGAAAGCCCCATTTCGATCAATACGCGGCTCGGCTCGACGCGCCCGGACGAGCAGGCGGAGCCGGTCGAGATCGCGAGCCCCCGCAGATCGGCGCCGATCACGACCGCCTCGGCGTCGGAGCCGCCGAGAAGCAGGTTCGCGGTGTTCGGAATCCGCGGCGCTTCCGCCGCGAGGACGCGCACGTCGGGGACCCGTCCGGTCACGAGCTCCTCGAAACGGTCGCGCAGCGCGCGGACCTCGCCGGGATCCGCCTCCGCTGCGAGCACCGCCGCCGCCCCGAAACCGACGGCGAGCGGGACGTTCTCCGTCCCGGCACGCCGCCGCCGCTCCTGAGCACCCCCCACCACGAGCGGTTCGAGCACGACGCCCTTCCGCACGCGCAGCGCGCCGATCCCCTTCGGCCCGTGCATCTTGTGCGCGGAGACGGCGACCGTGCCGGCATCGCGGACCGCATCGAGCGGGATCCGGCCTGCAGCCTGGACGGCGTCGCAATGAAAAGAGATGCCGCGCTCACGACAGACGGCCGCCACCCCGGCGACCGGTTGTATGGCGCCCGTCTCGTTGTGCGCGAGCATCATCACGACGAGCGCCGTGTCGGGACGGAGCGCCGCGATGACGGCCTCGGCCGCGACTACGCCGCGCGCGTCGCACCCGACGTACGTCACGGCACACCCGCGCCGCTCGAGCGCCCGCACCGGCTCGAGAGCCGAGGGGTGCTCGATGGAGGTCGTTACAATGTGGGAAAGTCTCCCCGGTGGAACGAGGCCGAAAATCGCGGCGTTGTTAGACTCGGATCCACCACTCGTGAAGACGACCTCGCGCGGCTCGCATCCCAGCAGCCCGGCGAGCCGCTCCCGCGCCTCTTCCAGAGCGCGCCGTGCGGCCTGGCCCTCCCGATGCACGCTCGAGGCATTGCCCCATCCGTCCCGCATCGCGCGGACGACACTGTCGAGCACGGCCGGATGGATCGGCGTCGTCGCGTTGTTGTCGAGATAGATTCGCATCAGAGAATGCCCAAACTCATGATCAGACGATCGGTCGTTTCCGCCGCCCTGCTCCTCGTCCTCGTCTCCCTCAACGCGCCCGCGGCCGCGGATCCTCCCGCGACCGAGGCGCCGAAGGCCGCCGCCCAGGCAGCCCCCGATCCGACGCGGGACCAGGGAACCAGGAAGCTCTCGCGCCGCGAGCGTCGCGACCGGATCAAGAACCTCGCCGAAAAGTACCGCGAGTTCCTCCGTGAGGTCGAGCCGATCATGGTCGAGGAGGAGCTCGTCACCTTCCTTCTCCTCGAGTCCGACCCGCAGCGGGACCTCTACATCGAGCAGTTCTGGCTCCGCCGCGATACGGACCGGCGGACGGCGCAGAACGAGTTCCGCGACGACTACCTCCTCCGGATCGAGGAGGCGAAGGCCGAGTTCAGGAACCTGCTCAACGACCGGAGCCGGATCTTTCTGACGCGCGGCCGTCCACTCGACCGCCTCGAGATCGACTGTGACCGTTTCCTCGTCCCGATCGAGATCTGGCGCTACGGCTCCGGACGGCGGTTCGGCTCCGACATGTACCTTCTTTTCTACAGGCAGCGCATCGGGACGGACGAGTACCGCCTCTGGCAGCCGATGGGCCGCGCGGTGGAGGATCTGCGGGAGCTCCTTTCGTTCAACGGCGAACAGGTGGGCGTCCAGAAGGTCTTTTTCGGCGAGATGGGCCAGCTGCCGGAGATCTACTTCTGCGCGAACACCGAAGTGCTGCAGCGGGCCATCGGGTGGTCCCAGGCGAACCGGTTCGACGTGGTGAAGCTCTTCGAGCCGCCGGAGATCGACGTCGAGGACGTCGACGCGATCCTGCGCAGCGTCGTCCTCGCGAACCCGGACGCGCCGAAGATCGAAGCCGCCATGGACGTCCAGTATCCCGGCAAGCGGGGAGCGCGGACTTCAGCGGAGCTCCTCGTGACCGTGGACAAGGCGGCGCTCCAGGTCAAGGACCTCGAGGGATCACGCTTCTACAACGTCGACGTGACCGGCGAGATCCTCAAGGGGGAGAAGCTCTTCGAGAACTTCCACTACCGTTACGACTTCCCGGCGGATGCGGCGGGCGAGCAGCTCGGCATCGTCGTGGAGCGTTTCCTCCGCCCGGCGGACTACAAGGCCCGCATCAAGATCGTCGACGTGAACGGCGGCGGCGAGGCGATCCTCGAGAAGGACCTCGAGGTGCCCTACATCCGCGCATCCGAGGCACGGCGGCAGCAGGAAGTCGAAGGGGAGGAGACGGTCGGGCGCCTGTACGAGGAGTTCCGCTCGGGCGAATCGCAGCTGCGGATCGTTCCCTTCGGGACGGAAATCATCACGGGCCTGCAGCAGATCGAGACGATCGTGTCGGGCGAGAGGATCGCCGCCGTCGAGTTCTACCTCGACAACCAGAAGGTGATGACGAAACGGCGGCCACCGTTCACGCTGGAGCTCGACTTCGGCCAGGTGCCGCGGCTCCGGCGCGTGAAGGCGATCGCGCTCGACGAAGAGGGGGAGTTCGTCACCGGCGACGAGGTCGCGGTCAACATCGGCAGCGATCCGTTCCGTGTCTGGATCAACCAGCCGCGCGTCGCGCAGAACGTCGGCGAGGAGGTGCGGGTCGAGGTCGACGCGCGCGCTCCGGAGGGACGGAAGATTCAGCGCGTCGAAGTGTGGCTCAACGAGGCGCGCATCGCGACTCTGTTCGACCCGCCGTTCGTCCAGACCATCGACGTCCCCTCCGACCTCTCGGTCGGCTATCTCCGCGCGGTCGCGTATCTCGACGACGCCGACGTCCAGCCGGCCGAGGACGTGGTCTTCCTGAACTCGCCCGAATTCCTTGCCGAGATCGACGTCCACCTCGTCGAGCTTCCGACCACCGTCATCCGTGAAGGCCAGCCCGTTCAGGGACTCGAGGCCGCGGACTTCGAGATCGTCGACAAGGGGACGCCGGTCGAGATCGCGAAATTCGAATACGTGCAGAACCTTCCCCTCTCCGTCGGCGTCGCGTTCGACTCCTCGGGGTCGATGCAGGCGAAGATGGACGAGGCGCAGAAGGCGGGCGCTCAGTTCTTCAAGAACGTTCTCCGGCCGGGCGACAAGGCGTTCGTCGTCGCGTTCGATTCGGAGGCGTATACGGTGCAGAAGTGGACGCGCAGCCTCGCCGATCTCCACGCGGGGCTCTCCTCCCTCCGCGCCGAGGAAATGACGGCTCTGTACGACGCGCTCGTCTACTCGCTGTACCACTTCCAGGGAGTGAAGGGGCAGAAGGCGCTCGTCCTCATCTCGGACGGGCAGGACACGGCGTCGAAGTTCAAGTACGAGCAGGCGCTCGAGTACGCGCGGCGCGCCGCCGTGCCGATTTACGCGATCGGCATCGGGATTCACTCGGGCGACCTGGTCGTCCGCCACAAGCTGAACGAGCTCGCCGCGGAGACTGGCGGCAACAGCTACTACATCGAGACCGCGGCCGGGTTGTCGGAGATCTACACGGACGTCGAAAACCAGATCCGTTCGCAGTACGTGCTCGGCTTCTACCCACCCGACGGCGTCGAGCCCGGCGGCGACTGGCGCGAAGTCGAGGTCCGTGTCGAGAACGGGACGGTGAAGACGATTCGGGGGTATTACCCGTGATTCGTTGCTCGTTGCTAGTTGCTAGTAGCTAGTCGATCAACGGACAACGATCAACGATCAACGTCCTGCCATACAATCCGCCGCGGCAATGGCAAAGAAGGATCGCAAGATCCCGATCCTCGACATCATGGGGCCGGTCATGGTCGGGCCGTCGAGCTCGCATACGGCCGGGACCGCGCGCCTCGGGCGCGTCTCGCACGAAATTCTGGGCGAGGATCCCGTCGAGCTCCGGTTCTTCCTGCACCCTCCGCTCGCGGCGACGTATCGCGGGCACGGGTCCGATTTCGCCCTCGTCGGCGGCGCGATCGGCCTCAGCGTCGACGATCCCCGCATTCCGGAGGCGATCCGGATCGCCGAGCAGATGGGCGTCCGCATCGACTTCGAGGAAGAAGACCTCGGCGATGTTCATCCCAACACGGTGCGCATCGAAACCAAGGGAAAGGCGCGCGAGGCGGAGATCGTCGGCTCCTCGATCGGCGGCGCCGCAATCGAGGTCTTCAGCATCAACGGGTTCGCAGCCCGTTTCCGCGGCGACTCGCCGACGATTCTCCTTTTTTACCGCGACCGCCCCGGAATGATTCATGAAGTCACCGAGATCATCGCGAGCGAGGGAATCAATATCGCCTCCCTCGCGTGTTCTCGAAAGCAGAGGGGGAAGGATGCGTTCATGCAGATCGACATCGACTCCCCCATCTCCAGCGCGGGGCTCGATCGGATCCTCTCCCTGCAGGACATGCGCGAGGGAAAATACGTCGACCGCATCCCCTGACGACTGACGACTAACGACTAACGACTTTCAACTGACGACTGGATGCCATGATCGAAACCTTCACCCAGCTCGAACAGATCGGCCGCGACCGCGAGCTCGCGGACGTGTTTCTCGAATCCGACGCCGAGGAGTCGGGCTACCCGCCCGAGCAGATCGTCTCGGCTCTCTCGAAGCGCCGCGACGTCATGTGGGAGTGCGTCCGGCGCGGCCTCAGCGGAGGCGCCTCGATGGGCCGCCTCGTCGGCGACGAGGGAAAGACGCTTCAGCGGGCGCTCGAGAGCGGCGAGACATTCCTCGATCCGCTCACGGTCAAGGCGGCGGCGTACGCGCTGTCGGTCATGGACGAGAACTCGCGGATGGGCGTCATCGTCGCCGCGCCGACGGCGGGCGCGGGCGGCATCGTCCCGGGAATGCTCCTCGCTCTCGAAGAGGAGCGGCGGGTGCCGCCGGAGAAGACGGTGCGGGGACTCATCGTCGCCGGTGGGATCGGATCGCTGATCTCGCTGCGGGCGAACATCTCGGGGGCGGCGGGCGGCTGCCAGAACGAGGTCGGCGTCGCGGCGGCGATGGGCGCGGCGGCGGCGTGCTCGATGATGGGCGGGAGCACTAGACAGTGCATTCACGCGGCGGCGCTGGCTCTGAAGAACACGCTCGGCCTCGTCTGCGATCCGGTCGGCGGTCTGGTCGAAGTTCCGTGCGTGAAGCGGAACGGCATCTTCGCCGTCCACGGCCTCACCGCGGCCCAGCTCGCTTTGGCCGGCATCGAGTCCGTCATTCCGATGGACGAGATCGTCGACGCGATGGTGCGGATCGGGCGCGCCCTGCCGCGCGGGCTTCGCGAGACGGCCGAGGGAGGGCTGGCGGTCACGCCGACGGGGGCGCAGATCGCGCAGCGCCTCAAGGACGAGGCGAACGAGCGCCGCGCCGCGAAGGCGGCCGAGCGCGAGCGCGTCGCCCGCGAGCGCAAGGAATCGGCCGCGGAGTGACGGCGCTCAGCGCGCCTTGATAAACTCTCGCCGCGGTGTCCAACCCCAAAGTCCTCATCATCGACGACGACCTCCCGATCCGGACGCTCATGCAGAACGTTCTGCGCGAGTTCCGTTTCGACGCGCTTCTCGCCGGCTCCGGGCACGAGGCGGTCCGCGTCGCCCGCGAGACGCGTCCCGACGTCATTCTCGTCGACCTCAACATGCCGGACATGAGCGGCCGCGAGACGATCGAAGCGCTCCGGAAAGAGCCGGGCCTCGAGAGGACCCCGGTGCTCATCCTGACCGGAGAGCCCCTTTCGTCCGAGCAGCTCGCCACCCTCGGGGCCTGGGCGGGCGTCCAGAAACCGTTCGATCTCCCCCGCCTGATCGACCAGATCCGTGCGGCGGCGGCCGGCACCGCCGACTAACCGCGCCGCCCTGCGAAGGCCGTACGCTTTTTGCTATAACCCCCTGCCGGAGGACCCCATGATTCACGAATCGACCGAAGCACTCCACAAAGCGCTTGCCCGGGCCGGCCTGGAGCTCGACGGCGGCAGGCCGCGCATCACGGACCGCGCCCTGCTGCGCCGCGAGGGGATCGATCACCTGATCCGCACCGCCGTTTTCAGCGCCGACGAGGCGACGCGCGAGGAGGCTCGCGACGTGATTCACGCCGTCGCGCGCGCCACCGGAGCGGTCCCCGCCTCGATCCAGCCTTTGTACGAAGCGATCGGCCGCGGCGAAGTGACGGAGAAGTTCACCGTCCCCGCCCACAACCTCCGGACTCTCACGTACGACAATGCGCGGGCCCTCTTCCGCGCGGCGCTCAAGCACGACGTCGGCGCGTTCGTCTTCGAGATCGCGCGCTCCGAGATCGGCTATACCGAGCAGCGTCCCGGTGAGTACGCCGCCGCGGTCCTCGCGGCAGCCGTCAAGGAGGGGTACACGGGCGCGGTCTTCATTCAGGGGGACCACTTCCAGGCGAGCGCGAAGCGCTGGGGAGGCGCCGAGCGCGAAGCCGAGCGGAAGGCGATCGAGTCCCTCATCGACGAGGCGATCGCCGCCGAGTTCTACAACATCGACATCGACACTTCGACCCTCGTCGACCTCTCCCATCCCACGGTCGACGAGCAGCAGCGCCTCAATTACCAGGAGTGCGCTCACTTCACGCGCTACATCCGCGAGCGCGAGCCGAAAGGGATCGAGATCTCGATCGGCGGAGAGATCGGCGAAGTCGGCAAGCACAACACGACCCCCGAGGAGTTCAGCGCGTACGTCGAAGGGTACCGCCGCCGCCTCCCCGAGGGGATGAAGGGCGTGAGCAAAGTCTCGATTCAGACCGGCACCTCGCACGGCGGCGTGCCGCTGCCGGACGGATCGATCGCGCAGGTCAGCATCGACTTCGACACCCTCCGGAAGATCTCCAAGCTCGCGCGCGACGAGTACGGGATCGCGGGGGCGGTTCAGCACGGTGCCTCGACGTTGCCTGAGGAAGTGTTCGACGAGTTCCCGAAAGCGGATACGGTCGAGATCCATCTCGCGACCGGCTTTCAGAACATGGTCTACGACCACGAGGCGTTCCCCCGCGAGCTCGAGCAGGAGATCGCGGAGTGGCTCCGGAGCAACGCCGCGAACGAACGGAAGGAAACGGATACCGAGGAGCAGTTCCTCTACAAGACGCGGAAAAAGGCGCTCGGACCATTCAAGCAGCGCCTCTGGGATCTGCCGGAGTCGGTGCGCGGCGCGATCATGGACGATCTCGAGCGGAAGTTCGAGTTCCTCATGGAGAAGCTCGGCGTTTTCGGCACGCGGGGCCTGGTCACGCGCTACGTTCCGGCCGAACCCGGCACGCAGCGCCCCGCGACCCCGGTCCGCAGGGAGCGCCTCCAGCCGATCTC
>JBOGJQ010000419.1:0-2092 GCA_050745405.1 Thermoanaerobaculia bacterium | reverse complement strand
GGTGAGCGCGAAGCGCGAACCACCGGATGAACGGCACGATTTGATTCCGCCCCGGAGGGGCGGCGCGTCCGGCGGGCCTCCGGGGCGCGATTTTTTTGTCGATCGAATCCGGTGGTTCCGGCCCTTCGGGCCGTCACCACCGGCTACCCTCTGTCGCGCCTCCGGCGCTCCCGCCCTCCCATTCCGCCCTAGACTTGCGCGTTATTTGCTATGCTTTGCGGCGACGGGAGTGTCGGGTGTGATGGAGCTGTCTTCGTTTTTCCGGAGCCGCCGAGGCGGAGAGCTGGTCGGGATCGTCGTCCTGGCCGCTGGAGTCATCGTCTCCGCCGCCCTCCTCACCTACAACCCCGACGATTCCTCCGCCTTCTACACCTCCGCCGACGGCGCGACGCGCAACGCGATCGGCTACTACGGCGCCTCGCTCGCCTGGGTCCTCGTCGGCTTCTTCGGCTTCGCGAGCGTCCTCTTTCCGGCCACGCTCCTCACGGCGGGATGGAACCGCTTCTGGGGACGTGACGTCGAATACGTCCACACGAAAATCATCGGCTTCATCGTCCTCGCGACGGCGCTTCCGCCGCTGCTCGATCTCGCCGTCGGCAAGGCGTGGGTCCGCGGCGGGCTGATCCCCGCCGGCGGCTACCTCGGAAGCGAGATCGCCGGATCGATGGCGGAGAGCTTCAACCGCGGCGGCGCGGCGATCGTCCTCGTCACGGGACTCCTCATCGGGATCCTCCTCGCGACGCGCATCAGCCTCGCGTCGCTCTTCCTCGCCGTTCGTGAGCTCACCATACGCCTCGGACGCGCGGCCTCGCTGCAGTGGGCGCGTATCCGCGAGCGGAACCGGAAGGAGCGGATGAAGACGGAAGTCGTCCGCAAGCACCTCGAGCGCGCGGCCGAAGAAGGAGAGCCGGACGAAGCCGCTGCCGCGCCGGCGGCGGGTGCCGTCGTCGTGCGCGAAGTCCGCGGCCACGGGCGCTTCCAGATCCGCAAAGTCACCAAAGCCGATCTCAGAAAAGTGGCCGAGGAGATCGCGGATCAGAGGAAGAGGGGAGCGGACCCGCTCGAGGAGTTCGAGGACATCCCGCGGGCGGCTCGGCGCGCGACGCCGCCTCCGCCGCCGCGGGAGCGCGTGGCGCCGAGGCCGCAGGCGCCGAAGCCGCAGCCGAAGCCGAGGCGCGCGGACGCGGTCGCGGTGAAGGGGGCGGGGATCTCGAAGGAGCGCCTTCCGTACGTCGGGCTTCTCGCGGCGCCGACGCAGGAACGGACCGTCGACGACGAGATGCACAAGAAGTTCCTCGACCTCGGGCATCTCATCGAGGACCGCGCGCGCGAGTTCGCCGTCGAGGGGGAAGTCACGGCGTATCACCCGGGTCCCGTGGTCACGACGTTCGAATTCAAGCCGGCCGCCGGCGTGAAGTACGCGAAGGTCGTCAACCTGGGAGACGATCTCGCGCTCGCGCTGAAGGCGGAGTCAGTGCGTATCGAGCGGATCTCCGGGTCGTCGACCGTCGGCATCGAGGTGCCGAACCGCAAGCGCGAGATCATCCTGCTGCGCGAGATCATCGACAGCGAGGCGTTCGTCGGATCGCCCTCGCCACTGACGCTCGCGCTCGGCAAAGACATCCACGGCGATCCGACGGTCACCGATCTCGCGAGGATGCCGCACCTTCTCGTCGCGGGCGCCACGGGCGCGGGCAAGTCGGTGGGCCTCAACTCGATGATCGTGTCGCTCCTCTACAAGACGCTGCCGAAGCAGCTCAAGATCCTCATGATCGATCCGAAGATGGTCGAGCTGAAGATCTACGAGGGGATTCCGCACCTGCTGCACCCGATCGTGACGGACCCCAAGCTCGCGTCGAACGCGCTGCTCTGGACCGTCGCCGAGATGGAAAACCGCTACCGGGTCCTCGCGGCGTGCGGCGTGCGCAACATCGATCAGTACAACGCGTTTCTGAAGGACCCGGAGTCGGTGCGGCGCGTGCGGCGGCCGGACGAGGAGATGCCGGACCTCGAGCCGATGCACTTCATCGTGGTGATCATCGACGAGTTCGCCGATCTGATGATGGTCGCGCCGAAGGACGTCGAGGATTCC
>JBOGJQ010000418.1:0-6214 GCA_050745405.1 Thermoanaerobaculia bacterium | reverse complement strand
CCCCGGCTATTCTCCGCGGCCCTCCGGGCCGGGGGCGCGGTCAGCCGTTGCCTTTCGGCGCGGCGGACCCGGGGCCGCTCTCGCTCACGCGGGCGCTTCGTCTTCGAGCAGGCCCGATCCGAATGCCGGTTTGCCGCCGAGCGAGGTGCGGAAGGCGAAGAGCGCGATCAGGGCGAGGATCGCGCAGGCGCCGAGGACGACGGGCGAATAGGGCTCCGACGCCGAGAGCGTGAGTGGTACGTAGCCGAGGATCCGCATCGTCGCGGTCGTCATGGCCAGGGCGAGGGCGCCGAACCGTCGCAGCACCCAGATCCCGATGCCCGCCGCGCCGAACGCCGATCCGTACTCGGGAAGCGTTCCCGTCGCCGGGTGAAACGTCACGCCGATGACCAGGACCCAGATCGGCACCGTGAGCAGGAACGCCGCAGCGTCGTTCCGGGTGACGAGCCGCAGGACGAGGAGAAGGACGAGGGCCGAGAGCGTGGAACTGATGCCCCAGGCGAGGTTGAATGCGACGAGGTACCCGACACCGAACGGCGAGTTGATGGCGTAGCCGCTCAGAGGATCGGGAGGGATCATCGCTCCCCATGCCACCGCGACGGCGTGGCCTCCCCGCGTGAGGACGAGTGCGATCGCGCCGGCAGCGATGCCCGTCAGGACGTTGCTGCCGACCAGAGGATCCCGGAAGCGCCCCTTCACCGCGCGGGTCAGGCCGATCAGCATGTGCGGCCACCGCCGGCGGATGTACGGCTCGACTGCGAGGTAGGCGAGCCCGCAGGTACCCCCGTAGTAGAGGAATGCCACGGACAGGAGATCGACGAGGACGCTGTACGTCTCCCCGATTCCTCCGCTGTAATGAATCGCAGAGAGCCGCGCGACGAAGTAGAGGCTTCCTGCCGCGGCCGCGATGCGCGCCGCCCCCCGCACGTCCGCCCGGCCGCGAGCGACGTTCCGCCAGGCGAAGATCACGCCGAACAGAAGCACCAGCATCGCGATCAACGCGAATACGTCCCAGGCCGATCCCCCGCGCGACGAACCGAGCGGCGAGTTCCACGGATGAATGACTTCGAACCAGACCGGCTTTCCGCCGCGGCTGGCCGCTTCGATCCGGATCGGGATGTCGGGGCGATTCGGGTAGGCGCCGCTCCACGCGTACCGCCGGTCCGAGCCCACCGTGGGCGTCCAGAGCGGGGGGACTGGCTCGAAGCCGCCGAGCTCCAGCCCCGCCTCTTCGAATACGGCTTCCCAGTCGTAAGGAGCTCCGGCCGATGCGTCGATTCGAGGAGGGACCCGCTCGAACGAGAGCAGCCGTCCCTGGTGATCGAGCAGGATCGACACCATGCCCGGGACCGTCAGAGGCGGCTCGTGCCGGTTGAGCCGGCCGATCGAGCGTACCGGGATCATGGGCGCGGGGCTCTGCCGATAGCGGAAGTGAACCGGCGAAGGAGGAGCGTCGGCGAGAGGCCTCCACCGATGTCGCGACGCCTCTGGGGCCAGGGAGCGGAGATAGGCGGAGCCGGTCGCGTACCACCCTTCGCGGTCGCTCGCCCGCGCGTCGGGGGCGAGCAACCGAGCCACCGACTCTGCGCGCTCGATCAATCCGGGGCGCGAGCGGAGATCGCGCACGTACCCGGGCAGCGTGGCGATCCGCGAGACCCACGCGCCCGCGATCACCGCGACCACGATCAGACCGACCAGAGCCCACGCCCTGCCCGCCGGAAGATCGCCGACCGCCCCTGCGGCCGCGACCATCGCGGGCGAGGGTGTTTCTCCGGCGGCGATCGCCGCCTGCAGAGGATCCCCTCCCGGCAGGGAGGCGATCACGGCATGAACCGACGGAGGACGCATCGCGGGATCCTCTTCGAGGCAGCGGAGGATCACCCGCTCGACCGATGGATCGAGATCGGGCACGATGGAACCGGGACGCGTCTTCGTCGTCCCGTGCTGAGAACGAACCGCCTCGAGGGTCGCCGCGTCGAAGAGCCGCCGGCCGGTGAACATCTCGTAGAGGACCAGGCCAAGGGAGTAAATGTCGGTGGCGATTCCGGCGGGACGCCCCGCGAGCTGCTCGGGAGCCATGTAGGAGGGAGTTCCCGCGATCTCCGCCGGCTGCTCTTCAGGGCTGCTCGACGCCGAGGCGAGGCCGAAGTCCATCACTCTCGCCACGCCACGCCCGTCGATCATGATGTTCGCGGGCTTGAGGTCGCGATGGACGAATCCACGATCGTGGGCCGCTGCGAGGCCGGCGCAGATTCCGCGTGCGATCTCCATCGCCTTGTCGCCGGGGAGACGGCCGATGCGGCGGAGCAGCGAGGCGAGGTCTTCGCCGTCGACGTGCTCCATCGCGATGAACTGCTCGCCGTCCGCCTCGATGATGTCGAAGAGGCGGCAGACATTGGGGTGGGAGACCTGCCGCCCGACGCGTACTTCTTCGTGGAGGCGCTCGAGCGCGATCGGGTCGGAGACGAATCGGGCCGGCAGGTGCTTGAGCGCGACGCTCTGCCCGAGCTTGAGATCGTCCGCGCGGTAGACCTCTCCCATGCCGCCGCGGCCGAGGAGCGAGACGATCCGGTACCGCCCGGCGAGGATCTGGCCGGGCGCGAAGCGCTCGCCGGCCAGCGGGGGCCGTGGCGCGGATGAAGAGCCCCCACTGCGGACCGCAGTCGCGTCTTCCGGCGGTTTGGACACGAGAGCTCGATGATAGCGCGATGGCACACCGAGTCAACGCGGCCTCGTCGCAGACGATTGACCGATATGATCGGTCCGACGGTCTGACATCGATGCGGCGACTTTCTCTTCTCCTGCTCGCTCTGGCGCTGCTCGCGCACGTCGATGGGCGTGGCGCCGAGCTCGACGCCGCAGCTCCGCCGCGGTACCTGGTCCTGGCCGGAGCGACGGTCTACACCGCGCCCGGCGAGCCGCCGATCCGTGACGGCGTCGTGCTGGTGGGTGACGGACGGATCGCCTCCGTCGGCACGCGCGGGGCGATCGAGATTCCCAACGGCGCCGACGTTCTGAACTGCACCGGCGCGACGGTGACGGCGGGGTTCTGGAACAGCCACGTCCATTTCATCGAGCGAAAGTGGGCGAAGGCCGCGACGATCCCTGCCGCCGAGCTCGAGGAGCAGCTCGAGGCGATGCTGACGCGATACGGGTTCACGAGCGTCTTCGACACGGGATCGATGCTCGAGAACACGCTCGCCATTCGGGAGCGGATCGAGTCGGGCGACGTCGCGGGGCCGCGGATCCGTTCGACCGGGGAGGTCCTTTATCCGCCGCGCGGTGTGCCGGCGCCTCTCATTCTCGACATCAAGGGATTCATGCGCGTCGAGCTTCCCGAGATCGAGGGTGAGGAGGATGCACGCGCGGCCGCGCGGAAGGTGCTCGACGGAGGAGCCGACGCCGTCAAGCTCTACGCGGCGACCTGGGCCCCGCCGATCGTCGCGCTGTCCGAGGAGGCGATTCGCGGAGCGGTTGCCGAAGCGGCCGAGCGCGGGAAGCCGGTCTTCGCGCATCCGTCGAATCGCGACGGCCTCCTCGCGGCGGTTCGCGGCGGCGTCGACGTCCTCGTCCACACGACGCCGCAGTCGGGGCGGTGGGACGGCGCGATCCTCCGCGCGATGACCGAAGCGGACGTCGCGCTCATTCCGACTCTGAAGCTCTGGACCTACGAGCTCCGTCACGACCGCCTCTCGAGACGCGAGAGTTTCACCGCCGTCGGGATCGGGCAACTGCGCGAGTGGGTCGCGACTGGGGGCCTCGTCCTCTTCGGCACGGACGTCGGGTACATGTCCGATTACGACCCGTCCGACGAGTACGCGTTGATGGCCGAAGCGGGGATGACGTTCGCGCAGATCCTGGCGTCGCTCACGACGGCTCCGGCGCGCCGGTTCGGCGACCCGGACCGCCTCGGCCGCGTCGCGCCGGGGCTCGTCGCCGACCTCGTCGTTCTCGAGGGCGATCCTGCCGAGAACGTCCGAAAACTCGCCGACGTACGGTACACGCTGCGCGATGGGAAGGTGATCTACACGCGCGGAAGCGGAGCCGGAGAGGCGCACTGAGAGCAACCAAATGGTTGCACAAGCGCGAGGGAAGTGCTATACACGCAACCAGGAGGTTGCAGGTATGGCAGACCGCATCGAGAAGAGCATCGAGCTGAAGGCGCCGGTCGAGCGCGTTTGGCGGGCCCTCACGAATCACGAGGAGTTCGGGACGTGGTTCCACGTCCGGCTCGACGGACCGTTCGTCGTCGGCGAAACGACGACGGGGCAAATGACGGAGCGGAACTACGAGCACTACCGCTGGCTTTCGACGACGACGCGGAAGGACGAGGCGCGGCGCGAGTTCGCCTTCACCTGGGTTCACGGCGAGGATCCCGCGGCCCCTCGGCCCGACGAGCCGGCGACGCTCGTCGAGTTCCGGCTCGAGGCGGCGGGCGAGGGGACGCGGCTGACCGTCGTGGAGACGGGATTCGAGGCGATTCCCGTCGAGCGCCGAGCGGCGATTCTCCGCGGCAACGAGAAGGGGTGGGGCGCGCAGATGGGGAACATCAAGGCGTATGTCGAACGTTGAACCGGCGCCCGCCGCCGCTTCGGTTTTCGCGGCACTGGGCGACCCGACGCGTCTCGCTCTTCTCGCGGAGCTGAGCGACGGACGCCCTCGCTCGATTTCGGCGCTCTCCGCGCGCTCGACGCTCACGCGTCAGGCGGTGACGAAGCACCTGCGCGTGCTCGAGAACGCGGGTCTCGTGTCGAGTCTCCGCATCGGGCGCGAAAGCCGTTTCCACTACGAGCCGGAGAAGATCGAGGAGGCGAGGGGGTTCCTCGACGCCGTTTCCGCGCGATGGGACGAGGCGCTGGCGCGGCTGCGCGCGTTCGTGGAGGAGTGACCCGCGCTGCGATACGATCTCCGCATGGAATTCGATCTCGGTGCGGGTATCGCCGTTCTCGAACGGACTCCGGCAACGCTCCGTTCGATGCTCTCGGGCCTCTCTCCGGAATGGGTGGAGGCGAACGAGGGACCGAAGACGTGGAGCCCGTTCGACGTCGTCGGTCATCTCATTCACGGCGAGCGGACGGACTGGATCGCGCGCGCGCAGATCATCCTCGCCCAGGGCGCGAACCGCCGGTTCGAGCCGTTCGACCGCTTCGCGCAGTTCCGCGAAAGCGAAGGGAAGACGCTCGAGCAGCTCCTCGACGAGTTCGAGCGGATGCGTCGCGAGAACCTCGAGACCCTCGCCGGCTGGGGATTGACCGATGCCCACCTCGCGCTCGAAGGAGAGCATCCCGAGCTCGGGCCCGTGACGCTGCGGCAGCTCCTCGCGACGTGGGTCGCTCACGACGTGTCGCACATCGGGCAGATCGCGCGCGTCATGGCGAAGCAGTACCGCGACGCCGTCGGCCCGTGGCGCCAGTACCTCCCCGTGATGGAGAGGTGAGTGGCCGGTTGCCGGTTGCCGGTTGATTGTTATTCCCATCAGCTGCGACTCAGACTCGCGACATGCCGATTTGAGACCCAGCTGAGGAGATCCTTCGCTCACTCCCGCCCGCCCCGCCTCGGTCAGGATGACGAGAGCGTTTATATCGATACTGACGACTGGCGACGCCGTCACTGCACGTGCGCGGGATTCATCCAGAAGATCTCCCAGTGGTGGCCGTCGGGATCGTAGAAGCTGCGGCCGTACATGAATCCGTGATCCTGCGCCGGACCCGCTTCGGCGCCGCCGGCGCCGACCGCCGTCGCCAACATCGAGTCCACTTCCTCCTTCGAGTCGCACGCGAGCGCGATCATCGCCTCGGTCTGGCTCGACGTGTCGCACGGCTGCCGCTTCGTGAAGCTCCTGAAAAACGGCTCGGTCAGCAGCATCGCGTACGACGCGCCGTCGTTGATGACCATGCACGCCGCTTTCTCGTCGGTGAACTGCGCGTTGAAGGTGAAACCGAGCTTCGAAAAGAACGCCTTGGACGCGTCGAGGTCGCGGACCGGGAGGTTGACGAAGATGAGGCGTCTGGGTGTTGCGGACATGGCGGTTTCTCCTTTCGTCTCGAAGGTGTAGACGGGAGCCCGAGAAAAAATCATCGGTCGTCATCCCGAGCGTAGCGAGGGATCAGGGTCGGGTGGGGCGCGCGGGACGCGGTCTCCTCATTCGGCGGGAGAGCGAAGCTTCGTCGTCTCGCCGACCTGAGGGCTCCGATCAGGGGTTCCCCAACCGTCC
>JBOGJQ010000417.1:0-1951 GCA_050745405.1 Thermoanaerobaculia bacterium | reverse complement strand
CTACGGCAGCCCGGCTGCGCCGACCCCCGGCTACCCTCTGGCACGCCGCCTCCGGCGTGCTACGGCAGCCCGGCTGCGCCGACCCCCGGCTACCCTCTGGCACGCCTCCGGCGTGCTACGACGCCCGGCTACGCCGACCCCCGGCTACCCTCTGGCACGCCTCCGGCGTGCTAGGCGCCCGGCTGCGCCGACCCTCGGCTACCCTCTGGCACGCCTCCGGCGTGCTAGGCGCCCGGCCTGCGCCGACCCCCGGCTACCCTCTGGCACGCCTCCGGCGTGCTGGCGAGCAACAAAGCCGGAACGCATCCGGCGTGCTGGCGAGCGACAGACGTCCGGCGAGCTGGCGTGCTACGGCGCCCCGAAGACGCGCAGGATCGCGTCCGCCGAGCGGTCGATCGCCTCTTCGTCGGTCGACCAGTTCGAGACGGAAATCCGCATCGCCGCCTTTTCTTTCCACGTCGTGCCTCCGAGCCAGCAGGTGCCGTCGTCCTGCACGCGCCGGATTACCTCGCGCGTCGCCTCATCGGAATCATCGAAACGGACGAGGACCTGGTTGAGGACGACGTCGTTGAGGACCGCGACGCCTTTCGCCGCTCCGAGGCGCTGGGCCATGCGGGCGGCGAGATCGCAGCAGCGGTCGACGAGCGCCGCGACGCCGCTCCGTCCGAGGGTCCGCAGCGCCGCGTAGACCGGAACGCTGCGCGCGCGGCGCGAGAACTCCGGCACCCAGTCGAGCTCGTCGCGCTCCGCCCCGTCCGTCTGCTCGAGATACGACGCCTTGACCGACATCGCGCCGCGATGCGCGGCCGCATCGCGCACGATGACGATCCCGCAGTCGTACGGAACGTTGAGCCATTTGTGCGCGTCCGTCGCCCACGAGTCGGCGTCAACGAGGCCCTCGACGAGCGCGCGCCGCGACGGGCTCGCCGCCGCCCACAGCCCGAACGCACCGTCGACGTGCACCCACGCATTCTTCTCGTGCGCGATCGCCGCGATCTCGCCGGCCGGATCGATCGCGCCGGTGTTCACGTTGCCGATCTGCGCGCAGACGATCGCCGGACCATCGACGTCCGCGAGCACGCGCTGGAGATCGTCGGGCCGCATCCGCCCCTGCTCGTCCGTCTTCACGACGCGCGCGCCGCGCAGGCCGAACCCGAGGTAGCGGAGCGCGGTGTGAATCGTGACGTGCCCTTCTTCGCTCACGACGAGGTTCACGCGCGGCGCTCCCTGCAGGCCGTCCTGCTCGACGTCCCATCCGGCGCGCCCCAGCACCGCGTGACGCGCCGCGGCGAGCGCCGTGAAGTTCGCCATCTGACATCCCGTCACGAAGCCGACGCCGCTCTGCTCCGGCAGCCCGAGCAGATCGAGCACCCACCGCGCCGCCGTCTCCTCGGCGACCGAGCTCGCCGGGCTCGTCGCGTAGATCCCGGGATTCTGATCCCACGCCGACACCATCCAATCGGCGGCGAGGCTCACGGGAACGCTGCCGCCGATGACGAAGCCGAAGTAGCGCGGCCCCGCGGAGGCGACGATGCCGGGGTCCATCGCGCGGACGACCGCCTCGAACGTGCGGAGCGGATCCTGCGGCCCGTCGGGGAGCGGGACCGCGAGCGCCGCGCGGAGCTCGTCGAGCGTCGCCGAGGCGCGCACGGGGCGGGTGGGGAGAGAGTCGAGGAACGCGCCCGCCTCGCGGCGGGCCGCGTCGAGAAGGGTTTTTGTGTCTTTGCTCATCGTCGTCAGTCTTTCGTCGCTCGTCGCTCGTCGCTCGTCGCTCGTCGCTCGTCGTCCGGAGGCGAAAACCCGAGCCGCGTCATCCTGAGCGAGCGTGGGCGGGCGGGCGTGAGCGAAGGATCTCCTCAGCCGCGACTCAGACTCGCGACGCTGCTCCGGGATTGAGACGCAGCTGAGGAGATCCTTCGTCGCTTCGCTCCTCAGGATGACGGCGCCTTGG
>JBOGJQ010000416.1:0-3090 GCA_050745405.1 Thermoanaerobaculia bacterium | reverse complement strand
CCGGTGGTTCCGGCCCTTCGGGCCGTCACCACCGGCTACCCTCTTCGGCGCCTCCGGCGCCGCCTCGTTTCACGGCACCGGCAACCGGCAACCGGCAACCGGAAGAAGGAGTGCCGCGGCCAGAGCGATCGTCGCCGGGGTCCGCCGCATCACGCCATCGCCGCGGCCGGCTCGGTGCCGAGCCGCGCGCGCGCGTCCTGCTTGCCCGCGGGATAGAGGACGACCTTCAGCGCCTCGTGACGGTCGAAGTGGCCGATGCCGTCGTGGAAGCCGTCGAGCGAGTCGTACTCCGCCTGGACGACCCAGCTCACGTCCAGCCCCGAGCGGAGAAGAGCGAGCATCCGCTGCCAGGTGTCGTACATCCGGCGCCCGATGATCCCCTGGATCGTGATCCCCTTGAACACGACGTTCCGCGTGTAATCGTCGATCTTCATCGATCGACCCGCGGGAAGACCGAGAATGGACATGAACCCCCCGGGACGGAGGATGTCGAGTCCGAGGTTGACGGCGGAGGCGGAGCCGGACATCTCGAGGACGACGTCGACGCCTCCGCTCGTGATCGCGGCCATCGTCGCGCGGACGTCCGCGAGGTCGCTCGTCCGGACGTTGAAGACGTGGAGGTTCGAGAACTTCCGCGCGGCGGCCCAGCGTCGCGCCGTCTCGAGCGAGTGGTCGCTGATGTCGGTGACGACGACCATGCTCGCCCCGCTGTGCTCCGCGATCGCCGCCGCCATCGCGCCGATCGGGCCGAAGCCGGTGATCGCGACGGATTTCCCCGCGAGGTCGACGACCTGCGTCGTATGAACGGCGTTGCCGAGCGCGTCGAGAAACGCACCGACCTCGATCGGCACCGAGCGCGGATCGAGGCGGATCACGTTCGACGCAGGGACCCGGACGAACTCGGCGAAACAGCCGTCGCCGTGAAGGCCGAGGATCCGCGTCTGCTGGCAGATGTGGGCGTTGCCGGCGCGGCACTGCGGACACTCGCCGCAGACGACGTGCATCTCCGCCGAAACGTAGTCGCCCGCGGCGAGGTCCGTGCGGCGAAGTCCGGGGCCGAGCTCCTCGATGAAACCGCAGAACTCGTGTCCATAGATCCGCGGCGTCTCGAACCGGTCGCGGATCGACGGGTCCCAGTGATAGATGTGCTTGTCGGTCCCGCAGATCGCCGTCGCGGCGACGCGGATCAGGACCTCCCCTTCGCCGGGAACGGGGCGCGGGACGTCGCGGATCTCCGTGCCGGCGGGGCCCTCATTGGGGGCGATCTTGACGACGGCTTTCATGTCTCGCCTTTCCGGTTTTCCCGAGCGGTACGCGCGAGCGCGCTGATCATACATGAGCGTTGCGCCACCCCTGTAGAATCGCGGCATGCGAGGAGAAGTCGGTCCGAACCGCCACGTCGATGCGCGCGTCCGCGTCCGCTACAAGGAGACGGACCAGATGGGAATCGCCCATCATGCGAATTACCTGCCGTGGTTCGAGATCGGCAGGACGGACCTCTGCCGGTCGATCGGCATCTCCTATCGCGAGATCGAGGAGCGGGGATTCCTGCTGGTCGTCACCGAGATCGGCTGCCGCTACCGGATCCCGTACCGGTACGACGACGAGGTTCTGATCCGGACCGGTGTCGACATCGCCTCTCCCCGCGCGATGAAGTTCGCGTACGAGCTCCGCGACGGCTCCGGCGAGGTCCTGCACGCGACCGGCTTCAGCTCTCACGTCTGGCTCGATCGCGAAACGCGCCGCCCGATCAGCGTCCGGGGCGAGATGATCGAGAAATTCAAGGAGTTCGTGGGCAGGTAGAAGGGGGAACCCATCCGTCCCATCCGTCGTTGATCGTTGATCGTTGATCGTTGTCCGTTGTCCGTTGTCCGCTGTGGTGTCATCCTGAGCGAGGCGGTTGGGCGGGCGTGAGAAGGATCTCCTCAGCCCCGTCTCAATCCGGGAGGTCGTCGCCAGTCTGAGACCCAGCTGAGGAGATCCTTCGTCGCTTCGCTCCTCAGGATGACAGGAACGGTCAACGGTCAACGATCCACGACAAACGATGGATAGGACCGATGGGACGGATGCCGCCCCCCCTCCCCTCACGGCTCCAAACCGCGCGAGCTCGCGCAGAGGCTCACCGCCCGTCCCGCGTCATCGACGTACAGCGTGTCCTCGATGCGGACGCCGAGCTCGCGCGCCGGATAGTAGAGCCCCGGCTCGATGGTGAGGACGTCGCCCGGCTCGATCCGGTCCTCGTTCGACGGCGTGAGCGAGAACGACGGGCGTTCGTGGACCTCCAGCCCGACTCCGTGCGAGCCCGTGGACGTAGCCGGCGGTCGTGCCGGGATGCGACCGCGCCGTCGCATGCCCTCTCGCTTCGAAGAAATCGCAGACGCGCTCGTGGGAGCGCGCCGCAGACTCGCCCGCGCGCATCGTCGCGGCCGCGAGCTCGAACGCTTCGAGGACCTCCGCGTGGAGCGCGCGGAGCTCGGCCGGGATCTCGCCGACGCAGAAGGTCCGCGTCAGGTCGAAGAAGTAGCCGCTCTCGCGGTCGGCGGGAAAGATGTCGATCACGAGAGGGAGACCGGCGCGGACGATGGCGTTCCGGTCGCCGCGAGAATGGGGAACGCCGGCGTCGCGTCCCTGGGAGACGATCGTCTCGTGATCCTCGACGAGGCCGAGCCGGTGGATCTCGGCGCGGATCAGATCCTTGATGCGCCCGATCGTCAGCGGCGCGCCGCCGGCCGCCGCTTTCCCGTCGCGGATCTCGGCGGCGCGAAGGAGCTCCCGCACGCGCTGCACGACCTCTTCAGTGCGCCTGCCGACGGACGCGATCCTCTCGATCTCCCACGGCTCCTTCCGCTTTCGAGCGAGCTCGACGAGGTCCTCCTCGCCGCTCCAGGGCGGCGTCCCGCGCCGCTCGAGCGCGCGCGCAATGCGGAGGTACAGCGGAAACGGGAGCGGCCCGAACAGAGCGAGCGGTCCCGAGGCGCCGGCACGCTGCGCGGCGGCCGCAATGAGAGCTCCCCACACCTCGGCCTCGTCAGGCTCGCGCCGGAAGATCGACGAGCGGCCGATCTCCTCGAGCGAAACGGCGACGAGGCC
>JBOGJQ010000415.1:0-7240 GCA_050745405.1 Thermoanaerobaculia bacterium | reverse complement strand
TGAAGCTGACCCGCCACCCACCCAACAGTAACCACGATCCGGGAGGTCTTGACACGGCCTACTCATAGAAGATCCCTCGCTACCGCTCGGGATGACAGCGTGTCATTCATGCCCCACCGGCACATCGTGCCGTTCCGCCGCTCACGATGACGTGCGCTCTCGTGGTTTGCTCCGACGAGCGACGACGAGCGACCAGCGACAGCGACGAGCGACGAGCGACGTCGACGCCTACCGCGCCGCGAGCGCCTTTTCGATCCGCGCGAGCAGGACGCTCTTCTGGAGCGGTTTGCGGACGAAATCGGCGGCGCCGAGCTTCAGGCCGGTGATCTCCGGCTCGGCGCCGGGCATGGCGGTCATCAGGATCGTGGGCACCTGATACCCGTTTTCGCGGATGACTTTGAGAAGAGTGAGCCCGTCGATGTTCGGGAGCTTGATGTCCAGCAGAACGAGGTCGAACGTGCGGTTCCCGAGCTGGAGCAGCGCCTGCGCCCCATCCTCGGCGACGGCGACGTCGAATTTCTTCTCGTCGAGCATCGAGAGAGCGAGCTGCCGGTTCAGATTGTTGTCCTCGACCAGAAGGATCCGCGTCCGCTCCTCGGCCCCGCGCGTCCGTGCCGGCGCGGCACTCGCCGCGAGGATCTCGTCGTACAGGCGCCTGGTCTCCGGCTCGGGCTCGACGTGGAGCTGCCGTCGCAGCGCTTCGCTGCACGTCTGATATTGCTTGAGCGCCGCCTCGCGGCGCCCCTGCTGGAGGTAGAGCCGCATGAGAAGGCGGTGCGTCGATTCCTGGAGCGGATCGACCGCGAGGAGCCGGAGCGCCGTCTGGACCGCGGCGTCGAGCTCTCCCGCCTGCGACTGCTGCTCGAGCAGCGCGCCGTACGCGGCCAGAGCCGCCTCGCGAAGGCGGTCGCGCTCGATCGCGACCCAGCTCTCGAACTCCTCCTCGTTGATGCTCAGCCCTTCGAGGAACTCGCCACGATAGAGCTCGACCGCGACGGCCATTCGGTGCGCGTCCTTCGACGCGAGGTGGTCGAGGAACGTCGTCACGTCCACTTCGACCTGCGACGGATCGAGCCCGATGCGGTCGCCGTCCGCCGCGAGCACGACCGCATCGCCGGCGTTCAGGAGCTTGCGCAGCGTGAACAGAGTCTGCCGGAGACTCTGCCGCGCCTGCTCCTCGGCCGAGTCCCCCCACAGCAGCGCCGCGAGCTTTTCGCGCGCGTGCATCTGCCCGGGCGGGATGGCGAGGTAGGCGAGCAGCCCCTCGCTCTTTTTCGTGGGGAACTGGAGATCGGTCTCGCCAAGGCGTGCGCGGAATCCGCCGAGAAGAAAGAGTCGTAAGGGAGCCATGGGTACGCTTCGGTAATCATAAGCCCGCGGACCGTCAATCCGGCGTCGTTCGGGCCTCACCGGCGACCTGCGACCGCGGAAGGTACAATACGCCCGCTTCCGGGCCGTTCGACCAGGCTGGCCCGATCCTCGAAGGAGTCCTCATCCATGGCTGAACTTCCCGATGTGGAGCGGGAGACGCTCGAGCTGGACGTCGTCATCGTCGGTGGCGGCCCCGCGGGCCTCGCGGCGGCGTACCACCTCGCGCAGCTCATTCGCCGCCACAACGAGACGAGCGACCACAAGCTCGAGGGCGTCGGCATTGCCCTTCTGGAAAAAGGAAAAGAGATCGGCTCCCACGGCTTCTCCGGCGCCGTTCTCGACCCGCGCGGCCTCGCCGAGCTGATCCCCGACTGGAAGGACCGCGAGCCGCCCATCGAGGCGCCGGTCGACGACGACGCGCTCTGGGTCCTCACCGAAAGGAAAAAGATCAAATCGCCGTTCGTCCCGCCGCCGATGCGGCAGGATGGGAACTACGTCGTCTCTCTCAGCAAACTGTGTCGCTGGCTCGAGCCGATGGTCGCCGAGGCGGGCGTCGACGTCTTCCCGGAGTTCCCGGCGTTCCGCGTTCTTCTCGAGGACGGCCGCGTCGTCGGCGTCCGGACGGGCGACAAGGGGATCGGCAAAAACGGCCAGCCGAAGGGGAACTACGAGCCCGGCGTCGACATCCGCGCGAAGGTCACGATCCTCGCCGAAGGTCCGCGCGGCACGCTGACGAAACAGCTCGCCGGCCATCTCGATCTGTACGCGGGAAAGAATCCGCAGGTCTACTCGGTCGGGGTCAAGGAGCTGTGGCAGGTCCCCGAGGATCGCTTCCCCGCGGGTAAGGTCGTCCACACGCTCGGCTGGCCGCTCGACATGGGCACGTTCGGCGGCGGCTTCATTTACGGGATGCAGGACCGCATCATCGACATCGGCCTCGTCGTCGGCCTCGATTACAAGGACCCCACGCTCGATCCCCATCACGAGTTTCAGCGGATGAAGACGCATCCCGCGATCCGCAAGCTCCTCGAGGGGGGCACGATGATCGAAGCGGGCGCGAAGGCGATCCCCGAAGGCGGCTACTGGGCGATGCCCAAGCTCTACGGCGACGGTTTCCTCATCGCCGGCGACTCGGGCGGCTTTCTCAACGGCGCGCGCCTCAAGGGAATCCATCTCGCGATCAAGTCGGGCATGCTCGCGGCCGAGGCCGCATTCGACGCTCTCGTCACCGGCGACGCCTCGGAAGCGACGCTCTCGAGCTACGACCGCCGCTTCCAGGAGTCGTGGGCGAAGGACGAGCTGTGGGTCGAGCGGAACTTCCATCAGGCCTTTCACTGGGGCCTGCCGGCTGGCATGCTCAATGCGGGGCTCGCCCTCATCACGCGCGGACGCGGGTTCGGCCTGTTCAACCGCCTCGAAGGACACGAGGGGTGGAAGCAGATGGAGCGGATCCAGCGCTGGTTCGGCACCGAGTCCCCGCAGCCGCCCGAGAAGATGAGGTTGGACAACCAGTATCTCTTTGACAAGGTCACGGACGTTTACTACGGCGGCGTCGTTCACGAGGAGAATCAGCCGCCGCACCTCTGGATTCAGGACACGGAGGTGTGCATCACGCGGTGCACGGTCGAGTACGGCAATCCGTGCTTCCATTTCTGCCCTGCGAACGTCTATGAGCCGAAGCCGACGGAAGACGGACGGGGGCGCGTACCGTTTCTGAATTTTACGAACTGCTTCCACTGCAAGACGTGCGACATCATGGATCCGTATCAGGTGATCACGTGGGTGCCGCCGGAGGGTGGTGGGGGGCCGAACTACAAGAAGGCGTAGTTAGTAGCTCGTAGCCAGTAGCTAGTAAGGCGACCAGCTACTAGATACAAGCTACAAGCTACAAGCTACTTTCATCATGGCCGTCGAACAACATCTCACGACCGACGCGCTGAGCCGCATCGCCGAGCTGCAGGCGAACGTCGAGCGCGTGATCCGCGGCAAGGCGGAGGTCGTCCGCTTCGCGATCGCGGCGATGCTCGCGCGGGGGCACCTCCTCCTCGAGGACGTCCCCGGCGTCGGGAAGACGACGCTCGCGCACGCGCTCGCGCGCTCGGTCTCGCTCGAGTTCCAGCGCATTCAGTTCACGAGCGACCTCCTTCCCGCGGACATCGTCGGTGTGACGGTGTACAACCAGGAGCGGCGCGAGTTCGAGTTCGTTCCGGGGCCGGTGTTCACGAACGTCCTGCTCGCCGACGAGATCAACCGGGCGACGCCGAAGACGCAGTCGGCCCTCCTCGAGGCGATGAGCGAGGGAACCGTCACGATGGAGAAGCGCGCGCTGACGCTTCCGTCGCCGTTTCTCGTGATCGCGACGCAGAACCCGATCGAGCACGTCGGGACGTACCCGCTCCCCGAGGCGCAGCTCGACCGGTTTCTGATGAAGCTGACGATCGGCTACCCGAGCTCCGCGGACGAGAAGGATCTGCTCCGAATGGGCGGAGCGCACGACGCGCTCGAGCATCTCGAGCCGGTGATGAGCGCGGGGGAGCTCCAGGAGCTCCAGGCGCAGGTCCACCGGGTGCACGTGAACGAGTCGATCACCGATTACCTGATGACGATCGTCCACGCGACGCGGCAGCACGCGGACGTCGAGCTGGGAGTCTCGACGCGCGGCGCGCTCGTCTACTTCAAGGCGTGCCAGGGTCTCGCGATGGTGAACGGGCGCGACTTCGTCATCCCCGACGACGCGAAGACGCTCGCGATCCCCGTGCTCTCGCACCGCATCATGCTGCGGGAGCGGCGCGGCGCGCGGGGGACGCACTCGCCCGAGGCGCGCTTCATCCAGCGGCTCATGGCCGAGATTCCCGTGCCGAGGTGAGCTCATGTCGGCTCCTCCGTTCGCATTCGAGGGCGTCGTCCGGCTGACGCGCCTCGGCGCCGGCTACCTCCTCTTCACTCTCGTCATCGGCTTCGCCGCGCTGAACACCGGGAACAACTCCCTCTACATCGGCCTCGCGTTCATGCTCGGGGGCATTCTCGTCTCGGGGCTCGCGTCGAAGGGCGGCCTTCAGAAGATGCGCGTCGAGCTCCTGAGCGTCGAGGAAGTCTGGGCCGGCGCGCCGGCGCACGCGCTGCTGCGCGTCCGCAACGGCTCGCGGATCTGGAGCGTCCGCGACGTCGTCATCTCCTCGGATGTCTTCGAGGCGCCCGTGCTCGTCAGCGAGGTGCGCCGCCGGGCGTCGGTCGACGTGCCGATCCGCTTTCTCTTTCCGCGGCGCGGACCGGCGCGGCTCGAGCGCGCCGACTTCTACACGCGTTATCCGTTCGGCCTGATCCTGAAGAAGCGGCGCGTGCGGTTCGAGGGAGAACTGCTCGTCTACCCGCGCCTCCTCGACGGCGACGGCCGGCGCTTCCTCGCCGAGTCGCGGGCTACGGAGGCGATCCCGCGCCGCCGCATGGGATCGGGGAGCGACGTGTTCGCCTTCCGCGAATATGTTCGCGGCGACTCGCTCCGCCACGTCCACTGGAAAAAGTCCGCGAGCCTCGGGCGGTGGATCATCAAAGAGCATCAGGAGGAGGGGGCGCCGTCGGTGCAGGTCGCGGTCGATCCGGTGAAGCCCGCCTGGGCGAGCGACGAGCAGTTCGAACGGATGATCAGCGAGGCGGCGACGGTGTTGCGGGAAGCGATCGACGCCGAGACGGACGTCGCGCTCATTTTGCCTTCGGAGCGGATCCGCGGCCGGGGCGACCGCGTGCGCCGTTCCGTCTTCGAGGCGCTCGCGCTCGTCGAGCCGGAGCCGCACGGCGACCTCCCCGTCGTCCCGCGCGGCGCGATTCTCTTTTCGTTGAGGACCGAGGATGCGAAGAGCGCCTGAGGTGGAGATGATCCTGCTCACGGCGGTGGCCGCAGTGCCGCTGTACGTGACGAACGCGATCTCGCCGCTCGTCGTCTTCGCATTTCACGTGATCCTCGCCGCGGCGGCGTTGGCGATCCGGTCGCGCCGTTCCCTCGCGCGTATGACCGCGGTCGGCCGATTCGGCGCGATCGTCTACCTCCCGTTTTTCTTCCTCGACGCGCTCGTCCTCTCGAGGAGCCTCATCGAGGCGTCCGTCCATCTCCTCTTCTTCATCGCGATCTACCAGACCCTCGATGAGACGGCGCGCGCGGCGTCGGGCCAGCGCGTGCTCGTCACGTTTCTGATCTTCCTGACCAGCCTCGCGACGGCGACGCACCAGTCGGTCATGATTTTCGTGCTCGCGTTCACGCTGCTGATGTTCGGTCGGCTGATCCGGGCGAGCCACGAGACGACGGCCGAGGAGCTCGGGCGCGAGGCGGAGCCGATGCCGGTGCTCCGTTCGGCGGCGGGGTTCGCGCTGCCGACGGTCCTTCTCGCGATCGCGCTCTTTCCGATGCTTCCCCGGACGCAGAACCCGTTCGTCCGCGGGATTCCGCAGCGGCTCGAGTCGACCTCCACCGGCATCAGCGAAACGATCGATTTCCGCGAGAACCGCCGGATCTCGGACGACCCGCTCGCGGTGGCGCGCGTCTGGATGGCGCGCGACGCGGTTCCGTTCTTCACGCCGCTCCGGCTGCGCCTCATGGTGTACGACGGGTGGGAGGGCGGCGAGTGGAGGCCGCTGATGCGCGAGACGGGCGATCTCGTCTCGTCGGCGACCGAGGAGATTGCGATCGCGCGGCCGGCGGGGTACTCGCGCGTCGCGCGGATCGAGCAGAAGCGGCGGCGCAACAGGAAGCTCATTCTTCCCGAGGGGACGTACGAGATCCGCGGGTTCAATATGCTTCGCGTCGTCGACTATTACGCGACGGCGTTTCACACGGATTACAACAGCCAGGGCGAGCAGCTCCGCGGCGAGTTCGAGTTCGAGGTGGAGATGAGCCGTCAGACGCGGCCGCTGCTCGCGCGCCCCGCGGCCGTTCCCGCGTATCCGTACTCGCCCGCCGTGCGCGCGATGGCGGAGCGGATCGCGGGAGGGGAGAGCGGGGTGCGCGAGCGAGCGCGGGCGATCGAGCAGTACCTCGTCTCGGAGTTCGCGTACCTCGCCGATCCCTCGGAGCTCGGGCGCCCGGTCACGGTGAATCAGTTCCTGCTCGAGACGCGGCGGGGCCACTGCGAGTACTTCGCCGCGGGGATGGTGGCGCTCCTCTCCGCGCTCGATATCCCTGCGCGCATCGTCGGCGGGTATTACGGCGGCGAGCTGAACCCGCTGATCGGGTCGTTCATCATCCGCGAGCGCGACGCGCACGCGTGGGTCGAGGTGTTCGACGGCGAGTCGTGGGTCACGTTCGATCCGACGCCGCCGGCCGAGCGGCCCGGGACGGGGCCGCGGAACCTGGCGCGGGCGTACGCCAGCGCGATCCGCGACGCGGTCGCGTACTTCTGGGATCGGTACATCCTGACGTTCGGCAGCGCGGATCAGGTCGAGCTCGCGCTGCGGGCGCTCTACGCCGCGCGCGATTCCCTCGCGCAGATCCGCTCGAACCTGAGCGGTGCGGCGGGGGAGATGCGCGAGAACCTCTGGGTGATCGTCCTGCCGCTGGCGCTCGTCGCGGCGATCGTCGCGCTCATCCTCGCGACGCGGCGCCGCAGCGAGTACGAGAAGCTCCTCGCGATCCTGCGCGAGATGGGGATTCCGTCGGATGCGTCCACCGCGCCGCAGGAGCTCCTCGCGCGCGTCCGCGAGCTGCGGCCCGAACTCGTCGAGCACGTCGCCCCGATCGTCGACGCCTACCTCGTCGATCGCTTCTCCCCCCACCCCCCGCCCGAATCGCTGCGCGCGCGCGCGAAGCGCGCCCTCCGCGAGCTCGCCGCGCAGTGATTCAATGAACCCAGAACCGCGGCACACCGGGATCCCTGTGGCC
>JBOGJQ010000414.1:0-9142 GCA_050745405.1 Thermoanaerobaculia bacterium | reverse complement strand
CCTCCGGCGTGCAAGATCTCGTCACCTTCCGGCACGCCTCCGGCGTGCAAGATCTCGTCACCTTCCGGCACGCCTCCCTCGTGCAAGATCTCGTCACCTTCCGGCACGCGTCCGGCGTGCACGCGTTTACGATCGCGACTCCCGACTCCCGACTCCGGACTCCCGACTCATGACCCCGACCTCCTCGAGGATCGCCTGCAGCTTCTCCCGGTTCGCCGGCGTCATCGGGGCGAGCGGCGGGCGCAGCGTATCGGATTCGAGGACGCCCATCATCTTGAGAGCGGTCTTGACCGGGATCGGATTCGACTCGAGGAAGTTGCCGAGCATGAGCGGAAGGATCCTCTCGTGCACTTCGCGCGCGCGGCGGAAGTCGCCGTCGAGTCCCGCGCGGACCATCTCTTTCATGAGGCGCGGGATCTCGTTCGCGGCGACGGAGATCACGCCATCGCCGCCCGCGGCGAGAAGGGCGAGCGTCCAGGCGTCGTCGCCGCTGAGAACGAGGAACCCGGGCTCGCGCCGGCGGAGGATCGTGAGCATCTGCTCGAGGTTCCCGGACGCCTCCTTGACGCCGACGACTGTCGGGATCTCGCGCGCGACGCGGAGCGTGGTGTCGGCGGTCATGTTGACGCCGGTGCGTCCCGGAACGTTGTAGAGGATCATCGGAAAGCCGGGACGGAGCGCCTCGAGCGCCTCGGCCTGCGCGCCGAAGTGGCGCCGGAGGCCGTCGGGCGTCGGCTTGTTGTAATACGGCGTGATCGTCAGGATGCCGTCGGCCCCGAGGTCGACGGCGGCGCGGGCGAGCTCGACGCCTTTCGTCGTCGAGTTCGCGCCCGCCCCGGCGAGGACCGGCACGCGGCCGTTCGCGGAGCGCACGGTGAGCTCGACGACGCGAAGATGCTCCTCGTGCGAGAGCGCCGGATTCTCTCCGGTCGTGCCGCAGGGGACGAGGTAGTCGGTCCCTTCTTCGATCTGCCGCTCGACGAGGCGCGAGAAGGCGCTCTCGTCGAGAGAGCCGTCAGCGCGGAACGGTGTGATCAGGGCCACGCCGACGCCGCGGAACCTCTCCGTTCTGGCCATGTCGATCCTCCTGCATCGCGATGAGCTGTTCGAAGCGGTAGACGCCGCTCATGCCGTGGATCCGCTCGGCCGCGAGGACGGCACCGCGGGCGAAGCCGTCGCGGCCGCGCGCGCGGTGGGTGATCTCGAGTAGATCGTCGGGCGAGTCGAAAAAGAGCGCGTGGAGCCCGAACTCGGCGCCGACGCGCGACGAGGCGATCGGCGGATCGATCGCGCCGCCGCTTCCCTCCCGCACCTCGGCGGCGATCCGGAGCGCCGTCCCGCTCGGCGCGTCCTTCTTCTTCGCGTGGTGGCGTTCCTCGACTCCCGCCTCGTACCCGCCGAACGTCGCCGCGCGGTCCGCCGCGATCCCCGCGAGAAGAAAAAGGATGTTTGCTCCGGGCGAGAAATTCGACGCCCAGACCATCGGCACGCCTCCGTCGCGGCACCGTCGCTCGACCTCTTCCCGGCGGTCGTCCCATCCCGTCGTCCCGACGACGAGCGGGGTTCCGCCCGCCGACGCGGCGGCGACGAGGCCATCGAGCGCCGACGCATGAGAGAAGTCGACGAGGACGTCGGCGCCGCGGAGGGGCTCCGGCGTCACGGGGTTCGCCCGATCGAACGTCGCGACGACCTCGTGCCCGCGCTCGCGCGCGATCCGCTCGACCGCCTGGCCCATCCTGCCGCGCCCGTGAATCGCGATTCTCACGCCGCCTCCGCTTCCGACTCGAACAGGCGCCGGTGGATCTCGCGGACAGCCGACTCGGCGTCCGCCTCCGGCACGACGATGCTGAAGTTCAGCCCCGACGAGCCGATCGACATCATCGTGACCGGCACGTCCTGCAGGGCCTCGATCGCGCGCGCCGCGACCGATCGGTCGCCGATCACGTTCTTTCCGACCAGAGCGACGATCGCGCGCTCCCGCTCGACCTCGACGCGCGCGAACTCCGAGAGGGCCGCCGTCACCTCGTCGAGCCGGTCGTCCTCGTCGACCGTCACGGAGACGGAGATCTCCGAGGTCGTGACGAGGTCGACGGAGACCTCGTTCCGCGCGAAGACCTCGAAGATG
The DNA here is from genome assembly GCA_050745405.1 of Thermoanaerobaculia bacterium. Taxonomy (GTDB): domain Bacteria; phylum Acidobacteriota; class Thermoanaerobaculia; order Gp7-AA8; family Gp7-AA8; genus JBOGJQ01. Next base: position 7,017 of record JBOGJQ010000414.1, on the reverse strand, counting down.
CGCGCGAGGAACCCGTGCGCGCCGAGCATCTGGTTGGAGACGATGTGGATCGCCGAGATGCCTCGCTTGAGAGCGATCGCCCGCGGTCCCGCGGCGTCGGTCCCCTCGGCGGTGATCAGCGTCCCGCTCGCGCGCGGGTTCTGCGCGTTGAGCACGCGGATGGGGATCTTCTTCTCGACGGCGGGCGCGATCGTCTTCGGGTGGAGAACTTTGGCGCCGAACCAGGCGAGCTCGGCGGCTTCGACGTAGGAGATGAGCTCGATGACGCGCGCCTTCGGGATGAGGCGCGGATCGGTCGTCATCATGCCGTCGACGTCGGTCCAGATCTGGATCTCGTCGACTCCGATCGCGGCGCCCACGATCGCCGCGCTGAAGTCGGAGCCGCCGCGGCCCAGCGTCGTGATCGCCCCGCGCCGCGAGCGGCCGAAGAAGCCGCCCATCACCGGGATGTGCCGCCGCTCGACCTCGGGCAGGAGTGTTGCGCGCGCCGCTTCCCGCGTCGCGTCCATGTCCGGGCTCGCGTTGCCGAACTTCTCGTCCGTGACGATCACGTTCTCCGAATCGACGTGGACCCCGACGAGCGTCTGCGTCCGCATCGTGTACGAGAAGAGCACCGACGAAAGCTTCTCGCCGATCGCGACGACCTTGTCCTTCGCCCGGAGGCTGACCTCGCCGACGAGGCTGATGCCGCGCAGGATGTCGCAGATCTCCGTCGTGTGCTTCCGCAGCTGCGCGAGAAACGACTCGAGGAAGTCGGCTTTCTGACCGACGAGCTCGAACCCGATCGCTTCGTGGCGCTCGCGGATCGCGTCGACCTTGGCGCGCGCTTCGTCGAACCGGCCGCCGGCGGCGAGGGCGGTCGCGTCCACCAGATCGTTCGTCACTCCGGCCAGCGCCGAGACGACGACGACGGGTGCCCGGTCGCGCCGCTCGGCCACCACGCCGATCGCCCGGCGCATCCTCTCCGCATCCATCACGGAGGTTCCTCCGAACTTGACGACGATCACGCCGAACACCCCGGTGAGCCGTCATCCCGAGCGTAGCGAGGGATCAGGGTCGGGCGGGCAGCGCGTGACGCGGCGGCCTCTATCGGCGGGAGAGCGATGTTTCGTTCTCCCGCCGATTGCGGTCCCCGCGATGACGGATTCCCCACCCGTCCCTGATCCCTCGCTCCGCTCGGGATGACTTCATTCGTTCGTGGAGAAACGCGAGAATCCATCATCGTCACGGAAGCAGGTTCCGGGCCTTGAGTACCTCGGCGTTCAGGATCGCGGCGCCGGCGGCGCCGCGGATCGTGTTGTGGACCAGAGCGACGAAGCGCAGGTCGAGCACCGGGCAGGGGCGGACCCGCCCCACCGTGACGGCCATGCCGCGCTCGGCGTCGCGGTCGAGGCGCGGCTGCGGGCGGTCGTCCTCCTCCACGAGATGGATCGGCCGCTCGGGCGCGCTCGGCAGCCCGAGCCGCTGCGGCTCTCCGCGGAACGACGCGATCGCGACCTTGACGTCCTCCACGAGCTTCTCGATCGGAAAGCTCCCGCGGAGCCTCTCGCTGCTCCGGAAGCGGAGCGAGATGCAGATCATGTGGCCGTCGATCACCGGCACGCGATTCGTCTGCGCGGAGATGCGGATCGGCGCATCGCGGAAGTGATCCTTCTCCCACCGTCCGAGGATCTTCCGCGGCTCGGTCTCGATCTTTTCTTCCTCGCCGGAGATGAAGGGGATCGCGTTGTCGAGAATCGCCCAGGACGTCACGCCGGCGTACCCGGCGCCGGAGATCGCCTGGAGCGTCACGGCGTGCATCTCGTCGATGCCGTGCTGGTGCTCGATGGGCGCCACGGCGAGAGCGAGGCCGATCGTCGAGCAGTTCGGGTTCGTCACGATGTAGCCCGGCCACCCACGCCGCTCCCGCTGCCGCTCGATCGCGTCCAGGTGGTCGGTATTGATCTCGGGGATCAGCAGCGGGACGTCCTCGTCCATGCGGTGGTTGCGCGAGTTCGAAAGGACCGCGCAGCCGCGGGCGGCGTGCAGCTCCTCGGCCTCGCCCGCGACCGACGAGTCGAGAGACGAGAAGACGAGCCGCGACTCGAGCGCCGCGTCGAGGGGAAGCACCTCGAGACCGGCCGCCGCGGAGGGGATCGGCGTCGGGAGCTTCCAGCGCGCCGCGTCGCCGTACGCTTTCCCCGCGCTCCGCTCGGACGCGACGACCTCGTGGACGCGGAACCACGGGTGGTTCTCGAGGAGCTGAATGAATCGCTGGCCGACCGATCCGGTGGCGCCGAGGATCGCCACCGGCAGCTTCTCGGTCGCGGCCGGGCTCGTCGTGGTCGGGTCGATGACTGTCTCCGTCATGGCTCAGATCCGCTGCGGCGCGAGGATCCAGACGCTGAACAGCAGTCCCGGATCGGTCCAGATCTCGACCGTCGCCAGGCCCGCCTCTCTCGCCAGCCGCCGGAATCCTTCGCGCGTGTATTTATAGGAGTTCTCGGTGTGAATCGTTTCGCGGTTTTCGAACCGGATCTCCTCGCCGTCGATCCGGACCGTCTGTTCGCCGCGGCTGCGGAGATGCATCTCGATGCGCCCGAGCTTCGGATCGTAAAAGGCGAGATGCTCGAAGCGGCGCAGGTCGAAGTTCGCTCCGAGCTCGCGGTTCATCCGCTCGAGCACGTTGCAGTTGAACCGGGCCGTCACGCCCGCCGCGTCGTTGTACGCGGCGTGCAGGGTCGCCGGGTCTTTCTGGAGATCGACGCCGACGATCATGCGGTCGTCCGGCTCGAGCATGCCGCCGAGATGCGCCAGAAAATCGCGCGCATCGTCGGGATCGAAGTTGCCGATCGTCGAGCCGGGAAAGAAGATGATGCGGCGCGCCGACGGGTCGAAGCGCGCGAGAGGGATCGGTGCGGTGTAGTCGGCGCAGACGGCGACGACGTTCACGTCGGGAAACTCCTGCGCGATCCCTTCCGCCGCGGCGACGAGGGACTCCTTCGCGATGTCGATGGGGACGTACGTCCCATTCCCGCCCGCGCTCTCGAGCAGAATCCGCGTCTTCCGGCTGCTGCCGCTGCCGAGCTCGAGGAGCTCCCACCGCTCACCGAGGATCGTTGCGAGGCTTTCCGCGTGCTCCTCGAGGATCTCGATCTCGGTGCGCGTCGGGTAGTACTCCGGCAGGCGCGTGATTCGCTCGAACAGGGCGGAACCGCGCTCGTCATAGAAGAACTTCGGCGAAACGCGCTTGGGGCTCGACCGCAGTCCCGCCACGGCTTCCTCGCGGAAGTTCGCGACGTCGGGGTGAAGGTCGATCAGCCCCGCTCTGCGGCGGGCCGGCTCCCACCACGGTTGCACGCCCGGCGCTGTCGTCATCGTGCCTCCCTTCTGCAGGGTTCGCTTGCGAAGGTGATACCGAATATCCGTCCTGTCGAGACGTTCTACAATTACCACTCCATGATCCGCCAGCGCGTCGAAAACCTTCTGACTCGTCTTGCGCGGGAGCCGCAGTATCCCACGCAGGGCGAGACGCTGCTCGTCGACCTCGAGCGGCGGGAGGTGCGGCGCGCCTGGATCCCGCGGCCGGTCACCGAGCGCCTTCTCGGCGGGCGCGGCGTGAACATGTTCCTCCTCTGGAACCTGCTCGATCCGGGTCTGGAGCCGCTCGATCCGGACGTTCCCCTCATTTTCGGCACCGGCATCCTGACCTCGCTCGTCCCCTCGGCGGCCCGGGGGAACGTCACCTCGTGGTCCCCCGAGACGCGCGTTTTGATGGATGCGAATGCCGGCGACTATTTTCCCGCGTTCATGAAGCTCGGGGGAATCGATCACCTCGTTCTCTACGGGAAGGCGCCCGCGTGGACGCTGCTTCGGATCCGCGGCGGCGGGGTCGAGTTCGCCGATGCGGCGCCGTACGTCGGGCTCGACAACATCGACCTCCGCGCGCGCATCTCGGAGGACGCCGGCGGGACCGAGGGGAGGGACTTCGGCCTCGCGGCGATCACGACCGCGGGGGAGAATCTCGTCCTCTGCTCCGGGATCATGGCGGGACCGAAGGCGGTCTACGCCCGCGGCGGCCCCGGCGCGAAGATGGGATCGCTGCGCCTCAAGGGCGTTCTCATGGAGGGACGCGGCGCGAAGCTCGAGCCGATGCGGCCGCACAAGCCGCGCAACCGTGAGATCGCCGTCCAGCTCCTCTCGACGTCCGTGGTGAAGAACGCGCTCAAGACGCGCGGGACGCCATTCCTCTACAAGCCCTCCCGCCTTCTCGGCGCGATGGGAACGAAGAACAACCAGGAGACCACCTGGACCGAGAAGCTCGACGCGGAGAACATCGATCCGTTCCGCCCGGGGATGGAGGGGTGCTTCGCCTGTCCCGTGAACTGCCGGCCGCTGAACGACATGACGGGATGCGAGCACGTGCCGCAGGACAAGTACGCGAAGGGCGACGGCCCGGAGTACGTCACGCTCGGCAAGTTCGGTCCGAACCTCGGCATCACCGAGGTCGAGCAGGTGCTGCGGCTGAACAACATCTGCAACGATCTCGGACTCGACACGGCGTCGACCGGATCGGCGATCTCGTGGGCGATGGAGCTCTATCAGCGGGGGATCGTGACGCGCGAGCAATCTGGGATCGATCTGGCGTGGGGGAACTACGAGGCAATCGAGCGGCTTCTGTTCATGACCGCCGCGCGCGAGGGATTCGGCGACACGATCGCGGAATCGAGCCGCGCCGTGGACCGCGGCAAATATCCGCCGGAAGCTCTCGATTACCTGATGGCGGTGAAGGGGCTGACGCAGAGCGACCCGCACGACGCGCGGATCCTGAAGGCGTTCGCCCTCGGACTCGCCGTCGCGACGCGCGGCATGGATCACCTGCGGAACCGCGTCACGCTCGAGATCAACGCGAAGATCAACGACGATCCCGAGTTCAAGCGCGAGCTCTATGGCGGCGACGTCTCGGCCGAGCCGAACAGCTATCGCGGCAAGGAGATCGCGGTGCGCCGGTGCGAGAACGTCTTCGCCGTCGGCGACGCCGTCGGGATGTGCCGCTTCACGACGAAGCTCTTCAACTCGCCGTCGCTTCCGGGGCTCGAGGAGTTCTCGGATCAGCTCCGCAACGTCGCGGGGCTCGAGCTCTCGCCGGACGATCTCGACCGCGTCGGCCTGAACATCACGGCGATCGAGCGGATGATCAACGGCCGGCTCGGCGTCACGCGCGCCGACGACACGCTGCCGAAGCGGTGGTTCGAGGAGCCGATCACCGTCGGCCCGTACGCGGGCGAGAAGATCGACCGCGACGAGTTCGACCGGATGCTTTCGCGCTTCTACGCGATCTCCCGCCTCGATGACGACGGCCAGCCGGTGCCGGAGTTCCGGGAAGAATTGACCGCGGTGATCGGCGCGGAGGCGTCGTGATCACGGTCCGGCTTCCCGAGCCGCTCCGCGGCGGCGGCAATGCGGTCCTCAACGTCGACGAGCCGGTCGCGAACCTCGCCGAGCTCGCGGAGGTCATCGAGCGCCATATCCCGGACTACCGCGCCGGCGACGAGCTGTGGAACTTCGCGGTGAACGGGAACGTGATCCTCCACGGGGAGCGGCAGCAGGCCCTCGCGAGCGGGGATGAGGTCGAGATTCTGATGGCCTTCGCCGGAGGGTAGATAATCCCTCCGATGCCGACCTTCCAGAAGGAACGCGAAGCGGAAAGAATGCTCCCCGTCGAGGAGGCGCAGGCGCGCGTCCTGGACGCGGTTCGCGTGCTGGGGACCGAGGTCGTGCCGCTGGGCGAGGCGATCGGGCGCGTTCTGCGCGAAGACGTGCGCGCGATTCGCGACGTTCCGCTCCGGGACAATTCCGCGATGGACGGTTATGCCGTGCTCGCGAGCGACGTCGAGGGCCCATCGAAGGAATCCCCGGCGCGGCTTCGCGTCGTCGAAGACGTCCCCGCCGGGCGGCTCGCGACGCGCCGCGTCGAGCCGGGGACGGCGGTCCGCATCATGACGGGCGCTCTTCTTCCGGAGGGGGCGGACGTCGTCGTTCCGGTGGAGCTGACGAACGCCGGATCCGAGCTCCTCGAAGTGCATCGTCCCGTGCGTGCCGGCGCGAACATCCGGCGCCGCGGCGAGGACATGCGCGAGGGGGAGATCGTTCTCACCGCCGGGACGCGGATCCTCGCGGGAGACCTCGGCGTCCTCGCGAGCGTCCAGAAAACGAGGGTGGAAGTCGGGCTGCGGCCGGACGTCGCAATCCTCTCGACGGGCGACGAGGTGATCGAGGCCGACGCGCCGTTCGAGCCGGGGAAGGTCGTGAACTCGAACTCGTGGACGCTCGCCGCGCTCGCGGCCGAAACGGGCGCGCAGCCGCGGCGGCTGGGAATCGTGGCGGACACGCTCGAGGAGACGAAGGAAGCGATCCGCGGCACGACGGGCGCCGAGTTCGTGCTCTCGACGGGCGGCGTCTCGGTCGGCGCGTTCGATTTCGTGAAGGACGCGCTCGACGAGCTCGGCGCGGAGACGAAGTTCTGGCAAGTCGCGATGAAGCCCGGCAAGCCGCTCGTTCTCTCGGAGCTGGACGGCCGTCTCTACTTCGGGCTGCCGGGGAATCCGGTCTCCTGCATGGTCTCGTTTATTCTTTTCGTCGGGCCGGCGATTCGCAAGGCGGCGGGGGAGAGTGGCGGCGTTCTTCCGCCGATCGTGCGAATGCGCACGGCCGGCGCGTTGCGCTCGCGCGGCGACCGGCGGCAGTACGTCCGCGTCCGCGTCATCGCGCGTGGCGGCGAGCTCGTCGCCGAGCCGGTCGCGGCGCAGGGTTCGGGGCAGACCACGTCGATGGTCGGCGTCAACGGATTCGCGATCGTGGAGACGGGGACGAAGCTGATCGAAGCCGGCGCGATGGTCGACGTCGTCCTGTTCGGGATACCCTTTGCTCCCGATGAGACGGTTTCGTCATCCTGAGCCACTGACGGCTGGCGCCGCGCCTGAGAAGAAGAACCATCGCTGGGATGGCGCCGGAGGCGCCGAAGAGGGTAGCCGGTGG
>JBOGJQ010000413.1:0-1529 GCA_050745405.1 Thermoanaerobaculia bacterium | reverse complement strand
GTCGTGCGCGACCTCGTCGAGCGGGACGGCGCGTGGCGCATCGGACGCGCCGCGCCGGGTCCGATCGACGACGGGAGGATGAGCGCCGTCTCGGTCGACGGCGCGTCCATCGGCGGCGACTCCTTCGTCTTCGCCTGCGGTCCCTGGCTCGGATCGCTCTTTCCCGACGTCATCGGCGATCGGATTCTCCCGACGCGGCAGGAAGTCTTTTTCTTCGGACCTCCGGCGGGATCGAAGGAGTGGGGGCCGGAGCGCCTTCCCATCTGGATCGATTTCGGCGAGCGCATCGTCTACGGCATTCCCGACCTCGGCGGCCACGGTTTCAAGCTCGCCGACGACACGCGCGGCGAGGCGTTCGATCCGACGCGGGGGAGCCGGGTTGCGACCGCGGAGGGGATCGCGCGGGCGCGGCGGCTGCTCGCCGAGCGTTTTCCCGCGCTGGCCGATGCGCCCGTCGTCGATGCGCGCGTGTGCCAGTACGAGAACACGCCTGACGGCGATCTGATCCTCGACCGCCATCCCGGCGCGAAAAACGTCTGGATCGCCGGCGGAGGGTCGGGGCACGGCTTCAAGCTCGCGCCGGCGGTGGGGGAGATGATCGCGCGCGCGGTCGTCGACGGCGAATCGCTGCCGGAGGAGTTCGCGCTCGAGCGGCTCGCCGACCCGACCCGGCGCGGGACGCAGTTCGAGCACCGCGACTGATCGTCGCTGGCCTCCCGATTGCCCTTCCCGGACACGACCAGATCGGTCCCAGGGGGAATCACATGAGGCAACCCAAACCTACTCAACGGTTTCTGCTTCTCTCTCTCCTCGTCCTCGCGCTCGCGCCGCTGTCCTCGTTCGCGGAAGAGCGTCCCGAGGGGATGTCAGTCACGAGCGATCTGCGAACGGACGACGACCGCGGAAGGGGCGGCGAGCGCGATCTCGTCGGCACCGTTCTCGCCGTCGCGCCGGATGGTGACAGTTTCGTGATCCGGACGGGGCGCGACCAGGTTCGCGTCGAAGCGAGCGGCGGCGTGCGCGTCTGGTTCCGCGGACGCCATTACCGCGTTCGCGATCTCGAGCGCGGCGACCGCGTCGCCGTCGATCTCACGGGGAGCTGGTGGCGCGCCCGCGCGCGGTCGGTCGAAGTCCTCGAGAGCGTCTCCCACCGCGGCCGGTACGGCCAGGACGACGGCCGGTACGATCGGTACGACGACCGCTACGATCGCGACGACCGCTACGGCCGCACGCTCTCGGGCCGCGTGATCTCCTACGATGCCCGCCGCGACCGCATGGTCGTGCGGACGAGCTCCGGGCGCGACTGGGTCGTCGACGCGCGCCGCCTGCGCGCCTCCCACGGTCCCGCATGGGAGCGCGGCGTCCGCGCCGGCGAGTGGATCGAGCTCGAGGGACGCTTCGTCGGCCGCGTCTTCGTCGCGGAGTGGATCGGGCGCGACGCGCGATCGGATTACGGTCGGTACGGCCGAAGATAAACGCGTCCGGGAGACGCCGTCGGCGCCGGAGGCGCCGAAGAGGGTAGCCGGTGG
>JBOGJQ010000412.1:0-6754 GCA_050745405.1 Thermoanaerobaculia bacterium | reverse complement strand
CCCACGGCTACGCATCTGCGACGCCTCCGGCGTCGAAGGTGCCTACTTCCGCCGCACGACGCGGCGGCACTTCGCTTCGGCGCGAGCCTCGATCTGCCGGACGCGCTCGCGCGACAGGCGGAGGATCTCGCCGATATCGCGCAGGGTCAGCTCCTCGTCGAGCGTCCCGAAGCGGAGCTTGAGGACCGTCCGCTGCTCGAGCGGGAGATCGTCGACGACCGTCTGGACGGCGGCGTGCTTGGTGAGCTCTTCGACCGAAAAGGTCCGGTCGTCACGGATTCCGGGGCGGATGTCGCAGTCGTCGAGATCGGCCCACAGATCCTCGGAATGCGGATTCGGACTCGTCCAGAGGAGGACCTTCGCAAGCTCCGCCGGCTCGATGTCGAGCACGGCGCAGACCCGCTCGATGCCCACGGCCAGGAGAGAACGGATCTCGTCGATCTCGCGGCCGAGCAGAGTCGCGATCTGACCCGCCGTCTTGGGACGGTAGTCCGTGATTCCGTGACGCAGCGTCAGAACGAGCTGCTCCTTCGGCGAGAGGCCGGCGAGCTGCCCGAGCAGCTCGTCGCGGAGCGAGCGTTCGGCCATCTCCTCCTCGGCCGAACGGACGGTCGTCTGTTCGAGGAGGTCACCGAGCTCGGTGTGCGACTCGTCGTCGAGCTCCGTCGAGAGCGAGAAATTCTCGTTGGTGGCCTGGAGGAGGGTCTGAACCTCTTTGACGCTGACCCCGAGCTCGGCCGCCAGCTCCTCCGGCGTGGGGACGCGCTGCCCCTCGGTGATCGCCGCCCCGATAGCCTTCTCGAGGCGGTACATGAGATTCGCGCGCTTCGGCGGAAGGCGGAAGGCGCCCCCCTGTTCGGAGAGGGCGTGGAGGATCGCCTGCCGGATCCACCAGACGGCGTACGTGATGAACTTGACGTTCTTGTCGGGATCGAACTTCTTCGCGGCCTGCATCAATCCGAGGTTTCCCTCGTTGATCAGGTCGAGGAAGAGCACGTGCGCGTTGCGGAAGCGCTTCGCGTACGAGACGACGAAGCGGAGGTTCGCCTGGACGAGCTCGTGGAGGGCTTCCTCGTCGTTGAACTCGCGGATCGCCTTCCCGAGCTCGCGTTCGCGCTCCGGATCGAGCCGCTTGATCTTCGCGATGTCCTGAAGGTACTGGTTCAGGAGATCGTACGATTCATCGCGATGCTCTTCGCGGCGGCCCATGCGCGTGCTCGAGTCCCGAAGGGGGTGCTGATTGCGTCGGTGCGGCTATTGTAGTCAATCGGCGGGGGCCCGTCCCGGGAATCGCGTCACGCGCGGCGCTTCTGGAGGTGTAGGGGAACCGCCTTGACCAGGGCGCGCTCGCGCTCGAACCCGCAGCGGCGGTCGAGCATCATCTGCCGGATCCGCGCGAGCATCTCGTCGAGATCGTGCTCGGCGTTCTCGAGATCCTTCAGCATACTGAGGATGACTTCGACCCCGGCGAGATTCACGCCGAGGTCGCGCGTGAGCCGGAGGATGAGCTCCAGCCGGCGGAGCTGATCGGGCCCGTAGAGCCGCGTGTTTCCGCCGGTGCGCGTCGGTTTGATCAGACCTTCGCGCTCGTACAGACGCAGGGTCTGCGGATGAATATTGTACCTCTCCGACACGACGGAGATCATCACGTAGCCGTCTCGTCTTCTGGTCGGCATGGCTCGCTCGGCATTCAGAGCGGCGTCCCGCCGGCGCGAACCGGCGGGACGTCACCCGGGTTACGGTTACTTCTTCTCGTCCTCGACGACCTCGGCCTCGATCACGTCGTCGGCGCTCTCGGTTCCGGCCTCGGCGCCGGTCGCATCGCCAGCCGGACCGCCGGCCTGACCGGCCTGCGCGTACATCACCTCGGCGAGCTTGTGTGACGCCTTCTGCAGCATGTCCGTCGCCTGCCGCATCGCCTCGACGTCGCCCTGCTCCATCGCCTTCCGGGCGTCGGCGATCGCCGACTCCAGCGTGCTCACGTCCGATCCCGCGAGCTTGTCGCGATTCTCGCTGAGCATCTTCTCGACGTTGTAGACCAGCGAGTCGAGCTGGTTCTTGACCTCGATCTCCTCGCGCCGCTTCTTGTCCTCGTCGGCGTGCGATTCGGCGTCGCGCACCATTTTCTCGACGTCGTCCTTCGACAGACCCGAGGAGCTGGTGATCGTGATCTTCTGCTCCTTGCCCGTGCCGAGGTCCTTCGCCGACACGTGCATGATGCCGTTCGCGTCGATGTCGAACGTGACCTCGACCTGGGGCATCCCGCGCGGAGCCGGCGGAATGCCGACCAGGTGAAAGACCCCGAGCATCTTGTTGTCCCGCGCCAGCTCGCGCTCGCCCTGGAGAACCTTGATCTCGACCGAAGTCTGGTTGTCGGCCGCGGTCGAGAACGTCTCGGACTTGCGCGTCGGAATCGTCGTGTTCCGCTCGATCAGCTTCGTCATCACGCCGCCGAGCGTCTCGATGCCGAGCGACAGGGGCGTGACGTCGAGGAGGAGGACGTCCTTCACGTCGCCGCCGAGAACGCCGCCCTGAACCGCCGCGCCGATCGCGACGACCTCGTCCGGGTTCACGCCCTTGTGCGGCTCCTTCCCGAAGTACTCCTGGACCAGCTTCTGAACCATCGGGATGCGCGTCGATCCGCCGACGAGGACGACCTCGTCGATGTCTCCCGGCTTCATCCCGGCGTCCGCAAGCGCCTGTTTCAGGGGCCCCATCGTCTTCTGGACGATTTCGCCGACGAGCTGCTCGAACTTCGAGCGGGTGAGCGTCATGTTCAGGTGCTTCGGCCCGCTCTGGTCGGCGGTGATGAACGGCAGGTTGATGTCGGTCGACGCGGTGGACGAGAGCTCGATCTTCGCCTTCTCCGCGGCTTCCTTCAGGCGCTGCAGGGCCATCTTGTCCTTCGAGAGGTCGATGCCCTGGTCCTTCCGGAACTCCTCGATGATCCAGTCGATCAGCTTCTGGTCGATGTTGTCGCCGCCGAGGTGCGTGTCGCCGTTGGTCGACTTGACCTCGACCACGCCCTCGCCGACCTCGAGGATCGAGATGTCGAACGTGCCGCCGCCGAAGTCGTAGACGGCGATCGTCTCGTCCCCCTTCTTGTCGAGTCCGTAGGCGAGCGCCGCGGCCGTCGGCTCGTTCACGAGCCGCTCGACTTTGAGCCCCGCGATCTCTCCGGCGTCCTTGGTCGCCTGGCGCTGCGAGTCGTTGAAGTACGCCGGTACCGTGATGACCGCCCGGTCCACCTTCTCCCCGAGGTAATCCTCGGCCGCCTGCTTGAGCTTCTGCAGGATCATGGCGGAGATCTCGGGCGGTGCGTACTGCTTGTCGCCGGCGTCGATACGGACGTCGCCGTTCGGTGCCCGCACGACGTGGTAGGGCACCATCTTCATCTCTTCGCTCACTTCATCGAACTTCCGCCCCATGAAGCGCTTGATCGAGAAGACGGTGTTTTCCGGGTTGGTGACGGCCTGCCGCTTGGCGACCTGGCCGACGAGGCGCTCGCCGCCCTTGCTGAACGCCACCACCGACGGGGTTACCCGGCTCCCCTCGGCGTTGACGATGACCTTCGGCTCGCCGCCTTCCATGACGGCGACCACGGAGTTGGTGGTGCCGAGGTCGATTCCGATGATCTTTGCCATCGCTTCTCTCCTTCAGAATGATGTCGAAGCGGTCAATTTATGAGTCTGACTATATCAACTTCGCCGCACCCGTAAACCTGAGTCTCCCCTTGTGAATTCCGCTGCAAATCTCTCTCCCGCCCGGGGTTGAGTGCGCTTGCCGAATTTCCAGCCGTCTCCGCTGTTATGATCGGCCAACGACCACGAAGGAGATCGACAGATGCTGAATCCCACCCCTCAGACGCCCGGCTGGATCTCGAGCTCCGGGGCGGAAGTCCAGGCGCGCGTCCAGGCCTTCATCCGGTCGGTGTACGGCTGGATGTTCGGCGGGCTCGCCCTGACGGCCGCCGCGGCGTACTGGGTCTATCTCTCCGACGCGATGAAGCAGATCGTCTTCGGCACGCCGGGGGTGATCTGGGTCCTCATCATCGCCGAGCTCGGCCTGGTCTTCTGGCTCTCGTTCCGGGTCCAGAAAATGTCGCCCGCGACCGCCGCATCGGCGTTCATGGTCTATTCGCTGCTGAACGGCCTGACGTTGAGCATCGTCCTGCTCGTCTACACCCCAGCTTCCGTGTTTCAGGCCTTCGCGACGACGGCTCTCACGTTCGGGGCGATGAGCGTCTACGGCCTGGTGACGAAGCGGGACCTGACCTCGTGGGGCTCGTTCTTCTTCATGGGCCTGATCGGGATCATCCTCGCCTCGATCGTGAACATCTTCATCGGCTCGTCGGCGCTGGAGATGGCGATCAGCGTCATCGGCGTCTTCGTGTTCGTCGGCCTCACGGCGTACGACACGCAGAAGCTGAAGGGATACGCCCTGATGGCCGAGGGGGATCGGGTGACGAATTTCGCGGTGATCGGCGCGCTCGCGCTTTACCTCGACTTCATCAACCTGTTCCTGTTCATCCTCCGGCTGATGGGCGGACGGCGGGACTGAATCGAGTCTCGGGCGTCTCGAGCGTCAGAGCGTCTTGGGCGTCGGCCTGACGCCCAAGACGCTCCAGACGCCTGGACGCTCTAGACGCGCCCTTCGACCGCGTCCCAGTCGACGTTCGACAGGAACGCCTCGATGTACTTCCCCTTCTCCGCGGGCTTGTAATCACGGAAAAAGGCGTGCTCCCAGACGTCCATGACGACGAGCGGCGTGTACCCCGCGATGTTGTTCACCTGGTGCTCGTTGCACCAGACGTTCACGATGTGATCCGCCGCCGGGTCGTGATAGCAGATCGCCCAGCCGATGCCGCGCATCATGCCGACGGCGCTGAAGTCCGCCTTCCACGTCGCCCAGTCGCCGTACGTTCCCTCGACGAGATCGCGGAACTTCCCCTTCCCCGCTTCTCCCCCGCCCTGCTTCTTCATGTTCTCGAAGTAGTACTCGTGGAGGACCATGCCGTTGTACTCGAACCCGAGGCGCCGCTTGAGCTCCGAGAAGGGGGCCATCTGATCGGGATCGACGCGACCGCCCTTCACCATGTCCGCGAGGCGCTCGTTCAATTTGTTCGTATTCGTGACGTATCCCTCATAGAGCTTGAAGTGGATCTCGAGCGTCTCGTCCGAGATTCCATTCAGGCCGCTGAGGTTGAACTGCTTGGGCTTGTAAGTCTTAAAAGGCATGTGCATCTCCTTCCAATTCGGCTGAACGATATCCACTGATCGCCGCCGCGTCCACCCTTCGAAGCCGGTTACGCCGCCATCGCCTTCAGATCGATCGCGTTGAAGGCCGCGTAACCGGCCTGGTCGTTGTCGAAATAGAAATAGACCCCGCGCAGGCGCGCGCGCTGGCTCCCGATCCAGTCGGCCCACCGCCGCAGCTGCGGCTTCGAGTAGTTCCCCTGGTACTTGTTCTCCGACGGCCCGTGAAGGCGAACGTACGTGAAGTCTGCCGTGATCTCGATCGGCGACTCGAACCCGGCGAAATCGTAGATGCAGTACGCGGCATTGTGGCCCTCCAGGACCTGGTAGATCTCCGGGACGAGCCACGACCGGTCGCGCAGCTCGAAGGCGTAGCGCCGCCTTTTCGGCAAGGCCTCGATGAAGGAGTCGAGCCGTTCGGGGTTCGCCTTCCATCGCGGCGGAAGCTGAAACAGGATCGGCCCGAGCTTCGCGCCGAGCAGGTTCGCCCCCTCGAAGAAGCGGGCGATTCCCTCCACCGGATCGGAGAGCTTCTTCATGTGCGTGAGAAAGCGGCTCCCCTTGAGCGCGAACAGAAACCGCGGCGGCGTGATCGTCCGCCATTTCTCGAAGGCCGAGTGAGGCGGCAGGTGGTAGAACGTGTTGTTGATCTCGACGGTGTCGAAGTGCTCGAGATAAATCCGGAACATCTCGGCCGGCGAGCACTTCTCCGGATAGAAGTTCCCCTTCCAGTGGTTGTAGTGCCACCCCGACGTGCCGATCCGCACCTCGCACGACATCGCGCGGCTCTGGCGCAAAGCGCGAGCCACAGGCACACGGTTGAGACCGCCGCATCAGCAGATGGGCCGGGTATGCCGCTTGCTCCCAAGCCCGTCGAAAGGAGATCTCAGGATGGTACGCAAATTCACTCTGCTCGCGCTCCTGGCGACCCTCGTGCTGGCGCTCGGCGCCTGCCGGTCGCTCAACCAGGTGACGCCGGAACAGTGGGACGACGAGGCAATCGAGGTCGAGGTCCGCGCTCAGATCGCCGAGGATGAGGCGAACGACGCATTCGACATCGGCGTCGAAGTCGAGAACGGCGTCGTGACGCTCACCGGCGACGTCGAAGACGCGAAGGACCGCGCCCGCATCGCGAACGCGGCCATGGACGTCGAAGGCGTTCGGAGCGTCATCAACAACATCCGCATCGATTAGATCGCGGCTCTCGAGGGGCGCCGGCGTGGCGCCCCTCCCTTTGTTCCCTCCATCGATTCGATCTATCCTCCTTCCCATGTCGCGGATCCGCGCTCTGTCGATTTCTTTTCTGCCGTTCCTTCTCGCCGCCTGCGGGGGCGAAGCGCCGCCCCCGGGCCCGCCGCCGCGCGAGCCGATCGCGATCCGCTACGTTCAGCAGAGCGAGCTCCCGATTCATGCTTCCCCCGATCCGAGCTCCGAAGTCATCGCCACGTTTCTCGTCGGCGAACCGGTCTCGGTCCTCGCGGAAAAGGGAGAGTGGACCG
>JBOGJQ010000411.1:0-1805 GCA_050745405.1 Thermoanaerobaculia bacterium | reverse complement strand
GTCCCTGATCCCTCGCTACGCTCGGGATGACGAACGGACAACAACCAGGTCTGACATAATGCCGGAACTCCACCCAGCGAGGCTCCTCATGCGCTCCCGTTTCTCTCTCGTTTTCCTTCTCACGGCCCTTCTCACGGCGACCTCGGCGCTCGCGCAGCTCGCGGAGGGGGACGCGCTCTGGGAGCGTCGCGCGGAAGGCGCGCGCGGCGCCGTGGCGGCCGCCGGCCCGGTGGAAGCGGCGATCGCCGCGTACCGGAAGGCGCTCGCCGCCGATCCGTCGAACCTCGAGGCGCGGTGGAAGCTCATGCGCGCGCTCCGGTTCAAGGGCGTCCACGTCGCGACCGGCAGCGACGCGAAGAAGCGGATCTTCGACGAGGCCAAGGAAATCGGCGCCGAGGGCGTCGCGCTCCTCGACCGGCAGCTCGCGGCACGGAACGCGGGCTCGGTCGCGGAGGGAAATCTGGAGCGCGTTGCCGCCGCGCTCCGCCCGATCCCGCACGCGGGGCAGTTCCTCTATTGGGACGCGGTGAACTGGGGCGAATGGGCGCTGGTCTTCGGCAAGCTCGCGGCCGTGCGGCAGGGAGCGGCGGACCGGATCAAGCGCGAGTCGACGCTCGTCCTCACGATCGATCCGGCCATCGAGCGCAGCGGCGGCTCGCGCGTGCTCGGCCGCCTGCACCATCAGACGCCCCGCGTTCCGTTCATCACGGGGTGGGCGTCGAACGAGGAGGCCGTCCGGCAGCTCGAGCGCGCATACGCGGCCGATCCGAGCGACAAGGTCACGACAGTGTTTCTCGCCGAGGCTCTCGTCGATGAGGATCGCGATAACCGCGACCGTGCCGTCGCGCTGCTGCGGAAGGTTCTCAATGACCCGAACGATCCGCGCTTCGCGGTCGAGCAGGCAAAGGCGCAGAACGACGCGCGCGAGCTCCTCGAGCGGTGGGGAGTCCGGTGAGCCACGTCACCCCGGCGCCGTCCGGAGGCGCGCAGCGGCGGGTCTTCGCCGTCTCCGAGCTCGTCGCCGTCGTGAACGGCGAGCTCGGATCGCGGTTCCGGGAAGTGTGGGTCGAGGGCGAGGTCACGAACTTCAAGCGCTCGGCGCCGGGGCATCTCTACTTTTCCGTGAAGGACGCGCGCGCGCAGCTCGACGTCGTCATGTTCGGGATGTGGGCGCGCCAGCTTCCGTTCCGGATCGAGAACGGGCTCAAGCTCCTGATCCGTGGCCGCCTCGGCATCTACGAGCCGCGCGGCCAGTTCCAGCTCATGGCCGACACGGCGGAGCCGGCGGGCATCGGCGCGCTGCAGCTCGCGTTCGAGCAGCTCAAGGCGCGTCTCGCCGCCGAAGGCCTTTTCGAGGCCGGGCGCAAGAAGCCGATCCCGGCGCTGCCGCAGCGGATCGCGATCGTGACCTCCCCCGGCGGCGCGGCGATCCGCGACATCCTGCACGTCCTCGGACGCCGCTTCGAGGGACTCGCGATCCAGATCTACCCGGTCCGGGTCCAGGGACCGACCGCCGCGCGCGAGATCGCGGCCGCGCTGCGCAATCTCTCGCGGTGGAACGCGCACGACGTCGTCCTCGTCTGCCGCGGTGGGGGCTCGCTCGAGGACCTCTGGCCGTTCAACGAGGAGATCGTCGCGCGCGCGGTCGCCGAGTGCCGCCTCCCGACGATCTCCGGCGTCGGCCACGAGGTCGACTTCACGATCTGCGACTTCGTCGCCGACCTCCGCGCCCCGACCCCGTCGGCGGCGGCCGAGCTGGTGATCGAAACGCAAGAGCGCCTCGCCGGGCAAATTGAAACGCTCGA
>JBOGJQ010000410.1:0-20136 GCA_050745405.1 Thermoanaerobaculia bacterium | reverse complement strand
TCCCTTCGCCGATCAATCGCCACTCCTTCTCGCCGGTGACTTCTTTGAACGGGAGAATCGCGACGACCTTCTCCCGCGGCAGCGTCTCGGATGCCGGAATCGCGGCGGCGCCCTGCTGCAAGGCATCGGTGGCCTTCTGGCGCGGGACGTTCCGGAACACCCACACGCCCGTGACTGCGAGAACGGCGACGAGGACGGTCGCCCACACGGCGGCACGCCTGCGGCTCGCCGGCCGCACCGGGGCCGCATGAAACGCGCTGCCGCGGCTCGTCGGCGTGAGGCTGGCCCGGAGCTGCCGGAGGTCATGCGCGAGATCGGCGGTCGACCCGTAGCGGTCCGCGGGCGCCTTGCTCAGACATCTCTGCACGATCCCGGCGAGCTGCGGAGGAATCAGGGGGTCGAGCTCGACGAGCGGCGGCGGCTCGTCGTGAAGGATCGCGGAGATCGTCTCCATCGTCGAGCCGCGGCGGAAAGGAGACCGCCCGCCGAAGATCTCGTAGAGGACGGCGCCGAGGGAGAACTGATCGGAGCGGAAATCCGCGCCGGCGCCGCGGGCCTGCTCCGGCGCCATGTACCCCGCCGTGCCGACGACGAGGCCCGGCAGCGTGACCGCATCGGTGGCGCCCGCATCGTGCGTCGGGTCCTCCGGCTTGGCGAGGCCGAAGTCGAGAACCTTCACGCGCCCGTCGCGCGTGAGCATGACGTTCTCCGGCTTGAGATCGCGGTGGACGATTCCCCGCGCGTGCGCCGCGGCGAGTGCCTCGGCCATTTCGGACGCGATGCGGAGCCCGCGGTCGAGAGGAAGTGTCCCCTCGGCGAGAACGTCGCGCAGCCGCTGCCCTTCGACGAACTCCATCGCGATGAACGGCTGCCCGTTCCATTCGCCGATTTCGTAGATCGTGATGATGTTCGGGTGGTTGAGGCTCGACGCGGCGCGAGCCTCGCGCTCGAAACGGTGGACCTGAATCCGCTGCGTGGCGAGGTCCTGCCGGAGACACTTGATCGCGACGTCACGCCCGAGGCGCGGGTCGTGCGCTTTCCAGACCTCGCCCATGCCGCCCGACCCGAGGGCCGGACCGATCTCGTACGGTCCGAACCGCATCCCGGGCGTCAGGTTCATGGCGGCGACCCGCGCCGGATCATCCGACGACGCGCACGCCACCCGGCTCGTCGGCGCGGTGTGGCGGCAGGAAAGACTCGAACCTCTCGCTGTTCACTTTGTCCAGGATGAACTCGAACGCGTGTCCGTGGGACCGGAGCCGCAGCACGCGCCCGTGCGGAACCTCCTGGCCGGTGAACAGTTCCGAACCGTACTCGACTTCTTCGATCTGCTGCAGGTCGAGCCGCGCCTCGAGGTCCGGGTTCTCGTAGAACAGCGACTGCTCGGTCAGTGAAAGCGCGACCGGGATCTTGGTGTTCGCCTCGACGAACTCCGCCGGGATGGCGATTTTCGACTCGTTCTTCCGCTTGTCGAGCAGGGCCTGGATCTTGTCGTGCGCGAACTTTCGGTAGAGGAACCAGAAGAGGACCGCGAGCACGACGACACCGACCGTCGTGACGACTCCGAGAGTGTTCATGGCCACCTCCTGTGCGGATGTACCGGTTCAGCTTACCAATTTAGGTCCCTGAATGCTTCCCCGTCATCTTCGGAACGAGCTCGTCCGTTCGGCGGACGCGGTCGATTGCGTCGCGGCAGTCCACTACAATCCCGGCGCGATGCAGCCGAAACGCAACGTGCGGGTGGAGCGCTCGTCGGGGGGAGTCGTCGTGGCGCGGCGCGGCGGAGAGCCGCACGTCGCGATGATCGCGACGCGCGAGCGGACGCGCTGGGGCCTGCCGAAGGGGGCGCCGGACGACGGCGAGACGAGCGCCGAGGCGGCGGTCCGGGAGGTTCGCGAGGAGACGGGGCTCGCCGCGGAAGTCCTGGCGCCCCTCGAGACGATCGAGTACTTCTTCAAGGCTGGCGGCCTCCTCATCCACAAGTTCGTCGACTTCTTTCTGATGGCCTACCGCGGCGGCGAGCTGCAGCCGCAGCTCGAGGAGGTCGACGATGCCGTGTGGTTTCCCCTCTCCGAAGCCCTCGAGCGCTCGAGTTATCCGTCCGAAAAGAAGATCCTCGGGCAGCTCGCGGCGTCGTGGCAGGCGATGACCGAGGAGGAGCGGGCGCGATTCGACGCTTGAGTCATGACTCCCGACTATTTTTTCCGTCGCGCCTTCGTCGCTTTGGACGCCGTGGCCTCCGTCGCGCGGATCCGGTCGGCCATCGTGCGCACCCGCCCCGCCTTCCGGTTGCTGATCCAGACGTTCTCCGGGTCGACTTGCTCGACGATCCTCCCCGAGACGACCGACTGCGGCGCGTAGTCCGTGATGTCCACCTCCTCGGAGGCGTAGCCGTCGCGGTGCTTCACGAGGAGCCATTCGTTCTCTTTCCGGCTCCTGCCGGCGAGGTGAATGAGCGCCCATTCGCCGAGGAGCTTCTTCCCCTCGAGCCGGAACTTGACCTGCCCGCGGCGCACGGCGCCGGCGGGATCGTCGCCGGGACCGAGGAACTCCCACGTTCCCTGGTCCCAGATGATCACGTTGCCGGCGCCGTAGTTCCCGGCCGGGATGACTCCCTCGAATGCCGCGTATTCATAGGGGTGGTCCTCGGTCATCATCGCGAGGCGCTTGACGGAGGGATCGTAGGAGGGTCCTTTCGGAACGGCCCACGATTTGAGGACGCCTTCGATCTCGAGGCGGAAGTCGTAATGGAGCTGGGAGGCGGCGTGCTTCTGGACGACGAAGATGGGATTGCGCCCGCGGCGAGGGCGGTCGGCGCCCTTCGGCTCGGGGGTGGCGCCGAAATCGCGCATCGCCTGGTACTTTCGGAGCTGCTTGGCCATGAAATCTCGTCCGGAGGCGGCAGAGTCCATTAGAATTGCAGCCGTCGTTCCACTCGAGTCATGGCCGCGGCGCCGCGATCGGGCAGTGAGGGAGAACATTCCGAAATCGAGGCCTCGATCTTGCACGCTCAGGCGCCGCCAGCCGGCTCGAATACAGCCATGAATTCGTCCACTCGCCGGAGCCTCTGGGCCGCGTTCATCGCATTGTTCGTCTTCGTCACGCTGGCGGCGACGATCAATATTCTGGTCCTTCAGAGGGAGAAGCAGCAGTACTCGCGCGTGGTGCGCGTGTTCGAGCCGCTGCTCGAAGCGGTCATGTCGATGGACGGCTCGATCAGCTCCATGCTGGCGGCCTCGCGCGGCTACACGGTCACCCGGCGCACCGAGTTCCTCGAGCAGTACCACCAGGCGATCCGCAACTTCGAGAAGACGGCGGCGGCGGCGAGCGAGCTCGCGATCGAGCCGCGCGACCAGCAGCTCATCGAAGGAATGCGCGATCACTTCGAGCAGCTCCGCGAGCTGTCGGACCTGCAGATCCAGCGAACGGACGAGCGGCGGATCGACGAGGCGACCGACATCATGCTGCAGGCGGCGCGCACGCGGCGCTCCGCCTACGACTTCGCGGGCGAGTTCACGATCAAGGAGCGCGACAAGCGCGCGTCCGATCTCGAGGAGCTCGACAATCTCCGTCTCGCCCTGACGCTGCTTCTGGTCGGCGTCAGCCTGGCGATTCTCTTCGTCGGCGGGTTCCTCGTCCTGCGCATCGAGCGATCGCTCGATGCATCGATCGCGCGGCAGATCCGCCGGACCGAGGCGATGATCGCGGGAATGGCGGACGGCGTCATGCTCGTGGACGCGAACGGCCGCGTCGTCTTCATCAACCCGGCGGGCGTCAAGCTTCTCGGCACGTCCGTCACGGGCATCGAGATCGACCGCCAGGCGGAGACGTACGGGTTCCGGAATCCGAACGGGCGGGCGCTCGATCCGGGAGAGATTCCGGCGACGCAGGCACTCTCGACGGGCAAGCCGGTGAAGGACGTCACGGTCCTGCTCGACCGCGGCGACCGCGAGCCGACGGCGCTCGCGATGAGCGCCGTGCCGTTCGAGGAAGAAGCGCGCGTCGCGGGCGTGATCGTCAGCTTCCGCGACGTGACCGAGCGGCATCGGCTCGAGGAGGAGATGCAGCTCCAGGCCGAGCGGGCGCAGACGCTCGCGGAGGCCGGCGCCTTCTTCGCGTCGAACATCGATCCCGCGTGGGTCTACCAGGCGATCGCCGAGCGCGTCGCCGAAGTCCTCGGCGACTGGGCCGCGGTGATCCTGAAGGTTCCCGATTCCAAGGAGCTCCGCGTCGTCTCGATCTATCACCGCGACATGGCCTCGCTCGGCCTCGCGTGGGCGTTCATTTACCGGCAGCCCCTCCAGCTCGGCGAGGGACCGTTCGGCCAGGCGATCGCGACGGGGTATCCGACGCTGACGACGAATTTCGAGCCGGCGGCCGAAGGGGAGTCGACGACATACCACGCGGTCCAGATGAAGCTCTCGTCTCTGCTCGTCCTGCCGCTCCGAAGCCGGCGCGAGGTGCTCGGCGCGCTCGCCATCGCGGCGAACGATCCGGCGCGGAAGATGACGGACGAGAAACTGCCGCTCGCCGAGCTCCTCGCCGAGCGCGCGGCGGTCGCGATCGAGAACGCGCAGCTCTACACGCAACAGGTCGAGGCGCGGCGGAAACTGGAGGACCTCTCCCGTCTGAAGGACGAGTTCCTCTCGATCGCCTCGCACGAGCTCCGCACGCCGGTCACGTCGATCAAGGGCTATACGCAGCTCGCGAAGTCCCTCATCGAGGAGAACGACCTGCGGACGTCGGCCGAGTACCTCGACGTCGCGCTCGATCAGATCGACCGGATGTCCCGCCTGATCCTCGAGCTGCTCGACGTGTCGCGCATCGAGACGGGGCGGCTCGAGATCCGCCGCGAGGAGATCACCTGGCCGAATTTCGTGCGGAGCGTCGTCAGCCGCCACGGAACGGCGCATCCGGATCGCTCGTTCGCCGTCCAGCTCCCCGAGCGCCCGATCGCCGTCGAAGGGGATCGCGACCGTCTCGAGCAGGTCCTCGGAAACCTCCTCGAGAACGCGGTCAAGTACTCCCCCGAGGGGAGCGACGTCGCCGTCCGCGTCGAGCAGAGCGACTCCAGCGTCGTTACCGCGATCACCGACCACGGCATCGGCATTCCGACGGACGAGATCAACCAGGTGTTCGAGCGCTTCCACCGCGGCCGCCAGGTGTCGTCGAACAACTACGGCGGTCTCGGGCTGGGGCTCTACATCTCGAAGCAGATCATCGAGCGCCACAGCGGCTCGATCTGGGTCGAGAGCCGGCAGGGGGAGGGGACGACGTTCTTCTTCACGCTCCCCCTCGCGCAGGCGGTCACGAACCGCGCGCCCGAGACGGAGCAGGCGTCGGTCAGTAGCTAGTCGCTCGTCGCTCGTCAGTCGTCGCTCGTCAGTCGTCAGTCGTCCGTCGTCCGTCGTCCGTCGTCCGTCGTCCGTCGCATACCACAGCGCCCGTCATCCTGAGCGAGGTCGTGTGGGTGGGTGGGAGCGAAGGATCTCCTCAGCCGCGTCTCAATTCGGAATCCCTCGCGAGTCGGAGTCGCAGCTGAGGAGATCCTTCGTCGCTTCGCTCCTCAGGATGACGGCGCTTACGTTTCTTTGACGAGCGACGAGCGACGAGCGACGAGCGACGAGCGACGAGCGACGAGCGACGAGCGACGAGCGACGAGCGACTAGCGACTGGCCACCGCACGACGCGCAGCCATCGCTTCGATCGTTTCGATCGCGAGGCGCGCCTGCTCGAGCCGGCGCTCTTCCTTTTTCCGGATGCCTCGCGTGCGGTCCTCGATCAGCGCCCACGTCACGTTCGACGGCTGGTAGCGCTCGGGCGACGATTCGGCGACGTGGCGGCCGAGCGCCCCGAGCGCGGTGTGATACGGAACCGGATCCGGTGTTTCGCCGCGATCGAGCGCGTCGATGTAGAGCGCGACCGCGTGCCCCGTCGCCGCCGATTCGAGATACCCCTCGACGCCGGTGATCTGTCCGGCGAAGAACGTCGACGGGTCGCCGCGGAGCTGGAACGTGTTCGTCAGATGGCGCGGGCCGTTGATGAAGGTGTTCCGGTGCATCGAGCCCCAGCGCGCGACGCTGCAGTTCTCGAGGCCCGGAATCATCTGGAGCACGCGTTTCTGCGAGGGGATCTTCATCTTCGTCTGGAAGCCGACGATGTTGAAGTACTCGTCGGAGAGATCTTCCTTCCGGAGCTGCACGACGGCCCAGGGGCGCTCGCCCGTTTCGGGATGCTCGAGGCCGACGGGTTTCATCGGCCCGTAGCGGAGCGTGTCGACGCCGCGCGCGGCGATCTCCTCGATCGGGAGGCATCCTTCGAAATGCGCCGCCTGTTCGAAATCGTGCAGCGGGTAGAGCTCCGCGGCGAGAATCGCGTCGATGAACGCGAGGTACTCGTCGCGCGTCATCGGCGCATTGAGGTAATCGGTCCCCGACCCCTTGCCGTAGCGCGATTTCCAGTAGAGCTTCGAGAAATCGAGCGAGTCGGCGGCGACGATCGGCGCGATGGCGTCGTAGAAGTAGAGGCCGTCGCGCCCCAGTCGCGCCGAAATGGCGTCGAAGAGCGGCTGGCTCGTGAGCGGTCCCGTCGCGACGACGAGCACGCCGGCATCACGGCGGTCGAGGTCCGCCACTTCCTCCCGCTCCACGCGAATGGCGTTCTCGTCGGCAATCCGCGCGCTCACGGCCGCCGCGAAGCGGTCACGGTCGACGGCGAAAGCATCTCCCGCCGGGACGCGGCTCGCCGCGGCGGCGGCCATGATCGGCGATCCGAGGATCTCGAGCTCCTTCTTGAGGAGGCCCACGGCGTTCGTCAGCGCCGTCGACCGGAAGGAGTTCGAACAGACGAGCTCCGCGAAGCGATCGCTCGTGTGTGCCGCGGTCGTCTTCACCGGCCGCATCTCCGCGAGCGTCACGCGGTGCCCGAGGCGCGCGAGGACGAGAGCGCATTCACTCCCGGCCAGGCCCCCGCCGATGATGCGGACGTGCGCCATCAGTTCGACGGCTCCTCGTCCGCGGGCACGAACACCGGCTGCTGCGCGTGCACCTGGATCGTGCCGAACTTCTGCTCGTAGAGCGACACGTTGTGCGCGAGCGCCTGCAGGAACTGTTTCGCGTGCTGCGGGGTCATGATGATGCGGCTCCCGACACGCGCGTCCGTCCTCCCCGGCACGATGCGCCCGAAGTCGAGGACGAACTCGCTCGGCGAATGGATGATGTTCGCGAAGTTCGCGTACTCCCCTTGCGCGGTCTTCTCGTCGAGGACGATCTGGATTCTGGTGGGCTGGGTCACGGCGTCTCCTTCTGCGAGCCGACAACGCGCGGGTGCCGCCGCCTCATCCCGCCGGGCTCGCGCGCCCGGCCGCCCTCACGCCTCGATCCGTTCTTCCGTCGTCGCGTCGAACAGGTGCAGCCGTTCGATCTCGAGACGGAGCTCCACGTCCTCGCCCACCGCCGGAGCGCGGTGCGGATCGGCCGAGGCCACGAAGAGGTCCTCCCCCACGCGCGCGTGCACGATGACCTCGTGCCCCAGCGGCTCGATCATTTCGACGGTCGCGCGGACCGGCGCGACCGCACCGCGGGACGTCTCTCCCGGCGCACGGACGTTCTCCGGACGGATGCCGGCGACGACCTCGGCCCCCGGGGAAAGGGCGCGCCGCGCGCCGTCGAGCGGCAGGACGAACGATGCCGACCGGAGCGCCGCGCCTCCCTCGTCCACCGTCGCGCGGAAGAAGTTCATCGGCGGCGTGCCGATGAAGTTCGCGACGAACAGGTTCGCCGGCCGTTCATACACCTCGAGGGGCGTCCCGACCTGCTGCAGCCGCCCGACGTTCATCACGGCGATCCGGTGGCCCATCGTCATCGCCTCGACCTGATCGTGCGTCACGTACACGCACGTCGTGGAGAGGCGCCGCTGCAGTTTCGTGATCTCGGCCCTCATCTGGACGCGCAGCTTCGCGTCGAGGTTGGACAGAGGCTCGTCGAACAGGAACACCGCGGGCTGCCGCACGATCGCGCGTCCCACCGCCACACGCTGCCGCTGACCGCCGGAGAGCTGCTTCGGTTTCCGGTCGAGAAGGTGGCCGATCCCGAGGATCTCCGCGGCGTCCCCGACGAGCCGGTCCATCTCCGCGCGCGGCATCTTCCGGAGCCGCAGACCGAACTCGAGGTTTTCCCGCACGGTCATGTGCGGATAAAGTGCGTAGCTCTGGAACACCATCGCGATGTCGCGCTCTTTCGGCGGGAGGTCGTTCACGACCCTCTCGCCGATGCGGATCGTCCCGGACGAGACCTCCTCGAGCCCGGCGATCATCCGGAGCGCGGTCGACTTCCCGCAGCCGGAGGGGCCCACCAGGACCATGAACTCGCGGTCGCGGATGTCGAGGCCGAAATCCTCGATCACGGAGACGGAGCCGAAGCGCTTCGCGACGTCTTGGAACGACACGCCCGCCATGGGGGCAAGCATATCGCGGAAGGAGGGAGAAGCTGGTCGGGCAGGCGGGATTTGAACCCGCGACCACCTGAACCCCATTCAGGTACGCTACCAGGCTGCGCCACTGCCCGACTCGGGGTTCGCTCTGCGGACGGGCGATCGTATCACGAGTATTGCAAGCTCCCGTGTATCAAATCGCGCTCGCGGCCGACTAACGACCGGGAAAGGATGCCCGTCGTGAAGCGGTCGTCACAACAGACATGAAAGAGAAAAATTCTGAAGCCGGGGGCGGCGGCGGCACGGCCGCGTTCGCAACCCTGTTCGGGCTCATCGGCGATGCCGCGATCGTGATCGACGGCTCGACCGGGCGGATCACCGCGGCGAACGCCGCGCTCGCGACGCGCGCCGGCCGGCCGTCCGGGGTGCTGGCGGGAGCTTCCGCCGAGGGCCTCATCGAGCTCGACCCGCCGGAGGCCGGTTGGCTGGCCAGGGCCGAGGGGAAATCGAACGGGTGGCTGCTCGCGGGCGCCGGCGTCCGGATTCCGGTCGAGATCCGATGGCGGGCGGTCGGCTCGGGCGAGACCGTGGTGATCCTGCACGACCGGCGGGCGCAGCTCGAGGCCGAGGCGCTCGGCCGTTCGGTCGCGCTGATGCAGCGGACTCAGGCGCTAGGCCAGATGGCTTCCGGGATCGCTCACGATTTCAACAACACGCTCATGGCGACTCTCCCGTGGGCCGACCTGCTCCACCGGAAGTTTCCGGACGAGCCGACGATCGTCAAGGCGGCGGATCAGATCCGCCGCTCCGTGCATCGCGCGAAGGAAGTGACGCGGCAGCTCCTCGACTTCGCGCAGCCGCGGCGGCCGCAGAAGACGCGCGTACGGCTCGGCGACCTGGTGCGGCAGCAGATGAAAATGATCCGTCCGGCCCTGCCGCCGGAGATCGAGATCGACGTCCGGGTTGACGAGAACGCGGAGGTCGACGCGGACGCCGCTCAGCTCGGGCAGGTCCTTCTGAATCTCGCGCTCAATGCGCGCGACGCGATGCCCGGCGGCGGGAGTTTTTCCGTCACCGTGCGCCCTCCCTCGCCGGAAGAAGCGCGGGCATGGCGCGCGGAGCCCGAGGCGTTCGTCGTCCTCGCCGTCCGCGACACCGGCCGCGGCATTCCGGAGAGGGACCGCGACGCGATCTTCGATCCGTTCTTCACCACGAAGGAGCTCGGCAAGGCGACCGGACTCGGCCTTCCCGTCGTCGTCCGCCTCGTCGAACAGCACGCGGGATCGATTCACGTCGTGAGCGAGCCCGGCCAGGGAACCTCGTTCTTCGTCGTCCTCCCGCGCGCGGTCGCGGCGGTGGCGGAAACCACCGAGGCGGCCGAGCGTCCGCTGGGCTTCCTGACGGGCCGGCGGGTCTTCGTGGTCGACGATGAGACGGCGATCCTCGAGGGCGTCGAGATGCTCCTCGAAATGGAAGGCGCGTCGGTCGAAGCGTTCACGAGGGGAGCCGAGCTCGTCGCGAGGCTCGAGCGCGAGCCGGTTCCGGATCTCGTCGTCCTCGACCTCGGGATGCCCGAGATGAGCGGCCGCGAGGTGCATGCCGCCGTCCGCCGGCGCTTCCCTGACCTGCCGATCCTCGTCTCCTCCGGCTACGGCGATGCCGAGCGCGTGGACGAGCTTCTCACCGATCGCCGGACGGCGTACCGGCAGAAGCCGTACGACGCCGACGCGCTCTTCGGGGCGATCGACGAGCTGCTGAAGCGGTGAGCCGCCACCGACCTCTGGTACGCTCGCTCTCGTGACGGAGACGCCGCCGCGACGGATCCTTCTGGTCGACGACGACGCCGACATTCTCGCCGGGCTCGGCGCTCTGCTGGTCCATACAGGATGGGAGATCGAGTCCGCCTCGAGCGGCCGCGAGGCGCTCCGGAAGTTCGACGCCTTCGGCCCCGACGTCGTTCTTCTCGACGTCATGCTTCCGGACCTTTCGGGGCTCGAAGTCCTCGAGCAGATCAAGGCGGCGAGCGAGCTGACCGCAGTGGTGATGATGTCGGGGGTCGGGACGATCGACCAGGCGGTCCGCGCGATGAAGGCGGGCGCCGAGACGTTCGTCGCGAAGCCGGTCGACTTCGACACCCTCGAAGCGATCCTCGAGCAGGGCTCGCGGATCGTCGAGACGCGACGGCAGCTCGCGGTACTGCGGCGCAGCGCGGCGAGCGGAGCGGGGACGAAGGTGTTCGCCGGCGTCTCGGCCGCGGCCCGGACGATCGACCACCTCATCGCGCAGGTCGCGCCGAGCGCGACTCCCGTTCTCCTCACCGGCGAGTCGGGCACGGGCAAGGGCGTCGTCACGCGGCTCATCCACGAACGCTCGGATCGCGCCGGAAAGACGTTCGTCGACCTCAATTGCGCGGGTCTCTCGCGCGAGCTTCTGGAGTCGGAGCTCTTCGGTCACGAACGCGGCGCGTTCACCGACGCGTCCGCGACGAAGCAGGGGCTGTTCGAGATCGCCGGAACCGGCACGCTCTTTCTCGACGAGATCGGCGAGATGGAGCCCGCGATCCAGGCGCGGCTCCTCAAGGCGATCGAGGAGAAGCGCTTCCGTCGCGTCGGCGGCGTGCGCGAGCTCAAGGCGGACTTCCGCCTGATCGCCGCGACGAACCGGAAGCTGGACGAGGAAGTCGCGGCCGGCCGGTTCCGCCGCGACCTCTTCTACCGCCTCAACGTCGTGTCGATCGCGCTGCCGCCGCTCCGGCAGCGCGCCGAAGACGTCCCGATCCTGGTCGAGGAGATTCTGCGCTCGCTCGCACCCGAGCTCGGGAGCCGCCGCGTCCGCGTGTCCGATCGCGCGATGGCGAAGCTCGCGCAGTACCCATGGCCGGGAAACGTCCGCGAGCTGCGCAACGTCCTCGAGCGCGCCCTTCTGCTCCATCGCGGCGAAGAGCTCCGCGCAGACGACATCGTGCTCGAGGGCGGCGGCGGCATCGATGCCGGCGCCGGTGTTCCCCAGAACGAGTGGGACATCCGGCCGCTCGAGGAGGTCGAACGGGAGTACGTCCGGCAGGCCGTCGACGCCACCGGCGGGAACGTCCGGAGCGCCGCGCGGCGCCTGGGCGTGAGCCCGGGGACGGTGTATGCGAAGTTGGGGAAGGAGAAAAAATAGGACCTATTCAGTTCTCCAGCGCCTTCCGCAGCTTCGCCTTCGACCGGATGAAGAGCGGTCCCACCGAGCCGATCGGGAGGTCGAGCTCGCGCGCGGCCTCGTCGTACGACTTCCCTTCCATCCCGATCAGGATGCAGAGCCGGCGCGAGCGCTCGTCGATCCGCTCCAGCGCCTGCCGCACCATGAGAACCGTCGGGTTCACTTCGCCGAAGTCCGCCGTCTCGGGAGCCATGTCGGCGCGCGGGTCGAGGCCCGTCGGCCGCATCCGGACGCTCCTCTGAATCTGCTGTTTCGCGAGGTTCACGACCGTGCCCGCGAGCCACGGACGCGGCAGCGTGATCTCTCCCCGCTTCTGCAGAAAGAGGCACCACGCCTCCTGGACGAGCTCGTCGGTCTCCTCGGCCGTCAGCCCGTAGCGCTTCTGCGGGATCGAGTGGAGAACTTTCTGGACGTCGGCATAGAGCTGAACGAGGTCGAGCTCGCCGCCCGTCCGCGCCTGCTGCGCGGCGGCTTCGCGCTCGATCTCCTCGAGCATCTCGCCGACGACGGCGAAGATCTCCTCGAACTCCATCGGTTTGCGGAGAACGACCGACGACCCGAGGGAGAGGAGGCGGCTCTCGACTTCGGGAGTCGCGAACGCCGTGAGGCTCGCGATGCGCGAGTTCGGGCTGAGCTTCCGGATCGCTTCCAGAAGGCGATACCCCTCGGCCTCCGTCACGAGTCGCAGATCGGCGAGGATGACCGGGTAGAAGTTCTCCTCGATCAGTTCCTCGGCGGTGGCGCGATCGTTCGCGGCGGTGGCGTCGATCTGCTCGAGCTCGAACAGGGCGACCAGACCTTCGGTAATGGCTTGCTCATCGTCGACGACCAGGACTCGCTTCATCACGTTCTCCTTGCGGCCTCTCCTAGATCAAGGAACCTGCCACGAGGGGTGTGCGAGATAAACCGAGTCACATCAAGAGATTAGCTGGGGATAGCGAAAACGCCCGGCGTGCAGGAATCGAACGTCCGTCCAGAATTTGAACGGTCGCGAGCGGCGGCTCAGAGGCTGTCAAATGCGAGATCAAGGAGCGAGGAGGAGGCGATGCCGGGGCATCGACGACGACGAGCGACGCGGGGATCGCCCCGCAACCCCCACCAGCCCGGAGGGTTGCGGGCAACGCGGGCCACTCTGGTTTTTTTCACAGCCTCTCAGGATGACGGCGCCGTGGGTGTGGTGACCAGCGACGAGCGAGTCCCAACGGTATATCCTCCAACGATGCAGGACGCACAGCGCGCGCTGGCGGAGGCGCGCTGGGACGATGCGGCGCGAGCGTTCGAGGCCGCGCTCGCCCGCGATCCCGACGACCTCGCGGCGCTCGAGGGGCTCGGCATCGCCCTCTTCTGGCTCGAGGACGTCGAGCGCTCGTTCGACCTGCGCGAGAAGGCGTACCGGATGTTCACCGCGCGCGGCGCGCGTCGCGAGGCCGCCCGGCTCGCGATGGGTCTGGCCCTCGACACCGCCGACTTCCGCGGGATGGCCGTCGCGGCGGGGTGGCTCGCCCGCGCGCAGAGTCTGCTCGAGGGGATCGACCTCGCGCCCGAGCACGGGTGGCTGGCGCTCTGGCAGGGGCATTTCGTCCGCGCGATGGAGCACGATCTCGGGCGCGCGCAGGAACACGCGTCCGCCGCGCGATCGATCGCGCGCGAGCTCGGGCTCGGCGATCTCGAGCTCCTGGCGATCGCGCTCGAGGGGCTGATCAAAGTCACCGCGGGCAACGTGCGCGACGGGATGCGCCAGCTCGATGAGGCGACGGCGGCCGCCGTCGCCGGCGAGCTCCGCGACGTCGAGGCCGTCGTCGCGACGTGCTGCTTTCTCGTTCACGCGTGCGAGCGCGTCTGCGACTGGGAGCGCGCCGCCCAGTGGGACGCGCAGATCCGCGCGCTCACGACGCGTTGGCGCCTCGGATCGGTTTTCGCGAGCTGCGAGGCCGAGCACGCCGCCGTCCTGATCGGACGGGGCGAATGGGAGCGCGCGGAGCGCGATCTCCTCGCCGCAATCCGGACGCTCGAAGCGACGCGGCCGCTCGTCGTGCACGAGGCGATCGTCCAGCTCGCCGAGCTGCGCCGGCGTCAGGAACGCCTCTCCGAGGCCGCCGCGCTCTTTCAGCGGTGCGCGACGATGACCGAGTCGATCATCGGCCTCGCCGCGATCGCGCTCGAACGCGGCGACGCCGTGCGCGCCGCCGAGTCGCTCGAGCGGCTCCGGCGGCGGCCGATGGCGGAAAAATGGGCCCAGCGGGCAACGGCACTCGAGCTCCTCTCGCGCGCGCTCGTCGCCACCGGCGATCGCGACGGCGCGGCCGCGGCGGCGGGAGAGCTGCGCGTCATCGCCGCGCGCGTCGGCATCGACCTCGTTGCCGCGGCTTCGAAGTGCGCCGACGCGCGCCTCGCCGCGGACGATGCGGAGGCGAGGCGCCTTTTCGAGGACGCCGTCGATCGGTACGAGCGCTGCGGCGCGCCGTGGGAAGCCGCGCGCACGCGCCTCGAGCTCGCGGACGTCCTCCGGCGGCTGGGCCGCGCCTCGTTCGCCGACGAGGAGACCGCCGCGGCGCACCAGGCCCTGCGGAAACTCGGTGCGGCCGCGGCAACCCCCGCCGGCGCGACGCCTCTCACGAAACGCGAGCTGGAGGTCCTCGCCCTCGTCGCGCGCGGCCTCAGCGACAAGGAAGTCGCCATTCGCCTCCGCCTCAGCGAACACACCGTCCACCGCCACGTCTCGAACGTTCTCGCCAAGCTCGACCTCCCCTCCCGCGCCGCCGCCGTCGCCCGCGCGACCGCCGCCGGATGGATGGCCGATTCCGGCCACTCCTGATTTCCGCCGCGCTGGCCGGTCCGTGCGAAGCCGCGCGCCCGGTACGCGGCGCATTCTGATCCGCAAAGGAGAAATGACATGACCACTCTGGCGGAAACGGAAGACCTGTTCGACGAGCAGAAGGCCGAAGCGTTCGGCGGCCATATGGTCGCGATCCTGAATTACGGCGCGCTCAACATCCCGATCAGCCTCGGACACCAGACCGGGCTCTTCGACGCGATGGCGGAGCTGCCGCCGTCGACGAGCGAGGAGATCGCCGCGGCGGCGGGTCTCGACGAGCGGTACGTGCGCGAGTGGCTCGGCGCGATGGTCACCGGAAAGATCGTGGAGTACGACGGCGAGACGAAGCGGTACGTCCTCCCGCCCGAGCACGCCCCCTTCGTCTCGCGCGCGGGCGGAGTCGACAACCTCGCGTTCTTCACGCAATACCTCGCGCTCATCGGCAACGTCGAGAGACGGCTCGTCGACGCGTTCCGCAACGGCGGCGGCGTCGCGTACGAGCACTATCCGGACTTCCAGCGGCTCCAGGCAGAAGAGACGGCGCGCGTGTTCGACGCGAAGCTCGTCGGCACGATCCTGCCGCTCGTGCCGGGGCTCGTCGAGCGCCTGGGCGAGGGCATTCAGGTCGCGGACGTCGGCTGCGGTGCCGGCCACGCGATCAACGTCATGGCGAAGGCGTTCCCGAAGAGCAGTTTCACGGGATACGACTTCTCCAGCGACGGCATCGCCCTCGGACGCGCCGAAGCGCGGAAAGTCGGCCTGGAGAACGCGCGCTTCGAGCTGCGCGACGTGGCGACGCTCGAGGCGGAGGGGGCATACGACCTCGTCACCGCGTTCGATGCGATTCACGATCAGGTGCGTCCGCGCGAAGTTCTGCGGCGCATCGCGCGCGCGCTCCGCCCGGGCGGCCTCTTCCTGATGGCCGACATGAAAGCCTCGAGCGACCTCGCGAAGAACGTCGACCACCCGTTCGGTCCGCTTCTGTTCACGTACTCGGTCGCGCACTGCATGACCGTCTCTCTCGCGCACGGCGGCGAGGGGCTCGGAGCGATGTGGGGGGAGGAGAAAGCGCTCGAGCTGCTGCGGGAGGCGGGATTCACGACCGTCGACGTCCGGGAGATCGAGGGGGATCCGCTCAACAGCTATTACATCGCCCGGCGGTAAACCCTCCTACAATGAGGGTGTATGGGAGGACTCCGCGGAGCCCTCGGGACTCCGCCGATTCATCCGCTGGCGTTCGCGGTCGCGAAGCTGGCCGTCGCCGTCTCGTGGGGGATTCTCCTCATCGAGATGGTGCGCGGGGAGCCGGCGTTCGCGCCGCTTCGGACGGCGTTCGCCATTCCTCTGATCATCGCGGGGGCCGCGCTGATGATCGCCGGCGCGGCACACCTCGGATCGGCCCTTCGCGTCGGCCTTCCGCGCGAGTCGACGACCCTCCACCGCGTCGGCGTCTACCGCATCACCCGCAACCCGATCTACCTCGGGGTCTACCTGACCGTCGCCGGCTCGGCGCTCGCGGTCCCGACGATACTCAACATCGTCGCGGCGGTGACGGCCATCGCGCTCCACCACGCGATCGTTCTCGCCGAGGAGCGCTTCCTCCGCGAACGGTTCGGTGAGGAGTGGGCGGACTACCAGCGGCGCGTGCCGCGGTATCTGTGGAGGAGCTAGTCGAGGGTCCACCCGTCCCTAAGCCCTGTACGTCCTATACGTCCTATACGTCCCATATGTCCTATATGTCCTATGAGCAGATCGGACAAATAGGACGTATAGGACGTATAGGACGTATGGGACGTATAGGACGGCGAGCA
Organism: Thermoanaerobaculia bacterium; assembly: GCA_050745405.1. Taxonomy (GTDB): domain Bacteria; phylum Acidobacteriota; class Thermoanaerobaculia; order Gp7-AA8; family Gp7-AA8; genus JBOGJQ01. The sequence goes on along the minus strand of JBOGJQ010000410.1, from coordinate 3,879 downwards.
CCGACGACTGTGCGACCATACACGGCATGCGGACATGGATCCTCCTCGCCGCGGCCGTCATCGCCGGCGGATGCGCGACGGTGCGCGAGCCGGCGGATCTGGTGCTGCTCGGCGGGCGCGTGTTCACGAACGATCCGGCGCGGCCGTGGGCGCAGGGCGTCGCGATCCGTGGCGAGACGGTCGCCGCGGTCGGACCGACGCGCGAACTGCGGCGGTACGTCGGCCCCGGAACGCGAGTCGTCCGCCTCGACGGCAGACTCGTCGTCCCCGGAATCAACGACGCGCACGTGCACGAGCCGTGGGGCGGCGACGCGGCGGCGCGGCTCGACGTCCCCAACGACGCGACCGCGGCGACGCTGCTGCAGGCGATCCGCGACGCCGCGCTCGCGCGCCCGCTCGGGACGTGGATCGTGGCGACGCTTCCGCGCTCCCTGATCGACGCCGGTTTCGACCGGAAGACGCTCGATTGCGTCGCGCCGTCGCACCCCGTCCGCCTCGGAACGCTCGGCGGGCACGCCGCGCTCCTGAACTCCAAAGCCCTGCGCGAGTGGCGAATCGACGAGAAAGCGGAGGACGGCTGGCTCTACGAGCACGCCGTCTGGCTGCCGCAGCGGCGCGAAGCGGAGGGAAAGACCGACGAAGAGCTGCGGGCGGAGATCGAGGCGTTCGCGGCCGAGGCGGCACGGTTCGGGATCACGTCCGTGCAGACGATGTCGCTCGTCTCGCCGGAGCGCGTCGAGCGGCTCGTCGCCGAAGTCGAGCCGGAGATCCGGTGGCGCGTCATCGAGTTCCGGATCAGCGGGCGCGTTCCGCCGGAGAACGAGGAAACGCGTCCGATCAAGTACGTCCTCGACGGCACGCCCGTCGAACGAAACGCCGCGCTCCGCGCGCCGTACGCCGACCGGAAAGAGTGGCGAGGGCGCCTCGACTACGCGCCGGACGACCTGCGGGAAATCATCCGCCGCGCCGCGACGGGAGAGCGGCAGCTCCTCGTCCACGCCTCGGGCGACGCCGCCGTGCAGACGGTCCTCGATCTCATGAAGAGCGCCGGCATCACCGACTGGCCGGCGCGTCGTGTCCGCATCGAGCACGGCGACGGCATCACGGACGATCTCGTGGACGACGTGCGCGCTCTCGGCGCCGTCGTCGTGCAGAACCCGGCGCACTTCATGAACCCGGAGCTCATCGCGGCACGCCTCGGGCCCGAGAGACGGCGCCAGTGGATGAAGGCGCGCTCCCTCCTCGAGGCCGGCATCCCATTCGCCCTCGGATCGGACGGACCGCTCAATCCGTGGCTCAACGTGATGTTCGCGACGATGCACCCCACGAATCCGCCGGAAGCGCTCACGGTCGAGCAGGGCGTGCGCGCCTACACGCGCGGCTCGGCGTTCGCGGAGTTCGAGGAGCACCGGAAGGGGACGCTCGCGCCGGGGATGCTCGCCGATCTCGCGGTGCTCTCGCAGGATATTTTCTCGGTGGACGTCACGGAGCTTCCGAAGACGACGAGCGAGATGACGATCGTGGGGGGGCAGGTGGTTTGGGAGAGTCTTCAGAATGAGACGGAGGCGCGCGACGTCACCGCCCCAGCCTCCCGAATACAATCCGGCAGCCCGACTCCCCGATAAGCACTCCCCGTCACGAACACCCCGGGCAAACCCGCGAGCCGCGCATCGATCGCGGCCAGCAGCTCCTGATGTCCGACGAGGTACTGCGGCATCGACTTTCCCCAACGGAAGACGCGCGCGAAGAGCGGCTCGGCATCGATGCCCATGAGATCGCGCAGCTCCTCGCGCGCGAGGCGCTGGAGATCGTCGTCGCTCCCGGCGAGATGCTCCTCCTCTCCCGCGCGGCCGATGAAACAGCGCAGCAGGGCCCCGTCCGCGGGAGCGCGCTCCGGAAGCTTCGTCGAAACCCAGGTGCACGCGGTGATCCGCCGCCGCTCGATGCGCGGAACGACGAAGCCGAAGCCGTCGAGCGGATGGCGGACGTCCGCGCGGCGGTACGCCAGCGCGACGGACGCGGTCGAGACGTAGGGGATGCGGCGAAGGAGCTCCGCCAGCTCGCGGTCGACGGCGTCGACGACGGACGCCGTGACGAACGCCGGGGTCGCAAAGATGACGCGCTCCGCGACGACCGAGGACCCGTTCGAAAGCGTCAGCCGCCACGCTGTCTCCTCCCGCGCGATCGTCGCCACGCGTGTTCCGAGAAGGAGCGACCGCGCGTCGAGCTTCGCCGCGAGCGTCGTCGCGAGGCGATCCATTCCGCCGCGAAGCGAGAGAAACACCGCGCCCTTGGGCTTCGCCTTGCGCTTTGCCGCAAGGAGTCCGCGAACCAGACTCCCGTGCGTCCGCTCCATCTCGGCGAGGCGCGGGAAGGTGCTCCGGATGCTCAGCCGGTCCGACTCGCCCGCGTAGATCCCGGAGAGAAGCGGATCGACGATGCGCTCGAGCACCTCGCCGCCCAGCCGGCGCCGGATGAACGCGCCGACCGACTCGTCCGCCGGATCGGTGCGCACGGGGACGAGCGGCTCGACGGCCATGCGCGCCACGCCGCGGAGCGAAACGAGACGGCTGCGGAGGAGCGCGAGCGGGTCCACCGGCGCGAGCATGACGAACCCCTCCGGCAGCGGGCGAAGCCTGCCGCGCGAGACGAGGAACGTCCGGCGTCGCGCGTCGTTCGTCGGAATGATCTCCTCGCCGAGGCCGATCTCCTCGCAGAGCTCGCGCGCTGCCGGTTTCTCCGCGAGGAACGAGTCCGGCCCCGCCTCGATCGTGAAGCCGCCGACTCTCTCCGTGCGGATCTTCCCGCCCGCGACGGCGGCACTTTCGATGAGGCGGTAGTCCGTTCCCGCCTGCTGAAGGCGGAACGCGGCGGTGAGTCCGGCGATCCCGCCGCCGACGACCGCGACGCGCGTCCGCACCTGCTCCATCACTCCGCCTCGGTCACGATCGCGGCGAGGGCGCGGATGAACTCGGGCGAAGCGTTCAGCGACGGCGTCCGCGCAAGCCGCATCCCCTTCGCCTGGGCGTAGTCGCGATAGAAGACGTCGACGTCCCAGAGGACCTCGACGTGATCGCACACGAAGCCGATCGGGACGACGAGGACCTCGTGGACGCCGCGGTCATGGAGCTCGTCGAGACGCGCGCCGAGGTCGGGGCCGAGCCACTCGTCGCCGGTGCTCGCCGCGCTCTGGTACGCCCACTCCCACTGCGCGAGCTCCGCGCGCTCCGCGACGGCGCGCGCACTCGCGAGGAACTCGTCGTGATACGGGTCGCCCGCCTCGAGGATCCGCCGCGGGAGGCTGTGCGCGGTGAAGACGACGGCGACGCTCTCGCGGAGGTCGTCGGGATAGCCGTCGAGCGCCGCGCGGAGCTTCGCCGCCACGGCATCGAGAAACAGAGGATGATCGTGCCAGCTCCCGACGAACGTCACGCGCATCGTCGACCCCAGCGCGGCGAGCGCCTCCTCGACCTTGTGCCGGTACGCCCCCACGCTCATCCGCGAATAGTGCGGCGCCATCGCGACCGCGACCGCCTCGCGCACGCCTTTCTTCACCATCGTCGCCACCGTCTCGGCGATGTACGGGTGCCAGTGGCGCATCCCGACGTACACGTCGCGCGGTCTGCCGAGGTGCGCGAGCTCGCGCTCGAGCGCCTCGGCCTGCTCGATCGTCCGCTGCAGGAGCGGCGAACGTCCGCCGACCGCCGCGTACCGCTTCCTGACCTCCTCGACGAGCTCCGGCGGCGTCGGGCGCCCGCCGCGCACGTCGAGCAGATACGGCTCGACGTCCTCGAGCTTGTCGGGGCCACCGTAGGCCATCAGGAGGACTGCGTTCTCCATGGCCTTTTGAACTCAGAACGCAGAACGCAGAACGCAGAA
>JBOGJQ010000409.1:0-2433 GCA_050745405.1 Thermoanaerobaculia bacterium | reverse complement strand
CCGGGAAGAGGCTCGCGCCGGGACGGCGCGGCCACACTCCTCGACTTACGACTAGAGCTGCACCCACACGCTCTTCGTCTGCGTGTACTTCTCGAGGGCGTCGCGGCCCTGGTCGCGGCCGAAGCCGGACTCCTTGAAGCCGCCGAAGGGGAGCGCCGGGTCGTAGAGGTTGTACGTGTTGACCCACACCGTCCCCGCTTTGAGGGCGCGCGCGACGCGGTGCGCCTTCGAGACGTCGCGCGTCCACACCGCGGCCGCGAGGCCGTAGACCGTCGCGTTCCCCTTCGCCACGGCGTCGTCCGCATCGCCGAAACGGATCGTCGCGAGAACGGGACCGAAGATCTCCTCGCGCGCAATGGTCATCTCCGGCTGGACGTCGTCGAAGATCGTCGGCTGGACGAAGTAGCCCTTCCCCGTGCCGATGTCGGTGCGCGCGCCGCCCGCGATGACCTTCGCCCCTTCCTTCTTCCCCGTCTCGATGTAGCCGAGGACCGTCTCCATCTGCTCCTTCGAGACGATCGCGCCGAGACGGGTCTTCGGGTGGAGCGGATCGCCGGCGACCATCTTGGCGGCGCGCTCGCGGACGCGCTCGAGGAGCTCGCCGTGGACCTTCTCCTCGACGAGAAGCCGCGATCCCGCCGCGCACACTTCGCCTTTGCCGTAGAAGATCGCGTTGAGCGCTCCCTTTGCCGCGGCATCGAGATCGGCGTCGGCGAAGACGATGTTCGGCGACTTCCCGCCGAGCTCGAGCGAGACCTTCTTCAGCGTCTGCGCGGCGCGCGCCATGAGCTGCTTGCCGACGGCCGTCGATCCGGTGAAGGCGATCGCGTCGATGCCGGGGTGGTCGACCATCGCGTTGCCGACGACGCTGCCGCCGCCCGGAACGATGTTGAGGACGCCCGGCGGCAGGCCCGCCTCGCGCGCGTACTCGGCGAACTTCAGGATCGACAGCGACGTATTGCTCGCGGGCTTGTGGATGACCGTGTTGCCGCACGCAAGCGCCGGTGCGATTTTCCAGACGGCCAGCATCAGAGGAAAGTTCCACGGCGTGATCGCGCCGACCACGCCCAGCGGCTCACGGAGCGTGTACGTGAACGCCCCCTCCTGGACGGGGATCGTCTCCCCGGTGACTTTTCCCGACCACCCCGCGAAGTAGTAGAGGCACTCCGCCGCGGCGGGCGTGTCGACGTACTGCGACTCGAAGATCGGCTTCCCGTTGTCGAGCGTCTCGATGCGACCGATCTCGCCGGCACGGCTGGTCAGGATGTCGGCGAGCTTCCAGAGAATCTTCGCCCGGTCGCGCGGCTTCATCTTCTGCCAGTCGCTCCCCGGCTCGAGCTGCGCGCGCGCCGCGCGGACGGCCGCGTCGACGTCTTCCGGCCCCGCCGACGCGACGTCCGCGAGCTTCTCCTCGGTCGCGGGATTCGTGGTGACGAACGTCTTCCCGCTCTTCGCGTCGACGAACTCTCCATTGATGAAGAGCCGCGTCTGCAGATCGGTGGCTGTGGCTTCCGTGGTCATGGCCGGACGTCTATTTCCCCGCGAAGGACGGCTTCCGCTTCTGGTTGTACGCGCCGAGGCCTTCCTTCGCGTCCTCGCTCTGAAAGAGCTGCTGCTGGAGCTCGCGCTCGACGGCGAGCGCCGACTCGATCGGCAGCTCCCAGCCGGTCTGGACCGAGCGCTTGATCCGCCCTACGGCCTTCGACGCCTTGTTCGGCGGGCAGAAGCCGCGCGCGTACTCCATGACGCGGTCCCACCACTTCGCGTTCTCCTCCTCGGGCCAGACGTAATTGAGGATGCCGAGGCGCTGCCCCTCCTCGAATTCGAAAAGGCCCCCTTCGGCCATCAGCTCGATCGCCTTGCTCTTGCCGACGATCCGCGAGAGGCGCTGCGTGCCGCCGGTGCCGGGAAGGACGCCGAGAGAGACCTCCGGCAGGCCGATCTTCCCGGCGCCCTGCTTCGCGATCCGGATGTCGGCCGCCATCGCGATCTCGAGCCCGCCGCCGACGCAGTGGCCGTTGATCGCCGCGATGACGAGCTTCGGCGTGTGCTCGAGCCGGAGCAGCGTCTCGTTCGCATGGAGGCAGAAGAAGTACTTGAACCCGGGGGTGACCTCCGAGAGCATCTTGATGTTGGCGCCGGCGGAGAAGAACTTCTCTCCCGCGCCCCGCAGCACCATCACGTGCACCGAGTCGTCCATCCGCGCGGTGAGGATCGCGTCGTCGAGCTCGCGGTTCATCTCGTACGTGTAGGTGTTCGCCGGCGGATCGTTCAGCTCGAGGATCGCGACGCCGCCGTCCACACGGTAATCGATCAAATTTCCGCTCATCCGAGTCTCCTGTTCCGTAGAGTCGGCCCGCATCATAACGAAACGCGTCCGGGGCGTCTTGGGCGCATGTGGCCGCGGCGTCTCGCCGCGAGCCGTCCGGGACG
>JBOGJQ010000408.1:0-8918 GCA_050745405.1 Thermoanaerobaculia bacterium | reverse complement strand
GCGCCCCGACCCCGTCGGCGGCCGCGGAGATCGTGATCCGCGCGAAGGCCGAGATCTGCGAGCAGATCGACAGCGGCGTTCGCCGGATCCGCCACGCCCTCGAACGGCGGGTCGGATCGTACCGCTCCGAGCTGCGGCACCTCGCCTCGTCGGACGGGATCGGACGGTTCCCGCGGCGCGTGCGGCAGCACCGCGACGCGCTGCAGGGCGACCGCGTCGCGCTCTATCGCGTCGTCGAGGACCGCGCCAGGCGGATCCGGCGCCGCCTCGACGCGTGCCGCGAGCCGCTCGTGCGGTATCCGGTGCGCCTCGACCACGCGAAGCGCGACCTGCGGGCCGCGATGGGCCGGCTCCAGGCCGTCTCTCCGCTCTCGGTCCTCTCGCGGGGATACGCGATCGCCTTCTCCCTCCGCCGCGGCCGGCGCAAACCGATCCGCGACGTGACCGCGGTCGGAATCGGCGAGCGCGTCGAGGTCCAGGTGCAGAAGGGACGCTTCCGCTGTACGGTCGACGAGCGGACTCTCGGCGTCGAATCCCTGTGGCCGGTCCCCACGGAGGAATGATCGCGATGGCTGCCCGGCAAACGTCGAACGAATTCGAGAAGGCTTTTCAGCGCCTCGAGAAGATCGTGCAACGCCTCGAGGGAGAAGAGCTCCCCCTGGACGAGTCGCTCGGTCTCTTCGAGGAGGGGATCCGCCTCTCCCGCTTCTGTCACCAGAAGCTCGAAGAGGTCGAGAAGAAGATCGAGCTGATCCTCTCCGACGCGAAGGGAGACCCCGTCACCCAGCCGTTCCTCGGCGAAGAGGAAGAGGAGACGCCGGACGAGGAGCGGTAACGTTTATGATGCGCGCGTCGTGGCCGAAGACGCCGATCTCCGAGACCGCCTCGCGACGTGGCGCGCGCAGGTAGACCGAACTCTCGAGGCCGAGTTGCCGCCGGCCGAAACGGCGCCGTCCACGATCCACGCCGCCATGCGCTACGCGGTCCTCGGCGGCGGCAAACGCCTGAGGCCGATCCTCGCGATCGCCGCCGCCACCGCGTGCGGGGCCGATCCCGCCCCTCTCCTTCGCCCGTTCTGTGCTCTCGAGCTGATCCACACCTACTCGCTCGTTCACGACGACCTTCCCGCGCTCGACGACGACGATCTCCGCCGCGGCCGGAAGACGACGCACGTCGTCTACGGAGAGGCCATCGGCGTCCTCACCGGCGACGCGCTGCTGACCGAGGCCTTCGCATGGCTCGCGGCGCCCGTCGACGGCGTCGCGGCGGAGCTCCAGCTCCGCGCGATTCGCCTCGTCGCCGAGGCCGTCGACTCGGAAGGGATGATCGGCGGGCAGGTCGCCGACCTCGAAGCCGAAAAGATTCAGGAGCGGACCGGCGACCGGGCGCACCTCCTCGAGACCGTCGAGTTCATCCACCGGAACAAGACGGGCCGGCTCCTCGCCGCCTCCGTCGAGCTCGGCGGGGTTCTCGCCGGGGCGCCCGAGGCGCACCGGGCCTCGCTGCGCGATTACGGCCGCGCGATCGGCCTCGCGTTCCAGATCGTCGACGATCTCCTCGACCTCGAGGAAAGCGCGGAGACCCTCGGCAAGACCGCCGGCAAGGATCTCATCCAGGGGAAGCTGACCTGGCCCGCGCTCGTCGGCGCGGAACGCGCGCGCGCGGAGGTCGAGACCCTGCTCGAGAGCGCCTCCCGGAGTGCTGCTATCATCGGAGGCCCGTTGAACTATCTCGCGGGAATCGCACGTTACATAGGCGCGCGCAGAGCCTGACGCCGGCCCAGCCGGCGCTCGTGGCCGACGAAGAAGAAGGTCCAGCCCGATGCCCGGTATTCTCGACACGATCCACTCGCCGCTCGACGTCCGGAAGCTCGAGCGCGCGCAGCTTCCCCAGCTCGGCCAGGAAATCCGCGACCGGATCATCGAGGTCGTTTCCCGCATGGGCGGACACTTCGGCGGGAACCTCGGCGTCGTCGAGCTGACTCTGGCGCTGCACTACGTCTTCAATACGCCGATCGACCAGCTCGTCTGGGACACGGGACATCAGTCGTACCCCCACAAGCTGATCACCGGCCGCCGCGAGCGCTTCCACACGATCCGGCAGCACGGCGGGATTTCCGGGTTCTGCAAGCGCGAGGAGTCGGAGTACGACGTCTTCAACGCCGGGCACGCCTCGACGTCGATCTCGGCCGCGCTCGGGATCGCGGTCGCCCGCGACTTCCGCGCCGAGGACTACCGCGTCGTCGCGGTGGTCGGCGACGGCGCCCTCTCCGGCGGCCTCGCGTTCGAGGGCCTCAACCAGGCGGGGCATCTCAAGCGCAAGCTCTTCATCGTCCTCAACGACAACGACCTCTCGATCTCGACGAACGTCGGCGCGATTTCCGGGTACCTCAACCAGATCATCAAGGGGCAGCGCTACAACACGCTGAAGGATCTCGCGAAGAACGTGATGGACCGGATCCCGCTCGTCGGCGGGAAGATCCACGGCCTCGCCTCCGAGGTCGAGGAGATGCTCAAGCAGATGGTCGTCCCGGGCCTGCTGTTCGAGGAGCTCGGCTTCAAGTACATCGGTCCGTACGACGGCCACGACCTGCCGCTGCTCATCGACCTCTTCGAGAAGTACAAGGACTACGACGGCCCGATCATCGTCCACGTCATCTCGAAGAAGGGAAAGGGATATCACCCGGCCGAGGCGAAGCCGATCTGGTCGCACGGCGTGACGCCGTTCGACGTCGCCTCGGGGGAAGTGAAGAAGTCCGACCGGCCGGCCCCGCCCACGTACACCTCCGTCTTCACGCAGACGCTCATCGAGCTCGCGAAAGAGGACCCGCGGATCGTCGCGATCACCGCGGCGATGCCCGAGGGAACGGGTCTCGACAAGTTCGGCAAGGTGTTTCCCGACCGGATGTTCGACGTCGGGATCGCCGAGGAGCACGCGGTGACGTTCTCGGGCGGCCTGGCGACGCAGGGGATGAAGCCGGTCGCGGCGATCTATTCGACGTTCTTGCAGCGCGGATTCGATCAGGTCTTTCACGACGTCTCGATCATGGATCTTCCTGTCGTCTTCTGTCTCGACCGCGCGGGGATCGCCGGAGCCGACGGGCCGACGCACCACGGCATCTACGACATGGCGTACCTGCGCCTGTTCCCGAACATGATCTGCATGGCGCCTAAGGACGAGAACGAGCTGCGGCACATGCTCAAGACCGCGCTCACGACGGGCCATCCGACGTCGGTCCGCTATCCGCGCGGAGCGGGCGAGGGCGTCGAGCTCGACGCCGAATTGCAGGAGCTTCCGATCGGTAAGGGGGAAGTTCTCCGCGACGGAGACGACGCGGTCATCTTCGCGATCGGCACCGAAGTGTGGCCCTCGGTCCACGCGGCCGAGATCCTCGAGCGCGAAGGGATCCGCGTCGCCGTCGTCAATGGCCGGTTCATCAAGCCTCTCGACGACGATCTTCTCAGCCGTTACTGTCGTCCCGGCGCGAAGGTCCTGACGGTCGAGGAAGGGTCGCTCGCCGGCGGGTTCGGCTCCGCGATCGTCGAGCGCTGCGAGCAGCTCGGCCTCGGCGGGTTCGAAATCCACCGGATCGGCATCCCCGACGAGTACGTCTCGCACGGCGCCCAGGACGTGCTCCGCGCGAAGTACGATCTGCACGCCGAGGGGATCGCGGAGCGGACGCGCAAGCTCGTCGGCGCCGGCGCCGGCCGCACACGCCGCGCCGCATCGGGCGCCTGAGAACCGCCGCCGTGCCGCGGATCCGCCTCGACGCTCTCCTGGTCGAACGCGATCTCGCCCCGTCGCGCACGCGGGCCCAATCCCTCATCATGGCGCGCCGCGTCCGCGTCGGCGGCGTCCACGTCGACAAGCCCGGAACCCTCGTCTCTGACGACGCCGAGCTCTCCGTCGACGAGCCCGAGCATCCGTGGGTCGGCCGAGGAGGGGTGAAGCTCGCGGGCGCCCTGGAGGCATTCGCCGTCGATCCCGCGGGGAGGATCTGCGCCGACATCGGCGCGTCCACCGGCGGATTCACCGACGTTCTCCTTCAGCGCGGCGCCTCGAAGGTCTACGCGATCGACGTCGGGTACGGGCAGCTCGACCAGAAGCTCCGCGACGATCCGCGCGTCGTCGTGCGCGAAAAGACGAACGCGCGATACCTGGAGGCCGCCGATTTCGACGACCCGGTGAGCCTCGCGGCGATCGATGTCTCGTTCATTTCGCTTCGCCTGATTCTTCCCGCCGTCGTGCGCTTTCTGGCACCGGGCGGTGACGTCGTGGCTCTCGTCAAGCCGCAGTTCGAGGTCGGTAAAGGGGAGGTCGGGAAGGGAGGAATCGTCCGCGACGACGCGCTGCGGGAGCGGACGATCCGCGGAATCGAGAGCTTCGCGCGCGAGCTAGGATTCGACGTCCGCGGGACCGTCGAAAGCCCGATCCGCGGCGCGGAAGGAAACGTCGAGGCGCTGCTCCATGCCGTCTGGCCGGGTGGCGCGGAGGAACGATGAGCGAGCGGCTCCGCTGGATGATCACGGGCGCCTCGGGAATGGTTGGAGCCGATCTGGCCGATGCTCTGCGCGACGAGGGAGAAGACGTCACGGCGCTCTCGCGCGCCGAGCTCGACGTCACGGACGGCGCGGCGGTGCGCGAGCGGGTCCGGCGCACACGGCCGCAGGTGATCGTGAACTGCGCCGCGTTCACGCGCGTCGACGATTGCGAAACGAACGCCGAAACCGCCGATCTCGTGAACGGCCACGCCGTCCGTCATCTCGCCGCCGCGGCGGACGAAGCCGGAGCGCTTCTCACGCACATCTCGTCCGATTTCGTCTTCGACGGTGCCTCGACGCGGCCATACCGCGAGGACGATGCGGTCGGTCCGATTTCGGCGTACGGCCGCTCGAAGCTTCTGGGAGAACGGAGCGCGGCCGAGGCCTCGCGGCACCTCATCGTCCGGACCTCCTGGCTCTTCGGCACGCGCGGCGCGAATTTCGTCGGGGCAATCCGGAGGCAGATCGACGCCGGCCGGCGCGAGCTCCGCGTCGTCGCCGATCAGCGTGGCCGTCCGACGTACACGCCGCATCTGGCCGATGCGCTCGTGGCACTTTCGCGCCGCGCGTACGCGGATTCGGCCAGCCCGGGGATCGTCCACTATGCGGACGAGCCGGAGTGCACGTGGTTCGATTTCGCCGTCGAGATTGCGGCGCGCCTCGCGCCGGGCGCGGTGACGGTCCACCCCGTCACCACCGCCGAGTTCCCGCGCCCCGCGCAACGCCCGGCGTACTCCGTCCTCTCGACCGAGCACTACGAGGCGATCACGGGAAAGAAGCCGGGGGATTGGCGGGAGGGGCTGGGGGAGTATTTACGCGCTCGTAAATCGTGAGGACCTGCTCATGGCGATGGGACCGATAAGACACATAGGACGGATGGGACGGATGAAATCGTAATCTCCCATCGGTCCCATCAGTCCCATCGGTCCCATCGTTCTCCCTCCTACTCCCCGCCGCGCACCTGCACCTTCATCCGCTTGCTCCGGCGCGGCTGGGTGAGACCGAGGACGTGAAAAAGGTACAGAGCGCGCGCGGCCTGGGGCGGCGGGAGGACCTCGGTCGAGGTGAGATCGAACAGAGTCGCCCTGCCGTCGACGCGCTCGAGCAGAGCGAGCTCGGCGGGGTCGAGCGGGATCTCCGCGAGGTCGCGCTCCGCCACGCATTCGAGGATCGTCGTCTTCGAGCCGATGCGCGCGAGGAGGCGCTTCGGATCGCCGGTGCGCCGGACGCCCTGGACGACGGCGTCGAGGATCGGGATCGAGAGCTTGATGAACTCCGCGTGCTTCTCCCGCCCCGGCGCGAACGTCACGGCGCCCGCATCCCAGTCGAATAGAGACCAGACGATCGCCTGCACCTGCTCGCGGACGCTCACGAACAGGTCCTTCGGCTGGAGGACGCCCATCTCGACGAGGAGGGTCCCGTGCCGCTTTCCGCCGCCGGCACGCAGGCGCGCGACGCTCTCGTCGTACTCCTCCTGGGTGATCACGCCCTGCGCGAGCAGGCGGTCGCCGAGCGAATCGGAAGTCTGATTCGACGCCGCGAAGATGATCAGCCCCTGATCGAGGAAAATCTGCTTGCGCTCGGCCGCGCGCGCGCAGTCGATCGTCCCCGGAACGCGGTATTTGTGGATGGTGAGCAGGACCTCGGGCAGCGGCGTGCCCGCGAGGTCGCTCCGGTACTCGAATCGTGGCGCGGTGGTGTCGGACATCTCCTGCTCGGGGAAGCCCGGTGGTTTCAGCGGTTCTGGTTCTTGTCTTCCAGAGCGCGCGGGTCGTCCTTCGCCTTCAGACCCGACTTGAAGTTGGAAATGCCTTCCCCGAGACCTCGCCCGAGCTGTGGCAATTTCGATGCCCCGAAAATGATGATCACGATGAGCAGGACGACAATGAGCTCGCCCATGCCGAACGGACCGAGAAAGCCGACGACGCCGGCTGCGAAATCCATCAGAGGCCTCCAGAATCCGGCGCCAGTGTAGTACGGCGGCGCCCCCGACGAGAACAACCCGCGGCGCGCGCGCGTTCCAGCGGGCGACGGGGAGCGACGAAGATCGTCACGCGCGCGGGACAAAACGCGTCAGTCCCACCCCCGCCGAATCACGATAAGATCGAGCTCCGCACCGATGGTCGACCTCGAGTCTCTCAACCCCCAGCAGCGCGCCGCCGTCACCCACCAGTCCGGACCTCTGCTCGTCCTCGCCGGAGCCGGTTCCGGCAAGACGCGCGTGATCACCTACCGGATCGCATGGCTCGTCGCGGAGCGAGGCGTCGAGCCCGCTTCGATCCTCGCCGTGACCTTCACGAACAAGGCGGCGGGCGAGATGCTCTCGCGCGTGGAGCGGCTCGTTCCCCGCGCCGCATCCCGCCCCTGGATCGGCACGTTCCACTCCGTCGCGCTCCGGATGCTCCGCCGCTGGGCCGACCGCCTCGGCTACACGAAATCGTTCACCGTCTACGACACGGCCGACCAGATGACGCTCGTCAAGCGCGCCATCCGCGAGATCGGCCTCGACGAGACCGCGTTCCCGCCGCGATCGATGCTCTCGAACATCTCCCGCGCGAAGAACCAGCTCATCGGACCGGAACGCTACGAGCGGGAGAACACCGACTTTTTCGGCTCCCGCGTCGCGAAGGTCTACCGGCTCTATCAGAGCCGTCTGCGCGAGTACGACGCGATGGATTTCGACGACCTGATCGGAAATCTCGTGCGTCTGCTCGACGAGAACGAAGACGTGCGGAACGAGATCCACTCCCGCTTCGCACACATCCTCATCGACGAGTATCAGGACACGAACCACGCGCAGTACGTTCTGATCCGCAGGCTGACGGGCGAGCGGACCGACGTCGTCGCCGTCGGCGACGAGGACCAGTCGATCTACGGCTTCCGGGGCGCGGACATCGAGAACATCCTCAATTTCGAACGCGATTTTCCGGGCGCGACGATCGTGAAGCTCGAGCAGAACTACCGTTCGACCGGCAACATTCTCGGGGCGGCGACGGGCGTCGTGTCGCGGAACGTGAAGCGCAAGGGGAAGACACTCTTCACCTCCTCGGGGGCGGGCGATCCAATCCGCGTCGTCTCGTGCGAGAGCGAGCGCGAGGAGGCGAAGTTCGTCGTGAACCGCATTCTCGAGCTCCGCGCGCGGCTCCCGCTCGCCGAGATGGCCGTGCTGTTCCGCATGAACGCGCAGTCGCGCCCCTTCGAAGAAGAGCTTCTCGCGGTGAACCTGCCGTACTCCGTCGTCGGCGGCGTGAAGTTCTACGAGAGAGCGGAGATCAAGGACACTCTCGCGTACCTCCGCCTCGCCGTCCGCGACGACACGCCGTCGATCGAGCGCGTGATCAACACGCCCGCGCGCGGCATCGGCGCGACGACGTTCAAGGCGCTCGAGGAGCACGCGGCGGCGGAGGGCGTCCCCCTCTGGCGCGTCATCGAGGGGTCGCTCACGTTCCTGCCGGAGCGTGCGCGCAAGGCCGTCCGCGAGTTCCGCGAGACGATCGTCGATCTTCGGCGCGCCGCCACGACCGAGCCGCTTCCCGCCGTTCTCGATTTCGCCATGCTCCGCAGCGGCTACCGCAAGATGCTCCTCGCGTCCCGCGATCCGCAGGACGAGACGCGCCTCCAGAACCTCGAGGAGCTCGTCAACTCCGCGCGCGAGTTTCACGAGGCGAACTTCGAGGCCGGCGTCGCCGAGTACCTCGACTCGGTTTCGCTGATCAGCGACGTCGATCAGTACCAGCAGGAGCGCGGCGTGACGCTCATGACGCTCCACGCCGCCAAGGGACTCGAGTTCCGCGTCGTCTTCCTCGCCGGAATGGAGGAGGGGATCCTCCCCCACTCCCAGTCGAAGGACGAGGTCGAGGAGGAGCGCCGCCTCTGCTACGTCGGCATGACGCGCGCCCGCGAGCAGCTCTACTGCCTCTGGTGTTTCCAGAGGCGCATCCACGGCCAGTTCCGCGAGCAGAGCCCCTCGCCGTTCCTCGCCGAGATTCCGGAAGAGGTGACCGAAGAGGTGCGGATGCACACCCGGTTCGCGCCGCGGCGCGAATGGGACGAGACCTCGCGCCCGCGGACCTCGGCGACGCGTCCCGACGCGCGCAACGTCTTCTCGTTCTTCGGAAGCGGCGGGCGGCCCGGCGCGGGCGGCGGCGGGGGCGCGGGGGCGGTGCAGTTCAACCCTGCCGCCATCCGGACCGCGAGCCGCCCTGCCGCGGACCGCGCCTCGGGGGAGTTCCGCCGCGGCGGCCGCGTGCGTCACGACGAATTCGGCGACGGCGTCATCCTCCGGATGGAGGGCTCGGGCGAAAACGCGAAGCTGACCGTCTACTTCGAGCGCGCCGGAACGAAGAAGTTCGTCGCGAAGTACGCGAAGCTGCGACG
>JBOGJQ010000407.1:0-7827 GCA_050745405.1 Thermoanaerobaculia bacterium | reverse complement strand
GCTCCGGACGCGGGCCGCGCTCGTCGCGCGCCGCGGCCGCCGCCGCGAGCTCTTCCTCGGTCGGCGGCGGAAGAAGCGGCTTGCGCGACAGGCGCACCTTGCCGTTCTCCGGATCGACGTCGACGACCTGCACCTCCACCTCGTCGCCGAGCTGGAAGAAGTCCGTCACCGAGTTCACGCGGTGATGCGCGATCTCGGAGATGTGGAGCAGGCCGTCCTGGCCCGGCAGGATCTCGATGAACGCGCCGTACGGCTCGATACGCTTCACGGCGCCCTTGTACGTCTTCCCGATCTCCGCCGTGGCGGTGAGGCCCTTGATGATGTCGATTGCGCGCTGCGCCGACTCCTGGTCCGACGACGCGATCGTCACGGTGCCGTCGTCCTCGACGTCGACCTTCGTGCCGGTCTCTTCGACGATCCAGCGGATCGTCTTGCCGCCCGAGCCGATGACGTCGCGGATCCGGTCCTTCGGAATCTGGATCGTGTAGAGGCGCGGCGCGAACTCCGAAAGCTCCGCACGCGGCTCGCGGATCGCCTCGGACATCTTGTCGAGGATGTACATGCGGCCGTCCTTCGCCTGCGCGAGGGCGCGTGCGAGGATGTCGCGCGAGATGCCGCTGACCTTGATGTCCATCTGAAGCGCCGTGATGCCGTTGCGCGATCCGGCGACCTTGAAGTCCATGTCGCCGTCGTGGTCCTCGAAGCCAGCGATGTCCGTGAGGACGACCGACTTCTCATCGCCCTTGATCAGACCCATCGCGACGCCCGCGACCGCGGACCCGAGCGGAACGCCCGCGTCCATCATCGCGAGGGACCCGCCGCAGACCGACGCCATCGACGACGACCCGTTCGACTCGAGGATGTCCGAGACGCAGCGGATCGTGTAGCGGAAGTCCTCTTCGGCCGGAAGAAGCGGCTCGAGCGCGCGCCGGGCGAGATTGCCGTGGCCGATCTCGCGCCGCGCCGGGCCGCGAAGGAACTTGACTTCGCCGACCGAGAACGGCGGGAAGTTGTAGTGAAGAAGGAAGCGCTGGAAGCTCTCCCCCTCGAAGTCCTCGATCTTCTGCGCTTCCTGCGGCGTGCCGAGGGTCACGGTGACCAGAGCCTGGGTCTCGCCGCGCGTGAAGATCGCGGAGCCATGGGTACGCGGGAGCACGCCGACCTCGATCCAGATCGGACGGATGTCGGTCGGCTTGCGGCCGTCGAGGCGCGTCTCCTCGTCGAGGATCAGCTTCCGGAAAATCTCGCTCTGGAGATTCTCGAAGGCGGACTTCGCGGCGGCGAGCCGCTCGATGTCGTCGGCCGGGACCCCTTCGACGAACTTCTCGAGGGCGTCCTTCATCGCCTCGCGGCGCGCGAGCTTCCCTTCCGCGGTGAGCGCGGCGCGGATCGTGTCGCGGTGCTTCGCCGCGAGCTCGTCGTACGTTTCCTGCGTGTACTTCGGCAGCCACGTCACCTCGAGCTTCGCCTTGCCGGCCTCGGCGCGGAGCTGCTTCTGCGCCTCGACGATGCGCTTGATCTCCTCGTGCGCGCGCTCGAGCGCATCCAGCACCAGGGTCTCGTCGACCTCGCGCGCGCCCGCCTCGACCATCACGATCGCGTGCTCGGTGCCCGCGACGATGAGGTCGAGGTCCGACAGATCGCGCTGCGAATTCGTCGGATTCACGATCAGCTCCCCATTGATCGCGCCCATGCGGACGGCGCCGATCGGGTTCGGGAACGGAATCGGCGAGACGCTGAGCGCCGCCGATGCCGCGTTGATCGCGAGGATGTCGGGGTCGTTTTCTCCGTCCGCGGAGAGGACGAACGCGATGACCTGCGTCTCCTGACGGTATCCCTTCTGGAACGACGGCCGGAGCGGCCGGTCGATGAGGCGGGAGGTCAGGATCTCTTTCTCGGTCGGGCGCCCTTCGCGCTTGAAGAAGCCGCCCGGGATGCGTCCGCCGGCGTAGGTGTACTCCTTGTAGTCGACCGTCAGCGGCATGAAGTCGCCGAGCACGGCGCCTTCCTTGAAACAGGCGGTGGCGAGCACCACGGTGTCCGCGTAACGGATCCAGCAGGCGCCATCCGCCTGCTTCGCGACCTTGCCGGTCTCGAATGTCAGCGTTCGACCGCCGACCTGCAATTCTTTTTTCTGTGTCATCTCACTTCCGATGCGGCGGGCCACTCATCACCCGCTCGCGATGCATTGGGACCGGAAGGAATCCGGTCCGGCAGGAAAAAAAAGCGTTCCGCGTTCCCCGTACCACGCGTCGTGCGCGGGACCTGGAACGCGGAACGCGGCCACTCCACGTGTTTACTTGCGGATCCCGAGCTTGTCGATGACGGCGCGGTAGCGCTCGACGTCCTTGTTCTTGAGGTAGTCGAGAAGGCGGCGGCGCTGGCCGACGAGCTTGAGCAGCCCGCGGCGGCTGTGGTGGTCCTTCGCGTGCGTCTTGAAGTGATCCGTCAGATACGAGATCCGGTTCGAGAGCAGCGCGATCTGGACCTCCGGCGACCCGGTGTCACCGTCGTGCGTCTGGTACTGGGTGATGATTTCCGTCTTCTGATGCTTGAGGTTGGGCAAGTTGCTAACTCCTTATTCAGTAAAGCCTTGGTCAGACCACACTGTAACACCGGGCCTTCGGAAAAGCATTCCCAGCTCAGGGCCAGGGGCTAGGGGCCCTTCTTCAAAACGACGCGCGGCTGAATCTCCACCGGGCCCCCTCCCTCGCGCAGCACATTCACTGCCTGGCCGATCGCGACGAGCTCGTCGTCGAGGGAAACGACGGAGACGAGGTCGTCCCGGTTCAGCTCGGCTGCGGGCTTGACGATCACCGCCTGTCCCGCGACCAGCCGCTGGACCTGCGCCGGATCGACGAACACGCGCTGGAGCGGGAGGTCGATCTCCCCCATGCGGCGATAGTGCGGCGGCCGGTAGATGCCTTCGGTCCCGGCCGAGGCGAGCTCGTCGGAGCGAATGGCGTCGGCGACGTCGAAGGTGCCGATCGCGGACCGGCGGAGCGTGGCGAGATGAGCCGGGATGCCGATCGCCTGCCCCAGGTCGTGAGCGAGCGACCGGACGTACGTCCCGGCCGAGCAGCGGACGCGGAACGTCGCGACGGCGCCGTCAACATGAAGGATCGCGAACTCGTCGACCCGCACCGGGCGGGGCGCGAGCTCGACCGTCTGCCCCTTCCTCGCGTGCTCGTACGCGCGGACGCCCTCGACCTTCTTCGCCGAGTACTGCGGCGGGGTCTGCTCGATGTCGCCGCGAAAGCGCTCGAGGTGCGGCTCGAAATCGACGTTCTCGACCGGCGTCTCTTCGGCCGGCCCGACCGCCTCGCCCGCGGCGTCGTACGTCGTCGTCGCCCACCCGAAGCGGATCGTCCCCTCGTACACCTTGTCCATCTTCGTGAGGTACGCCTGAAGGCGCGTGGCGCGCCCGAGGCAGAGGACGAGCAGACCCGTGGCGGCGGGATCGAGGGTCCCGGTGTGCCCGGCCTTTTTCTCGCGCCCGTGTTTGCGCACGAGGTCCACGACGTCGTGCGACGTCAGGCCTTGTTGTTTATCGACCAGCAGTAAGCCGTCCATGATCAGAGGAACCGGCACGCCGAAGGCGTGCTGGAAAGTAGCCGGGGGTCGGCGCAGCCGACCCCCGGAAAGGCGATCGTTTTTTGGTATGCACCCCGGAGGGGTGCCGGATGGGCGGCGCCAACCATCGATGCGGATCTCACGTCCGGCACCCCTGCCGGGGTGCAAGATCTCATTCGGCCGGCGTTCCGGGCGTCGCGCTTCGCGCGACACCCGGCTACCGTCTGGCACGCCTCCGGCGTGCGGTGCCTCGTCGAGCGAGGGGCCTGCGAAGAATGCGCGCTCATCGAACGCCGTCCTACTGCACTGCCCTTCCGAGAAGCTCAAGAATCTTCGCCTTAGCGTGAGGCATCGGCGCCGGGACGAAGCACCCCGAGGCCGCCTTGTGCCCGCCGCCGCCGAAGTTCGCGGCGACTTTCTGCACGTCGACGCCCGGCTTCGCGCGGAGCGACACGCGCGTCCCGTTCTCCACTTCCTTGAAAAGCGCCGAGACGGCCACGCCCTCGATGTTCCTTCCGTAGTTCACGACTCCCTCGGAGTCCTCGGGCGTGCCGTTGACCTCGTCGATGAAGCGGCGCGGAAGCTCGATCGTCGCGACGCGGCCGTCGTGGTGCAGCTCGAGCGTATTGAGGCAGAGTCCGAGGAGCCTGATCGAGGAGGCCGTGGCGCTCTCGTTCAGCCAGAGGGAGATCTCCCCCGGATTCGCGCCGGCGCGCACGAGCTCGGACGCCGCGTCGAACGCGCGGAGGGTCGTGTTCGAGTAGCGGAAAAAGCCGGTGTCGCTCGCCAGCGAGACGTACATCGCGGTCGCCATCTCGGCATCGACCTCGAGCCCCATCTCGCGCGTGATCTGCAGGACCATCTCGCCGACCGACGGCGCGTCGAGGTCGAGGTAGTTCACCTCGCCGTACTCCGTGTTGCCGACGTGATGGTCGATGTTGATCACCGGGCCGGGAAGAATCGGGAACCCGCACCGCTCCGGCTCGGGACACTCCATCGTGAAGAGAGCGTCGTAGCCGTCGGGATAGTCGGGCGGAAGCGATTCGCTGATGACGACGTGCTCGCTGCCGGGCATCTTGGCGAGGGGGCGCCAGTAGGGATCGCGGATGATGACGGTCGCCTCTTTGCCGAGGTTCTGAATGAGGCCGCGGAGGGCGAGGGAGCTGCCGAGCGCGTCGCCGTCGGGGTTGCGGTGGGAGGTGATCAGGAACCGCGAACCGTTGTGAATCCGCCGCGCCACCGAACGCGTGCCGGCGGAAATCGCCTTCTCAACGGTCGTCGTCATCGTTCGTCTCCTCTTTCTCCTGGGGCAGCACTTCTTTCTCCTGGGGCAGCACTTCCCGCAGCTTCGATTCGATGTGGCTCGCGTAGACGGCGCTCGTGTCGAGGCGCCAGTCGAGCTCCGGGACCCAGCGGAAGGCGCGGGTGCGCGCGAGCTCGTGCCGGACCTTGCCCGTCGCGCGCTCGGCGGCGGCGAACGCCGCGTTCCGCTCCGGCTCCTCGCCGATGGCGCTCAGCCAGACGCGCGCGTACCGCAGGTCGGGCGAGACCTCGACCTGCGTGATCGTCGCCATGGCGAGATCGGGATCGTTCAGCTCGTGCCGGATGATTCGCGCGATCTCGTCGCGCATCAGTTCACTCACCTGTCTCGATCGTCGCGTCTGTTTCATGAGTCGTCCGTCGTCAGTCGTCAGTCGTCAGTCGTCAGTGGACCGCCGTCGAACTTCGTCCCTTCGAGCGGCCCTTCGGACTCGAACGCCATGATTTCGAAGTGCGAGCCGACGAGCACGGCGTCGTGATCCTGCGCGACGAGGTCGCCGATCTGTTCCATGATGCCTTCGAGAATCGCGCCATCGGCGCCCACGGCCGACACGCCCAAACGCGCCCGCTGATGGAGATCCTGCAGGGCGACCTCGGCCGCCGCGACGTCGAACTGATTCCGGATCCGCTGCCTCACGCTCCGCACGACCGCCCGCTTGTCCTTCAGCGACCGGGCGTGCGGAATGTGCAATTCGTAGACTCCAACGGCAACGTACATAGGTGACAAGTAGCTCGTCGCTCGTCGCTCGTAGCCAGATACGAGCTACTAGATACTAGCTACTAGCTACTCGATCCGAGCTACCGGAGCACTCCGGCCACCTCTTCGACCTTGAACGCCTCGATGACGTCGCCGACCTTCACGTCCTGGAAGCGCTCGATGCCGATGCCGCACTCGAACCCGGAGCGGACTTCGCTCACGTCGTTCTTGAAGTGGCGCAGCGAGCCGATCTTCCCCTCGTGAATGACGCGGTTGTCGCGCAGCAGGCGGACGTTCGCGCTGCGCGGGATGATGCCCTCGGTGACGTAGCAGCCGGCGATCGTTCCCGCCTTCGGCACCTTGAACGTGTTCCGCACCTCGGCGCGTCCCTGGAAGACCTCCTCGAGCGTCGGCTCGAGCAGGCCCGTCATCGCCGCCCGGATCTGATCCATCAGCTCGTAGATGACCGTGTAGAGGCGGATGTCGACGCCTTCCTTCTCGGCGAGCTCCTGCGCGTTGCGCTCGGGGCGCACGTTGAAGCCGACCACGATCGCGTCCGACGCCGAAGCGAGGAGGACGTCGTTCGTGCTCACCGCGCCGACCGAGGCGTGGAGGATGTTCACGCGGACCTGCTCGGTCGAGAGGCGCTTGAGCGTCTCGTTGAGCACTTCCACCGACCCCTGCACGTCGGCCTTGACGATGAGATTGAGCGCCTTGGTCGTTCCCTGCTGCATCCGGGCGAAGAGCTGATCGAGCGAGACCTTCTCCTGGCGGTTGATCGTCGCCTCGCGCAGCTTCTCCTGCCGCATCTCGGCGATGATCCGCGCGCGCTCCTCTTCGGCCACGGCGAGGAACGCGTCGCCGGCGTTCGGGATGTCGTCGAAGCCCATGACGGCGACCGGCGTCGCGGGCGGCGCTTCCTTGAGCCGGGCCCCGCGATCGTCGTGCATCGCACGGACGCGGCCCGAGGCCGCGCCGGCGAAGAACGAGTCGCCGACCTTCAGCGTCCCGTCCTGGATCAGGACGTTCGCCACGATCCCGCGTCCGGCTTCCTTCCGCGCCTCGAGGACGACGCCGCGCGCCGAGACGTCGGGCGAGGCCTTCAGCTCGAGCATGTCGGAAGTGAGCAGAATCATCTCCAGGAGATCGTCGATCCCCTGCTTCTTCACGGCCGAGACTTCGACCGAGACGACGTCCCCGCCCCACTGCTCGACCAGGACGTTCGACTCCGACAGCTCGCGACGCACCCGCTCGGGGTTCGCGTTCGGCTTGTCGATCTTGTTGATCGCGACGATCATCGGAACGCCCGCCGCCTTCGCGTGCGAGATCGCTTCCTTGGTCTGCGGCATGACGCCGTCGTCCGCCGCGACGACGAGGATGACGATGTCCGTCACCTTCGCACCGCGTGCGCGCATCATCGTGAACGCTTCGTGGCCGGGCGTGTCGAGGAACACGATCTTGCGGCCGCGCTTCTCGACGCGGTACGCGCCGATGTGCTGCGTGATCCCGCCCGCTTCCCCTTCGGCGACCTTCGTCTCGCGGATCGCGTCGAGCAGCGAGGTCTTGCCGTGGTCGACGTGGCCCATGACGGTGATGACGGGAGCGCGCGGCTCGGTGCCGACGCCCCTCTCCTCCATCCGCTCCATCGCCTCGAGCTCCATCGCTTCCTCGAACGAGACGAGCTCCGCCTCGATCCCGAGCTCCTTCGCGATGTCCGCCGCCAGCTCCGCACCGAGAGGCTGATTGATGTTCACCATCAGCCCCTTCTTCATCATGAGGTGCTTCACGAGATCGTTCGCCTTGATCTCGAGCTTGTCGGCGAGCTCCTTGACCGTGACGCCCTCGGTGAGCGTCACGACGCCGGTCGGCTTCTTGAACTCGAGCACGCGTCCCGTGACCGGGCCCGCCTGCTTCCGGACGTCGCGCCGCGCCGATGGCGCGCGCGTGGCCTCGGCCGCCGCGGCAGCCGCTTCTTCCTCGGTGCCCGCCGCCGACGGCTTGCCCGGGGCGACGTCACCGATCTCCTCGTCGAGAACCGCCTGCGCGGAGAACGGCCCCTTGGTGAAGATCTGCCGATCTTCCTCGGCCGCGACGTTGCGTTTGCCGCGCTTGCCGGTGGTCTTCTTCTTTTCCGGACGCTCCTCTTCCTGATCGGCGCGCTTGCGGCGCGTCAGGGGCGAGGGAGGCGGCGGGGGCGGAGCGGCGCCGGGGCGGGCGCCGGTCGGACGCGCCGGACG
>JBOGJQ010000406.1:0-11927 GCA_050745405.1 Thermoanaerobaculia bacterium | reverse complement strand
CCTCAGCCGCGTCTCAAATCGGCACGATGTCTCGAGTCAGAGTCGCGGCTGAGGAGATCCGGAGACTGCACTGAGGATCGGCGGCGACGAAGTGTCGCTTCAGCCTCTCAGGATGACGGGACTCTGGTATGCGTGATGATCCTCCCGATGACGGACGACCAGCGACCAGCGACCAGCGACTAGTAATTGATCACCGCCTGGACCGTGTCCTGGTACGACCCGACCGAGACGTCCTGCGCCGGCGGGATGGATCCGTAGATCGTGAGGCCACCCTCCAGGGGTACGAATTTCGAGTTCGACGTCGCCGGGACCGGAGTGGTCGTCGTCCATGGCGAAGTCGTTCCCGAATCGGAGTAGAGGCCGTACGCGAGAAAGTCCACGCCGGAGCTCATGCGCCGCTGCACGCCGGACGGGGAAAAGCCGTCCGTCAGCCCGATCGACGCGGTCGTGCCGCGCGTGCAGTAGACGACCAGGGTCGAAGCCGCGGTCTTCGGCGCGGTCGCGTTCGCCCCGATCGGCTCGTACGTCCCGAAGTCGAGGCTCGTCCCGGTCGACTGGCATTCGGCGAGGACCTCGACCAGCACCTGAACGGTCGTCGTCAGCGTGCCCGACTGATTTCCGCTGTACTCGACCGAGACCGTGATCGTGTCGGTGTACATCCCCGCCGCAGCGTCCTGCGCGGGAAAAGCGCGCCCGAAAATCGAGAACGCGAAGTCCTTGACCTTCGGTGTCCCTTCGACCGTCGCCGTGAACGTCCCGCTCGTGCCGTCACCCCAGATCTGGCTCCCCGCGGCATCCTGGAAGAGGTTGTAGTCGATCGATTCCGAACCGTTCGATGCCGACCGGGGATTGAACGACATGGACTGCGTGCCGCGGCTCATGCGGATCGTCGCGGTCGTCTGCGGGTTGCAGCGGACCTCGAAATTCGAGACCGCCGTGACGGCCGCCGGCGAGAAGACCGAATACGCGCCGAAGACGATATCGGTCGGGGCGGTGTTCCACTGGCAGTTCGCGCGGGCCGAGGCGGCGCCGGCGAGCATCGCCGCGAGAACGATGAGAGAGGCTTTGACGTGCGTCATGGCGATGTCTCCTGGCAGGTGATGGTGGCGAGCTCGAGCGGGTCGATGCCGCCGGCCGGAACCTCGATGACGACCGCGCAGTCGCCGCGGTCGGAGATCACCCGCCCCGGCCACCTGCCGGCGGGGAGGTCTTCGAAATAGAACTCGCCGCTCTGGCCCAGCGGCGACTCGACGGGCCCGCGCCCCTCGACGTCGAGCGTCAGCTCGCCGTAGGCCGGCGCGACACGCTCCTCACCGGCCGTCACGAGCGCGATGGTGCCGTAGACGGGGCGAACGGCCTCGACGTCGAACGGCACGATGACGCCGCCGCGGAGCGGCGGCGCGATCACGCGCTCGGTGCGGCCGATGCGGTAGGTGATCGGAATGTCGCGGTCGTCGATCCGGATTCGATTCCCGTAGTAGGGAAGCAGATCCGTCACGACGAGCTCTCCCTCGGCGTTCGTCCGCCCAACCTCGATGTTGCTGACATAGACCCGCACCCCTTCGAGGCCCGGCACGCGAATGATCGCGTAGCTCTGCTGGCCGGGGCGCATCAGGAATCCTTCGCGTCCGGTCCACGCCAGACCTCCCGCGGCGGAGAGAGCAATGGCGTCAGAGGCTTCACCGGGGAATGCCTCGAGCTCGAACAGAGCGTTGCGCGTCTGGCGCTGGAGGACGACCTGGGAGCGCTCTCCCTCGTCGTCGGCGGTCGCATCGACGCGATACCCCCAGCCGATCTGGCGGCCGAGGTTCTGCTGGACCGTGACGCCGCCGGACGAGGCGTCGTTCGCGTGATTGAAGCGGAAGTTCGCGCTGCGGAGGAACCCGAGGTCCCACGTCACGGCCGCGTAGATCTCGGGGCTCGTCTCGCCGGCCAGCTCGGAAACGCCGGCGCTCGCGAAAACGGTGGCGCGGTCGCCGAGAGGCATGCTGACGCGCAGCGCCGCACGCGCCTGGCGCTCCGCGTCGCGGAACTCGCGGAGGTTCGCGTCGATCCCGACGTCGACCCGGCGAAAGCGCTTCGAGGCGCTGAGCGAGACTTCCTCGGTAACGCGGTCGAGCGCTGGATCGAGCGTGAGATTCGCGTAATGGTCGCTTGCGGCGCGGTACGAGAGAATCGCGCTTCCCGCGCGCGAGAGGAACGCGTAGTGCGCCGCGACCGCCCTGCCGCTCGATCCTCCTCCGCCGCTGAAGCCGGCCTGGAGACCGACTTCGCCGAGAAGCGACCGGTATGCGACCGAGCCGCCCCCGCTGAAGAGATCGTCCGAGGCTTCGGCGCGATACGCGACCGTCAGGTCGTCCGTCAGTCCCCAGCGATGGGACGCGAGAAGCGCCGGGTCGCCGTAGTCGAAGCTCTCGAGCGACGCCGTGTCCCTCTGGAACCCCAGAGAATATCGATACTCCGAGAGCCCCTCGGACAAGAGTTGGGAGGAGAGATAGAACGGCTGCGTGATCACGCGCTCGACGCCGAACGCGTCGCGCACGACGACGGTCGCGTCGCCGCGCCCCGAGGGGACGGAGAAATTGTCGATTTCGAAGCGCCCGGGCGGGATCTGGCGGCGGTCGACCATCGACCCGTTGAGATACACCTCGACGGTCGAGGGCGTGGTCGCCTCCCCCGCGAGGCTCAGCGACGGGTACCGGACGAAATAGGGGTCGAGGAGGAACTCGCGCTGGATGGTGACGCCGGCGATCGTCGGCGCGCCTCCCAGAAAATCGGAGAACGTGATCGCGTCGCCGATCGTCGTCCGCCGCAGCTTCTCCGGATCGTCGATCACGAAGTTCGTCAGACCGCGTATCAGCCCCTCGTCCGGGTCGAGCGTCAGCCCGGTGTAGAGGAGATTCCCGCGCACGTTCCACCCGCCGTCGAAGAAGCCGCTGAATCTGTCGAAGCCGGTCGAGGTCATCCGGTAATTCATGAATCCGCCGCGGGCGGGGAGATACTCGATGCCGGGAGGGCGCGCGTTACCGCGCGCGATGCGCGTGACGCCCAGCAGCTCGGGGTCGGCGTCGATGCGCACCGATACCGTGATCTCGTCGAGGGTGAAGCGCACGCGAGGCGCGAGCGATGCGAGCGAGACGAAGGCTTGCCCCTCGATCGTACGGCGCGCGCCGAGGTCGTCGAGCCGAAGCCCTCCCGCGGCGAGCGCTTCGACCTCGACCCAGATGTCCTCCCCGTCGAGAACGAGAGGGATGTCCCCCTTCGGCACGCCGTTGAGCGTGTACGGGAAGAGGAGGACCTCCTCCGCCCGGGCCGTCTGTCCCTGCAGGATCATCACGAAAAGCACTGCGACCCACCGGGCACTCGCCCGGATCATCAGAAGTCCACCTGGAAGATCACGAAATCTCGATACGCTCCGTCGGGGACCGCCTGCGACGGCGCAACGCGGCCGAAGACCGGAATCGTCTCGGGCTTCATCGGCCCCTGCCCCACCACGGTCACGGTCGTGAACGGCTTCGTCCGCTCTCCGTCGCGGAACAGGCCATACGCCAGCTCTTCGCCGGCGGCTCGCATGAAGAGGCCGGCACCCGCGGCGTCGAGGCGGAGAACCGCGGAAGCCGCCCGGGTGCAGGTCAGGGAAATCGTCGTCTCCGCGTCGAGAGGCTGGATCTCGTTCGTCGCGAGCGGATCATACGAGCCGAACTCGAGATCGGCCGCGGAAAGCCGGCAGCAGGGGGCGACCCGGGCGGTGAGCCGGACCGAGTCCGCGCTCGGCTCCGCGCCGAACGATGACGACCCGGCGACGAGCATCGTCAGGACCGCCATCATCATCCTGTTCCGTACCTGCGCCATACCCTGATCTCGCGCCGGCAGCGAGGGGAGTCCACCGAGAGCTCACGTTCCCGTCGCTCTCCCCTACCGGCAACCTTCATCGGGCATCGGCCAGTCCGCTCGAATCGATTCGGTACTGCTCTCCTGGGGCAACGAAATCGTGGCTTCGATCTCGATTCTGGCCGTATCCCCACACTCCCTTTCGTCGAGCTCGAGCGTGTAATCCCTCTCGGAGCGCGCGAGGACGTACCATCCTTCGCGGCGCTTCGAGAACACCTCGGCTCCCTCCGCATTCACTCCCCGAACGGCGACACTGTGCAGCGTGAAATGGGCTCCGCCCCGGTTCTCCACCTGGAACGCGAGCGTCCCCTCCTCGAGCGCGAATCCGCCGATCGCCGGATCGGCGTCCGCGCCGGCGGGAGCGACGAAGATCGGCACGCCCATTTTCGTCAGAACTTCGACTCGCGCCCCCTCCCCGTCGCGAGTCGGCGGCGGCGGCATCTCCTCGAAGAACAGACGGTACGTCTTCTCGACCTCCCCCGCGTCGACCTGTGCGGCGATGCGCACGTTGCGCTGCTCGCCGGCCCCCAGCTCGAGGAGCTTCGGAAAGAAGACGATGTCCTCCGTCGGCGCGAGATCCATCTCCCCCTCCGGCGTCTGATTCCACGTCACCGCGGTGATCTGGAACCGAACCGGACGATCCGCCTCGTTGAACAGAGTCACGAGCGCCGACCGGCCGCTACCCCCGAGGTGAACCTGAATCGGGGAGACGCGGAAGTTCGCCGCAAACGAAGGCTCGGCCTGGCTGAGCGCCAGGCCGAGCACGAACGGAAGGAGGAGGTTGGATCGTTTCACGTTTCCCTTAGAAGTTGATGGTCGCAACGACCGTGTCGGTATACGCACCGTCCGAGACGTCCTGGCCGGCGGCGAGCGCGCCGTCGATCCCGAGCGTCGTCCAGTTGAAGTCGGTGGCGGAGTAGGTCTTCGTGCTCGTCATGTCCCACGCATTTCCGGAATCGTCCGTAAGAGTGTACGCCAGGACATCCGTGCCGTTGGACATCGTGCGGTCGCCGCGAACGCCGAGGCTGAGGCTGATCGTGACGGCGGCGGCGTTCTTGGTGCAGCGGACCTGGATCGAGCCGCTGGCGCTGTCGGCGGTGGCGCTGAACGGATCGTACGCGCCGAAGTCGACCGTGCCACCCTGGATGCCGCACTGCTTGGCGACGTTGGCCTGAACGGTCACGTTGGCGGACGAGCTGGCCGCATAGAGCGGCGTCACGGCGACGAGAAGAACTCCGAGGATCGCGAGAGATTTGAGCGTTTTCATTTTTGACTCCTTCTTTCTTTCTTTCTTTTTTTGTTTTCTCGGTTGCTTACCTGCCAGCCCTTAAGAGCAACCGAGCGGCCACATGGGCCAGAAAGAAGGAGCGGAGCTAACTAGCTATTTTGCAGGTACTTACAAAAACAGCTCTCTCCAGCATGGACGTAACGCTTCCATGACATGGACGAGAAATCTAGATTTCAGACGGAAAACGGTCAGTTGGCGAGCGCGATCTGGACGGGCCAGGCGTAGGTGCCCGGAGCCGCGTTCTCGTCGAGCTTCAGACGGCAGGAGACCGCGTACTGCTGGACGGAGGTCCCGCGGTAGGGCATCGAAATCCAGCCACCGGAGCCGCCGATCACCCACTCGTCGCCGAGGCCGTGGAGCTCGACCTGGGTGACGGGACCGCCGACCGACGCGAGCAGCTTGAAGCCTGCGCGCTGGTTCGAGCGGATCTGGAGGGCGATCGGCTCGCTGACCTCGACCCATCCCCGAGCCACGTCTTCCGCGCTCAGAACGAGGGCCTGCGGCTCGCCGACGACCCCGCCGGTGGTCCGGCCGATGACGTAGGCGCTGACCTCGACACGGCTGGACGCCGTTTCCGCGGTGAGCGTGGTCGCGACGAGGAGGGTCGCGAGAGCAACGAGAGCTGGATGGATTCGCCTCATGCCGTTTTCCTGCACCTCAGTCGCCAGGGGGTGGCGATTTGATACAGGCCGTGCAGACAACTTACGGCAGGGACCGGTCAAGGACCATTTATCAGCGGTGGTATAGGGTGTAGATCGTTGGATATATATCCACGGTTTGGTTTGGTGGCCTGGAGCGGTTGGGAAGGGAAAGTACGTAGGGGGACGATAGGACGAATAAGACATATAGGACGGATAGGACGTATAGGACGGGGCAGGACGGCTGGGCCGATGGGAGAAGATCCCGGCTTCAGACCGTTCTACCTATTCGTCCTATAGGTCCTATACGTCCTATTCGTCCTATTTCGTCCTATTTCGTCTTTTTCACCGCCTCGGTCAGCGCCGGGACGACCTCGAACAGGTCCCCCACCACCCCCAGGTCGGCCACGCGGAAGATCGGCGCCTCGGCGTCTTTGTTGATCGCGACGATGTGCTTCGAGGACGACATCCCGGCCAGGTGCTGGATCGCCCCCGAGATGCCTACGGCAATATAGAGGTTCGGCGAGACGACCCGGCCGGTCTGGCCGACCTGATGCTGGTGGTCGATCCACCCGGCGTCCACGACGGCGCGGGAGGCGCCGACGGCGCCGCCGAGGGCGTGCGCGAGGTCGCGGATGAAGGAGAAGTTCCCCGGCTCCTTGAGGCCCCGCCCCCCGGACACGATGATGTCCGCCTCGGCGATCGTCAGCTCGCCGGCCGCGGTCGACTCGACCTTGACGACCTTCGCGCGCGGCTCGGACGCGCTGAACGCGACGGTGGCCACTTCCGCCGGCCCGCCGCCGGCCTCCTCGACCGGGAACGCGTTCGGCCGGCAGGTCGCGATCGCGGGCGCTCCCTCGATGACGACGCGCGAGAAGAGCTTCCCGGAGTAGACCGGACGCCGCGCCTTCAGCTTTCCGTCCGCCCACTCCAGCTGGTCGACGTCCGAGGCGACGCCGACGCCGAGGCGCGCGGCGAGCCGCGGAGCGAGGTCGCGGCCGGCCGAGGTCGCGGCGATCAGGACGATCGCCGGCTTCGTCTCGTCGACGGCCTGCTTCGCCGCCGCCGTGGCGGTCTCGGTCTGGTACTGGTCGAGCGAGGCGTCGTCGAGGGCCCACAGCTTTTTCACGCCGAACCGTCCCGCCTCGGTGGCGAGAGCCGCCGCGCCGGCGCCGAAGGCGGCCGCGTGCAGCTCCCCGCCCGCCGCCGCGGCGAGCGTCCTTCCGATCGAGAGGACCTCGCGCGACGGCTTCCGGAGCTCGCCCCCGGTGAATCCGCAAAGTACGAGAACATTCGCCATGTCGGAGATCTCCCTCAGAACGCCTTCGCTTCGGAACGGATGTAGTCGAGGATCTGCTGGGCGGCCGCGGCGGGGTCGCTGCCGTCGATCTTCCGGCCGGCGGCTTTCTCCGGCGGCAGCTCGAGCGACTCGGTGACGACACGCTTCCCGCGGACTTCGCCTTCGTCGAGGCCGAGGTCGGCGACGGATTTCGTGTCGATGGCGATCTTCTTCGCCGCCATGATTCCCTTGAGCGACGCGTAGCGCGGCTCGTTGAGCCCTTTCTGCGCCGTGACGACCGCCGGCAGCGGACTCTCGATGACTTCCTCGGCGCCCTCGACCTCGCGATGCGCCGTGAGCTTCCCGTCCGCGACCTCGAGCTTCGTGACGACGTTGAGCTGCGGAAGGTCGAGCAACTCGGCGACCATCGGGCCGACGAGGCCGTTATCGGTGCCGACGCCGAGCTTGCCGAAGAAGACGAGGTCGAACGGCTGCGCCTTGATGGCCGCGGCGAGAACACGCGCGATGCCGAGGGAGTCGACCTGGTTCGTGTCGCCTTTGACGTGGACGGCCTTCGTCGCGCCGCGGGCGAGGCACTCGCGGAGAGCCTGGGCCCCGCGGTCGGGGCCGAAGGCGAGGACCGTGACGTCGCCGCCGCTCGATTCCTTCAGTTTGATGGCTTCCTCGAGGGCGAATTCGTCGTAGGGGGAGACGATGAATTTGATCCCCGCCTCGTCGATGCTTTTCCCGTCCGCGCCGATTTTCAGCTTGGCTTCCGTATCGGGAACCTGGGTGATGCAGACGATCGAGTTCAAGGATTTCCTCCCAAGTCGTGGACTCCGTGGACTTCCGGCGGGCGTCCCGCGGCCCCGAGAAAAGGAGCGCGGAACCGGCGGGCATTCTATGGAAAGGAGCGCGGACGGGCAAGGAAAGCTCCGTCGAGCCCGCCGCCGGAGAGCGCGACTGGCAGCCGTCGTGCAACCGCCCCGAACATTCGAATTCCCGCGGACAAGTCCCGCGTATTTTGAGGAACGGAGGCCGGTCATGCCGCATCCCACTCGCTCCCGTCTGTTCGAGGCGAATCACCGCGGGGGCGGTCGCGCGACCACCATCGCCGACTTCCGCGCCGAGAAGCGCGCGCGAGGCAGAAACAACAACGGCGGCCCGCCCGCCGAGACGCACGCCGAGACCTTCTACTATCTCAAGCAGATGTCGTCGCGCACACCGATGGTCGTCCGCCTCGTCGACGGCGAGGAGA
The DNA here is from genome assembly GCA_050745405.1 of Thermoanaerobaculia bacterium. Classification (GTDB taxonomy): domain Bacteria; phylum Acidobacteriota; class Thermoanaerobaculia; order Gp7-AA8; family Gp7-AA8; genus JBOGJQ01. Next base: position 3,573 of record JBOGJQ010000406.1, on the reverse strand, counting down.
TCCGCGGCTGGATCGAGTGGTACGACCGGGAGTGCCTCAAGATCAACCGCCGCGGCGCGCCGAACCTGCTCGTCCCGAAGCACTCGATCAAGTATCTGTATAAACAGAGCGACGAGTAGGCGCTCGTTCACGGGTATCCTTCCCCCGTGAAGCCGATCGCGATCACGCTCGGGGACCCCGCCGGGATCGGCGCGGAGGTCGTCTTTCGCGCGCTCGAACAGCTCGATCCCGCGATCCCCGTGCGCATCTTCGGCGACCGTGGGTACGCCGCGAAGACGCCGGGAGGGATCCCGGAGCGCGCCGAGGAGGCGTTCGTCGACGTGGCGACGTCGGGGGCGCGTCCGCTCGACTTCGGCGTCATCGACGGCCATTACGGAAAGACGGCTCTCGTCACGCTGGAGGCGGCGCTCGAGGCGATCGATCGCGGCGAATGTGCCGCGCTCGTCACCGGGCCGATTCACAAGCAGGCGATCCTCGCGGCCGGCGCGACGCATCCCGGGCACACGGAGCTCCTCGCCGAGCGCGCCGGCCTCAGCGAGTACGGCCGCGATCACGCGATGTTCTTCGATTCGCCCCGGCTGCGCGTCGCGCTCCTTTCCGTCCACGTTCCGCTTGCGGAGGCGATCGAGCTCGCCACGGCCGCGCGGGTCCGCGACCTCGCCCACCTCTGCGATCGCGAGCACCAGCGTCTCTTCGGCGGCAGACCCCGGATCGCCGTCGCCGGCATCAACCCGCACGCGGGCGAGGGCGGCCGGTTCGGGAGCGAGGACGCACGCATCGCCGAGGGGGTGGAGATGGCGAAGGAGGAGGGCCTGACGATCGCGGGACCACTGCCGCCGGACACCGTCTATCTTCGCGCCTCACGCGGCGCTTGGGACATCGTCCTCGCGGCGTACCACGACCAGGGGCTGATCGCCGTCAAGACGCTCGATTTCGAGCGCTCCGTGAACGTGACGATCGGCCTTCCGTATCTCCGCTGCTCGGTCGACCATGGCACGGCATTCGACATCGCGGGGCGCGGGATCGCCGACCCCACGCCGATGCGGTACGCGATCGAATGGGCCGCCCACCACGTCGAGCGCCTGGCCGAGGAGCGGGAGGAATCGTGACCGACCGCACGATCTGGATCGTCCGCATCATCGGCGCCCTCGTCCTTCTTCTGCTCGCCTACCTGATGCTCGACCTCTATTCGCGGCTCGCGGAGATGCAGTCAGTGGCCAGTACCTAGTAGCTAGTAGCTGGTCGGCGGTACCATGACGTCTCGATGACCCCCCGCATCCTCGTCACGAATGACGACGGCATCTACAGTGAAGGCCTGCGGAAGCTCGCCGAGGCGCTGCGCGAGATCGGCGAGGTGATCATCGTCGCTCCGGACCGCGAGCAGAGCGCCGCCTCGCACGCGCTGACGCTGAACCGGCCGCTCCGCCTTCTCCAGATCGAGGAGCGCGAATGGATCGTCGACGGCACGCCGACGGACTGCGTCAACCTCGCCGTCCTCCACCTCCTCAAGGACCGCCGTCCCGACCTCGTCTGCTCCGGAATCAACTTCGGCCCGAACCTCGGCGACGACGTGACGTACTCCGGGACGATCTCGGCCGCGTTCGAGGGATCGCTGCTCAAGGTGCCGTCCATCGCCTTCTCGGCTCTGGTCGGCGAGCACTTCTCGTTCGACCGCTGCGCCGCGTTCGCGGCGAGCCTCGTCCGGGAGGTCCTTCGCCGCCCGCCCGATCCCGACATCGTGCTGAACGTGAACTTCCCCGTCGAGGACTTCAAAGGAGTGAAGATCGCGCGTCTCGGGAAGCGGACCTACGGCGAAGGAGTGGTCGAGCGCCTCGATCCGCGGGGGCGGAAGTACTACTGGATCGGGGGCGAGCCGCCGGTCTGGACCCGCGAGGAGGGAACGGACATCCGCGCGATCGACGAGGGGTACGTCTCGATCACGCCGCTGCACCTCGACCTGACGCACCACGCCTCGTTCGAGGCGCTGGCCGAGCTCGAACGGACACTCAGGCATGCCGTCGCACCGGAGTGAAGCGGGACCGATCGGCGACCGCGAGCTGGCGCACCTGCGCGCGCAGATGGTCGAGCGCCACGTCGCCGCGCGCGGCGTCCGCGACCCTCGCGTTCTCGACGCGATGGCGGAGGTCCCGCGGCACCTGTTCGTCCCTCCGGCTCTCGCCGCCAAGGCGTACGGCCCGGGAGCGCTGCCGATCGGGCAGGGACAGACGATCTCGCAGCCGTACATCGTCGGCCGGATGATCGAGCTCCTCGAGCTCTCCGGGACCGAGAAGGTACTCGAGGTGGGGACGGGGACCGGCTATCAGGCGGTGGTGCTGTCGCTCCTCGCCGCGCGCGTCTTCTCGATCGAGCGCCACAACGAGCTCGCGATGACGGCGGTCGAGCTGGTCCGCCGCCTGCGGCTCCACAACGTGAGCGTGAAGGTCTTCGACGGGACCTACGGCTGGTCCGATCAGGCGCCGTTCGACCGGATCATCGTCGCCGCCGCGGCGCCCGAGGTTCCCGAGCCGCTCGTCCAGCAGCTGGCCCGAAATGGCAGGATGGTCCTTCCGCTCGGGCCGCCGGGCAACCAGCGGCTCGCGCGCGTGTCGAAAGTGGCAACCAGGCTGCAGATCGAGGACTGCGGATCGGCCGAGTTCGTCCCGCTCGTCGGCCGATTCGGCTGGAAGCAGATATGATTGGGCGCCGATGAAGGAGCTACGCGTCATCCGGATCCACGGCAAAGTCCAGGGCGTCGGCTATCGCTTCTACGCCACGCGCGTGGCGAGACGCCTCGGGCTGAAGGGACACATCCAGAACCTGCGAGACGGCACCGTCGAGGCCGTCGTCGAAGGAGAGCCCGACAAGATCAACGAGTGGATCGAAGAGCTGAAGGAAGGGCCGCGCTACGCCGAGGTCACCAAGATCGACCAGGAGCGGCGCGAGTTCCGCGGCACGTACGGCGACTTCGACGTGAAGTTCTGATCCGCGACATGGATTTGCGCGCGTACATCCGCGACGTTCCGGACTTCCCGCGACCAGGGATCGTCTACAAGGACATCACGCCGCTGCTCGGCTCGCGGGAGGCGCTGAACGAGGCCGTGGCCGGACTCGCGTCGCCGTTCCACGGGCGCGGCATCACGCGGGTCGCGGCGATCGAGTCGCGGGGATTCATCTTCGGGGGCGCGATCGCGCGGGAGCTCGGGTGCGGTTTCGTTCCGATGCGCAAGCCGGCGAAGCTTCCATGGGCGACGTTCCGTCACGAGTACGAGCTCGAGTACGGCAACGACGCGCTCGAGGTGCATGACGACGCACTCGAGGCGAGCGACCGCGTGCTGCTCGTGGACGACCTGATCGCCACCGGCGGCACGGCCGCCGCGGCGCGGGCGCTCGTCGGTATGTTCGGCGCGGAAGTCGTCGCTCTCGCCGTCGTCGTCGAGCTCGCGTTTCTCGGCGGAAGGAAGCGCCTCGAGCGGGTGCCGGTCCATTCGCTGATCGTGTACGAATAATCGATCCGGCACCCCTCCGGGGTGCCAATTGGGGGGTCGTTCCGGAAACCGTGGGTCGCCTGCGGCG
>JBOGJQ010000405.1:0-4734 GCA_050745405.1 Thermoanaerobaculia bacterium | reverse complement strand
GATTAGAACCAAGCCAATCTGTGTAATCTGCGTAATCTGCGGCTTCCGTTCCCTCTAGGCGGACCAGAAACTGACGACTGACGACTGACGACTAAGACGCCCGCTCTTTCAACTTCGCGACGATCTCCCCGTCGCGCGGGAACTGCCCCGTCTCGTGTTTCGAGTAGATGAGCTGGTCGTCGACCGTGACGTTGAACACGCCGCCGCGGCCGCGCACGAGGCGCGGATCGACGCCGAGCTCCTTCTTGATTTCGGCCGCCAGACCGGCGGCGCGCGGGTGGTAGTTTCAAACGACGCAGTATTCGATCTCGATGTCCACGAGCATTCTCCTCAATCGATTCTCACGAGCACGGCGGTAATGTTGTCGTGGCCGCCGCGCGCGTTCGCGGTCTCGACGAGCTTCTGTCCCGCCGCCTCCAGGTCTTTTGCCCCGGCGAGGAGGCGCAGGATCTCGTCCTCGGCGACCATCCCCGTCAGCCCGTCGGAGCAGAGAAGCACGATGTCGCCGCCCTGCAGCGCGATCTCCGACGCGTCCGGCATGACGTTCAGCGCCCCGCCGAGCGCCCGCGTGATCACGTTGCGAAGCGGATGCCGCTCCGCCTCGGTCTCGGTCAGCATCCCCGCCTGCACCTGCTCGAACACCCACGAGTGATCGTTCGTGATGCGTGTCATCAAGGACCCGCGGAGAAGATAGGCGCGCGAGTCGCCGACGTGCGCGAGCGACATGACGCCGCCTTCGACGAGCGACGCGACCACGGTCGTCCCCATCCCGCGGAGGCGCGCGTCCTTCCGCATCGCGTCGATGACGCGGTTGTTCGCGATCTTGAGGGCCGCGAGGAGGCGGTTCGTCGCCGGCTTGAGCTGATCGTTGTACGCGTGCGGCCAGGTGCCGTCCTCGTCCTTCGAGTGACGGATGAACTCCGCGATCGACTCCCCCGCGATGCGCGAGGCGATCTCTCCGGCGGCGTGCCCTCCCATCCCGTCGGCGACGAGAAAGAGGTTCCACTCCGGCTTGACGAGAAAGAAATCCTCGTTGTGCTGCCGCTGGCGTCCCACGTCCGTCAGGCCGAACGCGTTGAGATCCATCCCGTTCAACCCTTCTTGAACAGCGAGTCGAGGATGCCCTTCTTCGGGGTCTCTTTGCCTTCCCGCGCCCGCCGGATCTCGCCGAGGGCGGTCTGCGCCTCGAAGTTGGACGGATCGAGCTCGAGGGCCTGTTGCAGGTAGCGTTCGGCCTTCGCCTCGAGGCCGGCGCGGCGGGCGAACAGGCCCGCGTCCTTGAGATACGTCGCGTTGAAGCCGTCCTTCTGGACGGCCATCTCGGCGGCCTGCACCGCCTGGCGCATCATCGACGGCACGCGCGAGGCCGCCAGAGCCATGGAGTGCCACGCCTTCGCGTCCTCCGGGTTGTGCTTGGCCGCGAGGTCGAAGTTCTGGTACGCCGTGTCGAAGTTGCCCTCGCGGAACGATTTCACGCCCTGCGCCATGTAGGCCTTGGCGATCTGGGCGGGATCGCTCGCGGAGGCACCGGCGGGCGCCTGGAGCTCGGCGTCGTGCTGGCGGCGGCGCGCGGAATTGGTCAACACGTTGACCGCTTCGGTCAGGAGCTGAAACTTCCGCTCCGCCTCGGCTTTGTTCTCGCCGCGGTACCGGTCCGGGTGGGTGTCGCGCGCGAGCTTGCGGAACCGGAGGCGGATCTCGTCCTCGGTCGCGCTCTTCGCCACTCCCAGCACCTCGTAGTAATTGACTTTCATCAGGTCTTCTTGCGCTGGCCGTACAGCCGTCGCGCCGTCTGTCGCACGGCCTCCGAGACGCCCTTATCCCCGCTGAGCGACTTCAGGTCCTTCAAGGTTAGACGATTGACGAGAGGGAGAACAACTCCAATCGGTGCCTTCGGATTCCGGACCAGCGCCGACATGATCGGGTACTTCTGCATCCATTCGCGCCGGCCGCCGATGACGCGGAGGACTTCCTCCTCGACATTGCGCATCGCGGCGAACGACTCGACCTCGGATTCCGTGATGCGAGGGCTCTTGACGACGGCGCCGCAGACGAGCTTGTTCCGGTCCTTGACGAGGATGCTCCGCTCGGTGCGCCCGCCTTTCAGCGCGCACTGGACGCGCTGCGAGATCGTCATGCTCTGGACCCGGACCCAGATCGACTCCCCTTCCTTGCCGTCGCCCTCGGTCGGGGCCGCGGTCGCCGGGAGCGTCGCCTTCGGATCCTCGGTCGAGGTCTCGGCCGCTTCGAGGAGATCGGCGTACTGTTCCTTTTCCTCGGGGGTGAGCTCGTACTCCCACCCCTCCTCGATCTTGACTTCCTCGATGCGCTTCTTGCCGAAGAACTCCTCGCGGACCTCGGTGATGCGGCGGCGGACGTCGTTCGAGAGGTTCGGGTTCGTCTCGAGGGCGTCGACGATGTCGGGCGCGCGGATGAGGCGCTCGTGGTTGACGATGATGATTTCCTGGATGTGCGTCCCGGCGCGGGGGGCGAGCTCGCGGAACGTGTCGTCGCTCGTCGAGCGGTTGCGGACGATCGCCTCGAGGACGAGGGGGTCTTCGGTGGCGCGGGCGATGCGGTCGAGCAGGTCGGGGTCGGTGTCCTGGTTGCGCGCGACGTTCACGATGCTGCGCGTCGGGACTTCGGCGAGGGACGCGCGCGCCGTCTCGGCGACTTCCTCGTTGTCGGTCGCGGCGAGGAACGCGAGGATGACGACGAGATCCTCCTGGGAGAGCGGGAGGAAGCCTCGTGCGGCGACGAGGACGAAGTCGTCGGGAAACTCGCCGCGCTGGAATCGTTCGATGAAACTCCGGGCGTCGAGTTGATCGGGGGAAAGGGTATCCATTGGCGAACGGCGCTCAGGAGGGAGCGGCCCCATCGTACCCCGGGGCGAGGACGAGGAGCGAGGGCGTCGCGGTGGTATCGGCGTGATCGGGATCGACGAGCGGCTCGGGGGTGGACGGCTGTGTCGTCGCGGGGACCGGCTCGAGGGCGGGAACGGGAGTGGGGCCGGGAGCGCCGCCGTCGCGGGTGACGATCCAGGCGCGGACGCCGATGATGGCGCCGATGCAGATGAGGACGAGGGCGAGGAGGATCCAGACGCGGCGGTCGACGCGCGCGTAGGGGCGCGGGATCTCGCGCTCGAGCGTGGGGCGATCGGAGCGGAGAGGTTCCGGGAACTCCTCGAGCTCGGGATCGTGGAGCGAGTGCGTGTAGTGGATGTAGCGGTTGACCATTTCCTCGGAGTCGAGTCCGAGGTAGCGGGCGTATTCGCGGACGAAGCCGCGGGCGAAGACGGGTGCGGGGAGGTGCTTGTGGTCGTCGCGTTCGATGGCTTCGAGAAAGCGGCGGCTGACCTTGGTCGCTTCCGCGATTTCCCTGAGGGAGATCCCTCGGATTTCCCGCTCCCGGCGCAGTTCGTCCCCGAATGTGGCACGAGCTGCCGCGCCCTGCGGCCCGTTTCCCGCCATCGGGCAGAAGTTTACAGGAAGTAGGGTCTATATCGAAGGATAAAGGGGGGGCCCGTGGCGCCGGGAGCCGTCATCTCGATCCCGCGAAGCGGGAGAGGGATCAGGGACGGGCGGGACGCGCGTGACGCGGAAACGTCGTCCGGCGCGATAACGGCCATTCGCCTCTTTGGAGTGCGGCAGCGCCAGCTGCCGCTTTTCATCCGGCGGCCTCGCGAGGGCGAAACGAATCCAAAGCTGACTGAGAGCTGTCATCCCGAGCCGTGAGGCTGCTAATGATGCATCCCCAAGACACCACCCCGCATCGTCATCCTGACGAGCGAAGCGAGGAAGGATCTCCTCAGCTACGACTCAGACTCGCGAAAGTCTTCAGGATTGAGACGCGGCTGAGGAGATTCATGCCGTTCCACGACTCGGGATGACAGCGCAATCACCCCAGACGCCGGATGCACATCTTCACGTACGCCGACGCCTGCGGGTGCTTCGCGATCTCCTCCATTTCGCGCCTGGTGAGATGGCGCACCTGCGACGCGACGATGGCCTTCGGCGTATCGGTATTGATGACGAGGGCGCGGCGGATGGCGCGGCGGTACGACCACTTCGGGCTGGCGGCGATGGCGGCGAGCTGCGGGCCCGACGCGCGATTCGAGGAGATGTGCGTGACCAGATCGGGCTCGGTGAGGCGTGGATTCACGAGCAGCGCCTCGAACACACGCGGATTCGGATCCGTGAGGAGCGCGCGGATGAGCTCGCGGGAGCAGGCGCGGGCGGCGGCGATCTTTTCGCCGAGGGTGATCTTCGGCAGCCGCATGAGCATCTGCTGATCGATGGCGCGGCGCACGGCGGCGGAGATGCGGGTATCGGTGGAGAACTTGAGCAGCTCGCGCCAGTAGAGGTAGTGGACAAACTTGAGCGCGTGCGCCTGCGGTGTCGCCCGATTCCGCACCAGCGCCGCGCGAACGGAGTAGTACGCGGTGAGCCGCTGGTCCTGCGCGATTCTCTGTGCGATCGCGGGGGTGCAGAAGCGGTTCTCGAGGATGAGGAGCGCCTCGTCCTCGAGCAGCGCCGAGCCATGCTCGTCGAGGAATGTCTGCAGCTCCTCGGCGTTCAGATCGCGGAGGTCGGGCATGGGGCCAATGTTGAGGATGTCCCGAGTTTAGTTGAAAAGTGAGATGGCGGTTCCTTTCGCCGGATCGTACGATTCGGCTGAGTATGAAAGGAGAACCGCCATGAGAAGAGGGTATCAGAAGAGGAAGTCGAGCCGATC
>JBOGJQ010000404.1:0-15349 GCA_050745405.1 Thermoanaerobaculia bacterium | reverse complement strand
TGTCCTTCCCATACGAACCCGCCTCGCTCCGGAAACAGGGCGTGTAGGCGCAGAACGAGATCGGGAGCGCCTCCGCCGCGAGGATCTCGTCGCGATGGAGGTTCGTCACGGGAACCTCGGCCGTCGGAACGAGGTAGAGCTCCCGTTCTCCGGCGACGCGGAACAGGTCCGCTTCGAATTTGGGGAGCTGTCCCGTCCCGCGGAGTGACTCGGCGTTCACCAGGGCCGGCGACCACACTTCGGTGTAGCCGTGGCGGAGGGCGTGGAGGTCGAGCATGAAGGCGATCAGCGCGCGCTCGAGACGCGCGCCGGCGCCGAAAAGAACCGAGAAACGCGCTCCGGCGATTTTCGCGGCGCGCTGAAAATCGAGAATCCCGAGCGCCTCGCCGAGGTCCCAGTGCGCCTTCGGCTCGAAAGGGAACGAGGGCGGCTCACCCCATGTCCGCTCGAGGCGGTTCGCCGTCTCGTCGGGCCCGACCGGAACGTCCGGATCGGGGACGTTCGGGAATCCCATCTCGAGCTCGTGCAGGTCGGCCTCGATCGAGGCGAGGCGCTCGTCGAGCTGCCGGATCTGCTCGCCCACGCCTTTCATCGCCTCGATCTTCGCGGCGGCATCCTGCTTCGCCTTCTTGAGCGCGGCGATCTCCTGCGAGGCGACGTTGCGTTCGTTCTTGAGGACCTCGACGCGGCGGATCACCTCGCGGCGCTCCCGGTCGAGCTCCAGAAGGCGGTCGAGCTCGACCTGGGCCCCCCGGTTCGCCAGCGCCTCCCGGTACGCGTCGCTCGATCCGCGAAGATAGTCGCGTGACAGCATCCGCGGATTCTACAATTAGAGTCGCTGGTACCTAGTAGCTCGTAGCTGGTTACTAGCTACCAGCTACTAGCTACCGGGTACTCGATCATGACGAAACCACTAATCGGCATCGCCTCCGACATCTCCGTTCTCGCCGGCTCGAGCCGCGAGCGCGCGAGTGTTCCCATGAGCTACATCGAATCCGTTCTCGCCGCGGGCGGCATCCCGCTGCTGATTCCGCCGCAGGCGCCGAACGCCGCGGAGATCCTCGCGCGGATCGACGGGCTCGTTCTCGTCGGGGGGAACGACTGCGATCCCGCGCTCTTCGGCGAGGAGCCGCATCCGTCGCTGACGCTCGTCGACCGCCGGCGGCAGGAGAGCGATTTCGAGCTGGCGCGTCTGGCGCGCGAGCTCGAGGTTCCGACGCTCGGCGTCTGTCTCGGCATGCAGATGATGAACGTTGCGGCGGGCGGCACGCTGATCCAGGACATCCCGAGCCAGTTTCCGACCGAGGTCGCGCACGCGAGCGACCCGGAGAATCGCTCGAGCCATCCCGTCACGATCGCCGCGGGCTCGCGTCTCGCCGCCGTGGTCGGCGCCGGCGAGCACGTCGTGAAGTCGACGCACCACCAGGCCGTGCGCGACGAAGGACGCGGACTCCGGTTCACCGCGACGGCCCCCGACGGGATCACCGAGGCGCTCGAAGATCCGGCGCACTCTTTCTACGTCGGCATCCAGTGGCACCCGGAAGACATGGCGGGAGATCCCGCCGGTGACCAGATCTTCCGCTCGTTCGTCGAAGAGGCGCGGGCACGGGCTCTGCGTCGTCATGGCGCGGCAATTTCATCGGAATAGCCCCGGAAGGGGCGAGGTTTCGGCCCGCGGGAGGACTGGTGTGACTCGGATGGCTTCTTTGCTCGCGGCGCTCCTTCTCGCCGCGACCGCCGCGGACGCGTCCGCTACCTGGTACAAAGACGTCGATGAAGCGACGCGCGCGGCGAAGGCGAAGAAGCAGCTGATCTTCGTGGACCTCTTCGCCGACTGGTGCCGGTGGTGCCACGAGTTCGACCGCGTCATCGCCCCCTCGAAAGTCTTCCGCGACGCGACCGAGGACATGGTTCTTCTGCGCGTCGATACCGAGGATGGCGGCGAAGGGACGGCTCTCGTGCGGCGGTACGGCGTGAGGCGCCTCCCGACCTTCCTGATCCTGACCCCCCAGGAGACGATCGCCGGGAAAATCGAGGGCTTCGCCGCCCCCGAGGTGTTCGTCCGCAATCTCGAGGAGCAGCTCGGAGCCTACGAGAAGTTCGAAGAGGAGCTGAGCCGTCAGGGGTCGAAGACGCCCCAGCAGCGGCTCGGGCTCGCGCGTCAGCTCCTCGGACGGACCGACGCCGCCCGGGCGGACGCGCTTCTGAGGAAGCTCATCGGTTCGACGAAAGACGCGTCTTTCGCCGCGGAAGCGTACTTCCTCCTGGCCGAGGCGCAGCGCGCGCAGGGAAAGCTCGACGATGCGATCGTCTCGGTCGGTGAGGTGCTCGAGCGCCTGAGCCGCGGCGACGTCGCCGAGCGCGCGTGGCTCCTCCGCGCGAGCGTTCTCGTCGACCAGGAGAAGTACGCCGCGGCGCTCGCCGACTTCCGGAAGTTCAAGGCGACGTATCCCGACTCGGCTCTCGTCGGAACGGTCGACTACTACCTTCCGCGTCTCGAGGCCTACGTGGCGAAGAGCAACGGGAAGTGATGACCGCGCGCGCGGGTCTGATTTTCGCGTTTTCGCTGACGCTCGCGAGCGCCTTCGCCGCGCCGCCTCCTCCCTCGTTCGGGGCCGTTCCCGCCGAGCCTGCTGAAGAGCTCGTCCACGTCACGATTGCGATCGGCGAAGGAGGACGGGACCGCGGCGATCGCGTCGGGGGTACCGTTCTCGTGACGATCGCGCCCGGGTGGCACATCAACTCCTGGGCGCCGGAAGACGAGTTCGCGATCCCGACGGTGCTCGAGCTCGAATCGTCCGGCATCGACATCGGCGACATCGAGTACCCGCCGCACGTCGAGCGTCCGTTCTCGTTCGCCGGGGGAGAGCTTCTCGCCGTTTACGAGAAGGAAGTGCAGATCCCGTTCGAGGGCGTGCGCTCACTGGCTGGCGCCGTGACGCTCGTCGCGCGGCTCACGTATCAGGCCTGCAACGACCGCGTGTGCCTTCCGCCGCGCGAAGTCTCCTCGTCGGTCGAGATCGGCGGCGACGGGATCGCGGTGCTCGCCGCCGAGGAGCCCGAGCCGGCGCCGGCCGCGCCGGTGGGCGACTACACGCCGCTGAGCGAAGCGCCCGCCGAGCCGCCGTCGGAAGGGCTGCTGTCGAGCGACGTCGGCGCCACGCTCGAGAGCAGGGGCCTGCCGCTCACGCTGGTCGTCGTCTTCCTCCTCGGCCTCGCGCTGAATCTGACCCCTTGCGTCTATCCGCTGATTCCTCTGACGGTCGCCTTCTTCACGTCGCAGACGGAGGGGAACACGGCCCGTCGCGTCGGCCTCGCTTCGAGCTACGTTCTCGGTCTCGCCGCGATGTACTCGGCGCTCGGCGTCTTCTCGGCGCTCTCGGGAAACCTGTTCGGTGCCTGGCTCCAGCTTCCGGGCGTTCTGATCTTCTTCGCGATCCTGATGCTCGTCCTGGCGGCCTCGATGTTCGGCGCGTTCGAGATTCGCGTTCCGCATTTCATCTCCGACCGGGCGGGTACGCGGTCGGGCTACGCGGGCGCGGCGACGATGGGGCTGATCGCCGGCATCGTCGCGGCGCCGTGCGTCGGCCCCTTCATCATTTCGCTGATCGCCCTCGTCGGCCAGAGCGGAAGCGTCGCCTTCGGCTTCATCCTCTTCTTCGTCCTCGCCCTCGGCCTCGGCCTCCCGTATCTCGTGCTCGGCGTCTTCTCGAGCGCGATCGGCACGATCCCCCGATCGGGGCCGTGGATGGTGCAGGTCAAGCAGGCGCTCGGGTTCGTCCTCGTCGCGATGGCGTTCTACTTCCTCCGGGGTCTGGTGGGGGACGAGGTGTACCGCTGGGGCGCCGGTCTGAGTCTCCTCGCGGGCGCCCTCTTCCTTTTGGTGCGGAGGAGCGCCGCCGTTCGCGGGGCGATGGCGGTGCGCGTGGTCTGCGGCGTTCTGTTGCTGGCCGCATCGATCTGGTTCCTCTGGCCGCGGGAATCCGGCCCCGAAGTCGTATGGCAGCCGTACGCGGCCGAGGCGCTGCGCGAGGCGCGGCAGGCGGGGCGTCCCGTTCTGATCGACTTCTACGCCGACTGGTGCCTGCCGTGTAAGGAGCTCGACGAGAAGACCTTCACGAATCCGGAGGTCGTCGCCGAGTCCGAGCGGTTCGTCCGCCTCAAGGCCGATCTCACGCGGACGGGCGACGCGACGGTCCGAAAGCTGACGCGCGAATACGCGATCATCGGCGTGCCGACGATCGTCTTCCTCGACTCCTCGGGCGAGGAGATCGAGAGCATCCGTCTCACGGGTTTCGAGGAGCCGGAGCCCTTCCTGGAGCGGATGGAAGCGGTCCCCTGACCAGAGATTTCCACAGATTCATTTATCCACAGATTTCACAGATTTACACAGATTTGTTTGGGCTGCGCTCTGCCAAAAGATCTGTGGAAATCTGTGAAATCTGTGGATGACTACTCTGTGAAATCCGTGGACCAATGAAGCGGGGGGTCTCAGGGAAGGCGGATCGCGGGCTTTTCTTCCCGAGCCCGGTAGAAGATCGCGATTTTCCCGATGCGCGCGACCACGTCGCTCGCAGTGCGATCGGCGAGGTCGTCGGCGACAGAGCGGCGGCTGTCGCTTCCCTCGATCTCGATGCGGACCTTGATCAGCTCGTGCGCCTCGAGCGAGCGGTCGGTCTCGGCGGCGACTTCCGGCGTGATCCGCGCCTTCCCGATGCGGACGACCGGAGCGAGATCGTGCGCGAGCCCCTTCAGGTATTGCCGCTGGCGGGCACTCAGGGGCATCGGGCGCTCACTCGTGGTGGCCCGCAGGGGACGGTGCGCCGCCGCGTTTCGGCGCGGCGGCTTCGTCGGCCGGAGCCGGCGCGGGGGCGGACGATGCCGCGACGAGCGGAGCGGCCGTCGGCTCGGGACGCGTGAACGACCAGACCGCGTCGCGCCGCTTGCCGGTGGCGCTCTCGACCCCCCAGACGACGGCGCTGTAGCGGCCCGCCGGAAGCGGCTCGCGCAGGACGACCGAGATCGATCCGTCGCGAGGGTCGTACGAGTAGGGCACCCGGTTCATGCCGAGAATCGCGAGGTTGACGCTGCCCGGATCGAGCGCCTCGAAATCGGTGATGCGCGCGGAGACGACCGGGCTCTGCGGATCGAACCGGCCGTTCGGCGCCGGCATCGCGTCGGCGAGCTTCAGCTCCTGCGCGCCGACGAGCTTGCGGAACGAGGCGAACGAGGTCTTCTCGAAAATGACGACGCGCTTCATCCGGAACGGGTCCGAGCCGCGGTGGACGCGCCCGAAATCGCACGTCAGCCCCGCGTCGTAGCCGGCCTTTTCCGTGGCCGCCGTGACGCGCGCGTCGTAGTCGCCGTACGGATAGGCGACGAATCGCACGGGATCGCCGGTCTTCTCCTCGAGGATCTTCTTGCTCTTCGCGAGCTCCCGCTCGAGCGCCTCGTCCGAGCCCCGCGTGAGGAACGGGTGCGAATGCGTGTGGCTCTGGATGTCGACGCCCGCGGCGGCCATCTCCACGACCTGGTCCCATTCGAGCGCGTAATAGCTCTGGCCGATGAAGTTCGGATAGATGAAGACCGTGAACGGGAACCCCAGCTCCTGCATCACCGGGAAGATCTCGGTGTAGGTGCACTTCCACCCGTCATCGACGGTGATGACGACCGACTGCTTCGGGATCGACTCGCGTTTGCCGGAGACGTAGTCGTAGAGATCGGCCAGGGAGATGACCGTGTACCCGGTGGAGCGGAGGTACTCCATCTGCTGACGGAAAGCCGCGCGAGTCATGGAGTAGAACGTGTCGTTCGGCGAGTGGACGATGTGGTAGGTCAGGATGACGGCGCTCGGCTCGTCGTCCGCGCGCGCGGCGGGCGGAGCGGCGAGAAAAAGAGCGAGAAGAACGAGCGTGGCGGCACGCGGGACCATGGGGTAGCTCCGGAACACGGGAATCACTTCGCTGGCTGGGCCCGACTGCAAACGGGATGCCCCGCGATTCCGCGCGTGTCGGTCGGTCGCCGGCCGCGCCTCGCACCGCGCCGCCGTCTCGCGCCCCCCGAAATGCTCGCTCCTCGAACCCATCGACGAAACGTCCCCATTGTAGCCCACCGGTGCGCGGCACTCCCATGTGCCCGTCACGGAATCCGGCGGATCGTTCCGCCGTTACCCCCGGCCGCAACCGATGTTGTTCCGCGCCCGACGGTTGGGATAGATTTGGGCGCTTTTTGGAGGTCGTCCCCGCAATGTCCGATCGCCTTTCCCGGAAAGAGATCAAGCACGACAAGTTCGTCGAAGATGTCCAATCCGCGTACGCCGTAGCCCGCCGGAACGTCCCGATCCTGATCGGCATCGTCGGCGGGATCCTTCTGCTGATCGCCGTCGTCGCGGGCGTGTTCCTTTATCAGGCGCACCGGGAGCGGCTCGCGCAACAGAAGCTCGCCGAGGCGATCGAGATCCTCGAGGCGCCCGTCGCGCCCGCGGGGGACGCGGATCCCGCGGCCGGAACGTACGCCTCGGAGGAGGAGAAGCTCGCGAAGGCGCAGCCGATTCTCGAGGAAGTCGCCGGGGAGTTTTCGGGAAGGGATGCCGCCGACGTGGCAAACCTCTACCTCGCGCGGCTCGACGTCCAGCAGAACCGGCTGGACGAGGCGCGCCAGAAGTACACGGCGTTCATCGACGCGCATCCCGAGCACGTGCTCGCGCAGGCGGCGCGCGTGTCGCTCTACGAGCTACGGCTCGCCGCGGGCGAGGCCGATCAGGTGATCGCCGATCTCGAGGCCGCCGCCGCGGCGGAGGGAAACCTCCCGACCGACGTCGCGCTCTCTCTGCTCGCGCGCGCGTACGAGACCGCGAATCAGCCCGAGAAGGCGCGCGAGACGTGGCAGCGCATCGCCAACGAATACCCCGACTCGCCGTACGCCCTCGAGGCCCAGCGCAAGCTCGCCATGTAGCGTCGTGGCGTCTTGGGCGTCTTGGGCGTCTTGGGCGTCTTGGGGTGGGTGGGCCGGGCACGGTCGCTGCACGCCCGGGCCCGCATGAGCAACGCGCAGAAGCCTTTCCTGTCCGACGTCCAGGAGCTCCGGGAGCGTGCCCGGAAACACATCGAGGAAGGGGCGGTGACGGAGGGGTACCGCGGGGATCGCGAGACGATCATCAAGCTGCTCAACGAGGCGCTGGCGACCGAGATCGTCTGCGTCCTGCGCTACAGGCGCCACTACTTCATGGCGCAGGGCATTCATGCGGACCCGATCGCGGCCGAGTTCCTCCAGCACGCGAACGAGGAGCAGCAGCACGCCGACCTGCTCGCCGCACGAATCGTCCAGCTCGGCGGCTCGCCGAACTTCAGCCCCGAAGGGCTCCTCATGCGCAGCCACTCGGAGTACGTCGAGGGGACGACCCTGATCGACATGATCAAGGAAGATCTCGTCGCGGAGCGGATCGCGATCGACTCGTACGGCGAGATGATCCGGTTCGCCGGCGACAGCGACCCCACGACCCGCCGGCTCCTCGAGACGATCCTCGCCGTCGAGGAAGAGCACGCCAATGACCTCGCCAGCTTCCTCGCCGACCTCGACAAGGACTGGCGCACGCGCGACCGGTCCGTGGGATGAGTCCGAGTCGGTCACGAGTCGGGAGTCGGGAGTCCGAAATATGCTAGATTCCTGGAGGTTATCCGGCTCGCGGACTCGGGACTCCACATTCCCGACTCCTGACTCCCGACTCCAGACCCGTCATGTCCAAACCCGTCGAACGCGCTTCCCAGCTTCTCGATCAGATCATCGCCCCTTTCGACCTGTCGCACGACTTCGGCCGGAAACAGGCCTACGAGGCGGCGATCGACTACGCGCGCGAGCATCTGGTCGACGATCCCTCGTGCGACGCCTTTCTCGCGCTCGCCGCGGAACGGCTGGGATTCGCGCCGATCTCGTTCGACCACCTCGAGAACCGCGTCAAGCTGCCGAAGGGAGCATGGCTCGACATCTGGATCGCGGACGACGACGACGAGGTCGCGATCACGGGGACGAACGAGGGACTGCAGTACCTCGTCGAGCTCCTGAACCAGCTCCGGCGCTCGACCAACCGCGAGCAGCACATTCACCTCGACCGCGTCTATCTCCCTCTCACCGAACAGTCGGCGAGCCTCGTGCTGTTCAAGGAGGAGGAGGCCTGGTTCACCGGCGGGCCGCTCGCCGAGGGCGATCAGTACCCCCAGCGGGAGATCGACCCGAAGACGATCTACGCGATCCAGTTCATTCATTACCCGCCGGACGACCTCCCGATCACCGCGCAGAAGCTGTACCGGGTGACCGCGGTCGAGGAGCCGCCAGCCGACGAGGTCAATCTGAAGGAGTTCCCCGAAGGATCGACCGACCGCTATCGGAAGATCACCTTCGTCGCCGATACCGGCGAGCGGTTCACCTATGCGTTCCATCTCGACGATCCGGGCGTGAACTACTTCACCCATCGCGAGATCGTCTCCCTCGCGCTTCGCCCCCTCTGACCCGGTTCTGCCCGGCTTCGTGCGCGAGCGGTCTGCGGCTGGTGGAGTGCGCACCAGACGAGGAGGCTTGATGGAGATTCAGTACGTCACCGTGATCGGGAGCGGGACGATGGGGCGAGGGATCGCCTACGTCGCCGCCGCCGCGGGCTTCGACACGACCGTCACCGACGTCTCGGAGGACATCCTCGAGCGGGGGAGGCAGGCGGTCGGCGATCTGCTCGCGAAAGCGGTGGATCGCGGCAGGATCGAGCGGGAGGCGGCGGAAGAGGCCTTCGGCCGGATCCGCTGGCTCGTCGATCTCGAGGCCGCCGCGCGCGAGGCGAACCTGATCGTCGAGGCCATCCCGGAGGACCTCGAGCTGAAAAAAGACCTCCTCTCCCAGGTCGATCTCTTCTGCGCCGAGGACACGATCCTCGCGACGAATACCTCGTCGATGTCGATCACGCAGCTCGCCGGCGCCGTCGAGCGCCGGGAGAAGTTCATCGGCCTCCACTTCTTCAACCCCGTTCCCGCGATGAAGCTCGTCGAGATCGTCCTCGGCGAACGGACCGGCGCCGAGACGGTCGACACGTGCCGTGAAGTCGTCCGGCGCATGGGGAAGGAGCCGATCGTCATCCGCGACTCCCCTGGATTCGCGAGCTCCCGCCTCGGCGTCGCGCTCGGTCTCGAGGCGATCCGGATGGTCGAGGAGGGCGTCGGCTCTCCGGCCGACATCGACCGCGCCATGGAGCTCGGCTACAACCATCCGATGGGCCCGCTGCGCCTTACCGACCTCGTCGGCCTCGACGTCCGTCTCCGCATCGCCGAATATCTCGCGCTCCGCCTCGGACCGCGCTTCGAGCCCCCGGCGCTTCTCCGGAAAATGGTGGCCGAAGGGAAGCTCGGGAAGAAGAGCGGCGAGGGGTTTTACGCGTGGGAGGAGTGAGCGAGGCCTACGGGAGCTTCGCCTTTGCGTACGATGCGGCTCTCGGCGAGCGGTTCTTCGGAGCCGTCGTGCCGGTTCTCCAAGGCGTCGTGGCGTCGGCGCGGGTCGACCCGCCGGCGCATCTCGATCTCGCCTGCGGCAGCGGCCTGGCGCTCGCCTGGTCCGCCGGCGAAGGCCTCCGGAGCGTCGGCGTCGACGCGTCGCTCTCGATGCTCGGCATCGCCCGCGGGCGCGCGACCGAGCTCGTCGCGGGCGACCTGCGGCGGATTCCGCTGCGCGGGACGTTCGGCCTCGTCACCTGCCTCTATGACAGCCTGAACCATCTGATGACGCGCGGCGACCTTCGCGCCGCATTCGACGGAGTGCGGGAGGTCCTCGCGCCGCGGGGCTCGTTCGTTTTCGACGTCAATCATCCGGACGTCTACCCGCGCATCTGGGGAATCGCCGAGCCGTACGTCTCGCGCGACGCCGCGCACGAGCTGTCGATCGAGACCCGATGGTCGGCCGCCCGCGGCCGCGGCGAGGCGCACGTCACCGGATGGGCCCGTCAGGGCGGGACTACGGTGCGCATCGACGAGTGGCGCCGGCAGCGCGCGTGGAGCGAGGACGTGATCACGACGCTGCTCCGGAAAAGCGGGCTCGACTCCGCCGAGGTGATTCCGTTCAATCCCTTCGACGAGAGCGACGAGCACCCGGCAAAGCTCGTCTTCGTCGTGCGGCAACGTCTGTGAGAAGGACGCAGCGTTTCGCGTCGGCGGGCCGGGTGGGTGGAAAGTGGCCCGGGCGTCTCGCCCGGGCAGCGGTGGCTCGCGCGATCCTGCCGGTTGCGTCACGGGGGCACGGGCGAGACGCCCGTGCCACGGTCGCTTCGCGTCGGCGGACGCTCGAGCGTGAAAACAGCGTTTCGCGTCGGCGGGACGGGCAGGTGGAACGTGGCCCGGGCGTCTCGCCCGGGCAGCGCTGGTTCTGGAGACCTGCCCAAAAGCGTTAGGGGGCACGGGCGAGACGCCCGTGCCACGATCGCTCCGCGTCGGCGGACGCTTTCGTGTGAACAACGTTTTCGTCGGCGGGACGGGCGGGTGGAACGTGGCCGGGCGGGACGCCCCGGCCACATGCCAAAGACTCAGACGGTGCGGCGTCGGCCGACGACGAGACGATAGATCAGAAGCAGGAGCATCGCGCCGAGAATCGAGCCGATCCATCCCGCGGTCCGGCCCACGCCTCCGAACAGCATCTGCGCGAGAAACCCACCGATGAACGAGCCGGCGATGCCGAGAAGAATCGTCACGATCCACCCACCGGGATCGCGGCCGGGCATCAGGAGCTTGGCGATCGCTCCGACGATCAGACCGAACAGAATCCATCCGAGAATTTCCATCTTTTCCTCCAGTCGTGAGGGCGGGAAGCAGGCCCGCCGCCGTACTGTTGAGGCAACCACGGTGCCAGCCGCAACCTGGACGTTCCGACGTCCGTAATCCTTGCTGAGGAGCACGCTTCAATGGCGCGAGCGTGAAACCGGGCGGGGCCCGGGCCGTATCCATCGGGTGACGGACGGGATCCGAGCGGAGGAGACGTTGATGGAAGCGCACGTGGAGGCGGCGATGGGCCGGACTCTGGACAGGAAGAAGGTTCTGATCGCGGCCGCCGTTGCGGTTGCGCTCGCTCTGGCTCTCGGGGCGGCGGCGATGCTGCGCGCCAAGGGAACGGCGGCGTCCGATGCCGACGCCGACAAGAAGAATGCGGCCGCTGTGGCCGGCAACGGGAAGGAAGGCGCGAAGGAGAAGGCGCCCGTCCCCGTGACGACCGCCGAGGTCGTGCTTGCTCCGATCTCCTCCTACATCACGTCGACGGCGAACCTCGTCGCCGAGCACGAAGTGAAGGTTCTCGCCGAGGCCGATGGCCGGGTCGCCGCGCTCCTGGTCGAGGAAGGCGACGCCGTCCGCAAGGGTGAGCCTCTCGTTCAGCTCGTTCGCGGCGATGCCGAGATCGTCGAAGCGAAGGCCCGCGTGCGCGCCGACAACGCGCGCGTCGCCTGGAACCGCGCGAAGGAGATGTTCGAGAAGGGGCTGATCAGCCAGGGCGATTACGATCAGTCGCTGATGGAACGGCAGGTCGCCGAGGCCGAGTACGACGAGGCGGCGTGGCGCCTGAGCAAGACCACCGTCCGCGCGCCGTTCGACGGCATCATCAGCCTCCGCACGGTCGACCAGGGGCAGCACGTCCGCCCGGGCGATGCGCTCTTCACCCTCACGGACTTCGATCCGCTCGTCGCGCTGATCTATCTCCCCGAGAAGGACGTCATCGCGCTCGACGAAGGGCGCGAGGTGCGCCTGACGCTGCGCGCCGCCGAGGCGATCCGCTTCCGCGGACGCATCCGGCAGATCAGTCCCGTCGTCGATACGGCGACCGGCACGGTCAAAGTCACCGTCGAGGCGATCGATGCTCCCGACGCCGTTCGCCCCGGCGCGTTCGTCTCCGTCGACATCGTGAAGACCACTCGCGAGGGGGCGACGGTGCTCCCGCGCGTCGCCGTCGTCCGCGAGCTGCAGGAATCGCACGTCTTCGTGGCCGAGGGCGGGATCGCGAAGCGGCGTCCCGTGACGCTCGGCATCGAAGAGGGCGATCGCGTCGAGGTGCTCACCGGCGTCCGCGCCGGGGACGACGTCATCGTCGCGGGTCAGGGCGGGCTGAAGGACGGCTCGCCGGTCAAGATCATGGACCCGGCGGCGGCGCGCGTCGCAGGAATGTGATTCGCCTCTTCCCGGTCCTCTCGCGGTTCGAGTCGAACAGGAGTCCTCGATGCGTCTGGTGGAATTCTCTCTGAAGCGGCGCGTGACGGTGTCGATGTGCGCCGTCGCGCTGGTGATCTTCGGAGTCGTGTCGTTCACGCGGCTTCCGATGAACCTTCTGCCGGACATCTCGTACCCGAGCCTCACCGTCGAGACGCGCTTCCCCGGCGCCGCGCCGAACGAGGTCGAGGCGCTCGTCACCCGTCCGATCGAGGAAGTCGTCGGCATCGTCAGCGGCGTCCAGCGGATGACCTCGACCTCGCGCCCCGGCCTCTCCCAGGTCACGCTCGAATTCGACTGGGGCCGCAACATGGACTTCGCCGCGCTCGACGTGCGGCAGAAGCTCGATCTCCTCACGCTCCCGCGGGAGACGGAGAAGCCGATCATCCTCCGGTTCGATCCGGCGAACGAGCCGTTCATGCGTCTCTTCGTCACCGGCGGCACGAACCTGTACCAGCTCCGGTACGTCGCCGAGGAAGTCCTCAAGAAGGACCTCGAGTCGACCGAGGGCGTCGCCGCGATCAAGGTCAACGGCGGTTACGAGGAAGAGATCGAGGTCCGCGTCGACGAAGGGAAGCTGGCGCTCCTCGGCATTCCGATCGCCGAGGTGAATCAGAAGCTCCAGCGGGAGAACGTCAACCAGGCCGGCGGAAGCCTCTACGAGGAAGAGGCGCGCTACCTCGTCCGCTCCCGGAACGAGTTCGAAGACCTCCGCGACATCATGGAAACGGTCCTCGTCACGCGCGACGGCCGCAACATTCTGATCTCGGACGTCGCGCGGATCGTGCGGGGGCACAAGAAGCGGGATGTAATCACGCGGTTCGACGGCAGCGAAGCGGTCGAGCTGGCGCTCTACAAGGAAGGGGACGCGAACATCGTCACCGTCGCGCGCGCGGTCGCCACGCGCCTCGAGCGCGTCCAAGGCGAGCTCCCCGAGGGAATCGAAGTCGTCGCGGGCGCCGATCAGTCGCGCTTCATCGAGGCCTCCGTCGACGAGGTCCTCAGTAACGCCCTTCTCGGCGGCCTCATCGCGATCGTCGTGCTCCTCTTCTTCCTGAAGGACCTCCGCAGCACGGTGATCATCGGCGTCTCGATCCCGATCTCGATCATCGCGACATTTTTCCTGATGTACAGGACGGGGACGACCCTGAACATCATGTCGCTCGGCGGCCTCGCCCTGGGCGTGGGGATGCTCGTCGACAACGCGATCGTCGTTCTCGAGGCGATCTTCAAGCGGCGGGAAGCGGGGGAGGGGGCGCTCGAGGCGTCGCGCGCCGGCGCGAGCGAAGTCGGCATGGCGGTCATCGCCTCGACCCTCACGACGGTCGCCGTCTTCCTTCCCGTCGTCTTTCTCGAAGGGATTGCCGCCCAGCTCTTCAAGGACCAGGCGCTCACGGTCTCGTTTTCGCTGCTCGCCTCGCTCGCCGTTTCTCTGACGCTCATTCCGATGATGGCCGCGCTGATCGGCCGCCGTCCGGACGACGCGCCGCCCGTACCCGCTTCCGGCGGCCGCGCGCGCAGGACTCTGCGCGCGATCTTCACGGTGGCGCCCGTGAAGGCGCTCCAGGGCGTCCGGTGGGTCGCCGGCAAGGCGTACCACGGCGCCGCCGTCGCGCTCGGCCCCATTGCGGCCGTGTTCGATCGCGCGCTCGGCGCCGTGCTTCGCATCTACCCGATTCTTCTGCGTCGTGCGCTCGCCGCGCGGTGGAGCGTTCTCGGCGTCGTCGCGCTCCTGTTCGCGATCGCCGTCGCTCTCGTTCCGTACCTCGGCGTCGACCTGATCCCGGCGTTCACGCAGGGCGAGTTTCACTTCCGCGTCGAGCTGCCGGAGGGAACGCCGATCGAGACGACCGACCGCTTCGTCGCCGACGTCGCATCCGTGCTGCACGATTACCCGGAGGTCGCGAGCTGGTCGACGATCTCCGGCGGCGCGGGGCTCACGCTCTCGAACACGGGCACCGAAGGGGAGAACAGCGCGCGCATTCAGGTGCAGATGGAGCCGGGATCGGTCGAGGATCGGGAGGAACGGGTGATCGCGGCGCTGCGCGAGCGGCTCGAGCGCTCGGGCGCCGCGAAGTACGAATTCGAGCGGCCGACCTACTTCACGTTCCGGACGCCGATCGAGATCGAGATCTACGGCGACGATCTCGAGCAGGTGCACGAGTCCGCGGCCGAGGTCCTCGCGGCCGTCGAGAGCGTTCCGGGCCTGGTCGACCTCCGTTCCACCTCCGAGGTCGGCAACCCCGAGCTCCAGGTGCGGTTCGACCGCGACCAGCTCGCGACGCTGGGCCTCGACCTCTTTCAGGTCGCGTCGACGATCCGGAACAAAGTCCAGGGCGAAGTCGCGACGCGCTTCATGCAGGGGGACCGGGAGATCGACATCCTGGTGCGGTCGGTCGAGCTGGGGGGCGCGTCGGTGGACGACGTGCGCGACATGATCGTCGGGCAGCGCGACGGGCGGCCGATTCATCTGAAGTCCGTCGCCGAGATCGCGCTCACGATGGGACCGAGCGAGATCCGGCGGATCGGCCAGAAGCGCGCGGCCGTGATCTCCGGAAGCCTCGCGGGACGCGACATGGCGTCGGTGGCGGCCGACGTCCGGGCGACGCTCGAGCGCGTGTCGCTGCCGCCAGGCGTGACGGCCTCCCTCAGCGGACAGGAAGAGGAGATGCAACGCTCGATGCGTTCTCTCGTGCTCGCGATGGGCCTCGCGATCTTCCTCGTCTATCTCGTGATGGCCTCGCAATTCGAGTCGCTGATCCACCCGTTCATCATCATCTTCACCCTTCCGCTCGGCCTGATCGGCGTGGTGCTCGCGCTCGGAGCCACCGGAAGCACCATCTCCATCGTCGCGATGATCGGGATCGTGATGCTGGCCGGCATCGTCGTGAACAACGGGATCGTCCTCATCGACGCGGTGAACCAGATCCGCGAGCGCGGCGTCGCGCGGCGGGACGCCCTGGTCGAGGCGGGACTGGCGCGCCTCCGTCCGATCCTCATGACCTCTCTCACGACGATTCTCGGCCTGCTGCCGATGGCGCTCGGCCTCGGCGAGGGCGCCGAGTTGCGCGCGCCGCTGGCGATCACCGTCATCGGCGGGCTGTCGGTCGCGACGCTGCTGACGCTGATCG
>JBOGJQ010000403.1:0-5476 GCA_050745405.1 Thermoanaerobaculia bacterium | reverse complement strand
GGGGTGCAAGACGGGCGGCGGGCGATCCGCACGTTGCGATTCGCATCCGGCACCCCTCCGGGGTGCAGGATTCATCGGGATCTCCGAGCCCGGGGGTCCCGCTTCGCGTGACACCCCGGCTACCGTCCCGGCGTGCTGTTTTTTGCCGCATCGTCTCCGCGGGGCGCTCAGCTTCCGAGGCTCTGCGAGACGAATCCCGCGATCTCCTCGGCCGCGCGCTGCAGCGCCTGTTCGGTCGTTCCGGCGAACACCGTTCCGCCCGAGGTCTTCCCTTCGCTCGTGAAAGCGGCGAGATTCCTGCGGCTGGTGCCGTCGACCAGATTCACGTCGACGGTCACGGAACCGCGGCCCGCGAGCGCGCCGAGCATCACGCGCTTCCCGGGGCTGACCTTCCGCAGATTGACGATGTTCGCATCGAGGCGGAGGTCCGCCTTCGCATCCGGGGACCCCGTCGCGGAGACGACGCTGGCCAGGCGTGGATTCTTCCGCAGCTCGGTGATGATCTCGTTCTCCAGCGCGCGGGCGTCGGCGTCGGAATCCGGTACGCTCGAGGCGACGCTGACGACGATGGTCCTGTAGTTCGATCCGAGCGGCGCTGCCATCGGCTCGAGCGCCGTGGTCGATCCGCCCGAAGCACATCCAGCGAGCGTGAGCGTGAGGAGACAGAGGGAGGACCAGATGACACGTCTTCGCATCTTCGACCTTCCTTATCGTAATGAATCGTTCCGAGGAGGAGCAGAATTGTAGCCCCAAGTCTCCCGCCAATCCACACAAGCCACTGGAAACAGTGGCTTTCTTTCCTTGCGGGAGGCTCTGGGGGGTGGGAGCGGAAGATCGTCGCGCGCCCGACCCCCAGATCCCTCGCCTCACGGCTCGGGATGACACCTTGGATTCATTCGCGCTCCACCGGCACATCGTGCCGTTCCGTGGCTCGAATGACGGCCGCGCCGTCGTTCGCTCCGGCCCCGGAACGCCCGGCTGGACGGAGCGCTACTCCTTCGGGAATCCGGGATCCGCTTTCACTTCCTCGATCTGCTTGGTGTGGCGCTCGGTGTGCGCGGACGTGAAGAGAATCCAGCCGTAGGCATCGAGCGGCTTGCCGGTCGGTCCTTTCGCCGCGTACGCGCGGAGATCGCCGCCATTCTTCGCGAGATCGATCGTCGTGGCGCGCTGGTTGCGGAACTCTTCCAGGGTCGCCGCGGGTGAGCCGTAGCGATTCGTCGGCTGGAGCGGCTCGGGCGCCTGGAACTTCTTCGAGCGATCGGGAATGACCTTCAGCACGAACTCGTCGCCGCGGGCGTCCTCCGGCATCTCCGCCGCCGGCTCTTTCATGGCCCCTTCCGCGGTCCCCCGGAGGAGGCTCTCGGCCGCGGTGATGTGCTCCGCCACTTCGGCAATGGTCCATCGCCCTTCGGCAGCGCGGTAATTCCACTGCGCGTCGGAGAGTCCATCGACGGACGCGAGAAACACGTCTTGTGTTTTTTCGAGGTGCTCGAGAAGCTTTTCGCGGTCCTCCGTCGTCAGCGGCTCGGAAAACGCCGCCGCGGGCACGAGCAACAGCACGAAAGCCACGACCAGGCGCGAGAATCTCATATGCTCTCCTTCATCAATTCGTCGGTTGAAGATCACCTTATAGTCCAGAGACCAGGCGAAACTCCAGCACCGCCCGAGCTCAACGCCGCTGGTGAGCGGGACAGAAATACGTCGTCCGGCCGCCGACCACGGTGCGGCGGAGACGTCCTTCACCACAGCGTGGGCATGGGACGCCGACGACGCGGTTCTCGATCAGCCAGCCAGGCGGCATCGGGCGATCCGAGGCCTGCCGCGCAATCGCGGTCCGCAGAATGCGCCGCATCGTGTCGAAGATCCTGCGGCGGGACGGCGCGGAAAGCCGCTCCACCCGCGCGCGCGGATCGATGCCGGTCTGAAAGAGAACCTCGTCGACCCAGAGATTGCCGAGTCCGGCGATGACGGCCTGATTCATGAGGAGCGCCTTGATCGCGCCGCGCCGCGGGGCGAGACGCTCGTCGAATGCCGCCCAGCCGAACGACTCGCCGAGCGGATCGACGCCGAGGCCTTTCGCCTCGATGAAAGCGTCGGGGTCGGAGACGAGGCCGACGCGGCCGAAGAGGCGCATGTCCTCGAACGCCACGAGCGATCCGCCGGCGAAGTGAATGATGAACCGGGAAAAGCGCGGCGCCTCGGTCCCGCAGTGAAGATCGCCGGTCATGCCGAAGTGGAGGTAGAGCCAGGTGCCGCCGCTCGCCTTCGCGAAGAGATGCTTGCCGTGGCGCCGGGTCGCGCGAAAGCGCGCGCCGGCGAGGGCGCCGCGCAGCGCCCGCTCCGTGGTCCGATGGAGGATGCGCGCGTCGGTGACCTCGACGCGTTCGACGCGCCGCGCGAGGGCGCACGCCTCGAACCGCCGCCGGTACGTCTCGACCTCGGGGAGCTCCGGCATCGGGGGAGACAGTAGCGCAAGTCGATGCCGCGGGCGGAAGAAGGAGAGCGATCGACACTACAATAGGATCGTGCAGGATCGCCGCACGAGCAGCCTCGAGGCCGTGGTCGCCGCGTACAAGCGCGACATCGACGTCACCCTTCTCCGG
Source organism: Thermoanaerobaculia bacterium (assembly GCA_050745405.1). Classification (GTDB taxonomy): domain Bacteria; phylum Acidobacteriota; class Thermoanaerobaculia; order Gp7-AA8; family Gp7-AA8; genus JBOGJQ01. The sequence continues at coordinate 2,870 of JBOGJQ010000403.1, read as the reverse complement.
GAAAATCTGAGGCGCACGCCGACGGACCGCCTCCTGGCGCTCCAGGAACTGCAGAGGTTCGCCGAGGAGCTCCGACGCGCCGGAGAGCGGATCCGGCATGGTTGATTTCCGCAGTCTGCTGGGGGCTCTCGTCCACGGCGAGGTCGAGTTCATCCTCGTGGGCGGCGTCGCCGCGACGGTTCACGGCTCCGCGCGGCTCACCTCCGACCTCGACGTGGTCTACCGCCGAACCGAGGAGAACATCGAACGAGTCGCGGGCACGCTGGCCGGTCTCGATCCGGTTCTCCGCGGCGCGCCGCCGGGCCTCCCGTTCCGGCTCGATGCGCCGACCATCGCTCACGGCCTGAACTTCACGCTTTCGACTCGGGCCGGCGCACTCGACCTGCTCGGTGAGATTGCCGGAGGCGGCCGGTGGGAAACGCTGATCGACCGGACGATCGAGGTCGAGCTGTTCGATCTGCGGTGCCGCTGCCTCGACCTCGACGCCCTCATCGAGGTCAAGCGCGCCGCAGGGAGGCCGCGCGACCTCGAAACGATCGCGGAGCTCGAGACTCTTCGCGACCAGCAGAGGCCTCGGGGTGCGCGATGAGTGCTACTTTTTCGGGAATCCGTCCTCCATCGTGAGCCACCTCCGAGAATTCCTGGGTGAAACCGATGACTTCTCGCGCCCCGGCACGTCTGATCATGTACCGACGGAGGTCGGCTGCGCCGGCCGCGCGCAGAATGGAGAGCGAGAGGAGACTTCATCATGGCTGGATCGACCATTCGGCTTCACCGCGTGCTCCGGGCGAAGCCCGAGCGCGTCTATCGTGCGTTTCTGACTCCGGAGGCGATCGCGAGGTGGCTTCCGCCGTACGGCTTCACCTGTTCGGTCCATGAGATGAACGCCGAAGCCGGCGGCACGTACCGGATGTCGTTCACGAATTTCTCGACGGGGAACGGTCACTCGTTCGGAGGGGAGTACCGCGACCTGATCCCGGCGGAGAAGATCGTCTACACGGACAGGTTCGACGACCCGAACCTCCCCGGCGAAATGCGAACGACGGTGACGCTGCGCGCCGTTTCGTGCGGAACGGAGCTCCACATCGTGCAGGAAGGCGTGCCGGAGGTCATTCCGCCCGAGATGTGCTACCTCGGATGGCAGGAGTCGCTCGAGCAGCTCGCGAAGCTGGTCGAACCGGAGATTCCGGATTAGGGAGTGTCGGCCGCTCGAAGGATCCGTTTTGTCCATCCTCCGCTTCAGCGGATCCAGCACGACTTTGTGATGTAAAGTAGTGCCGGAGCCGACGGCGTTTCCGTTGAACCACGCACGACGTGACCAGAACGAAAATCACGGCATCGGTGGCGGCCGTCCTCCTCGTCGTTTTCGCTCTCGCCGCGGCGTGGCGGGTGTTCGAGAACGACGACGATACCGCCGCGCGAACGTCGACCAGGCCCTCGACCGTCGCGGAAGCCGCGGTGCACCCGAGCTTCATCTATGGCCGCGTCACCACCATTGCCGGCGGGACGCACGAGGGGCGGCTGCGCTTCGGCGGCGACCAGGAGGCGTTCTGGGGGCATTTCTTCAATGGCGTCCGCGACGCGAACCGGTGGGCCGGCCTCGTGCCGCCCGAGCGGCTGCCGAGGACGCGAGGCGGGATCGAGATCCTCGGGTTCCGCATCGGGAACGAGGATCGTCCGGCCAGCCTCCGCCGCCCGTTCATGGTGCGCTTCGGCGACATCGCGCGCCTCGACGCGACCGGCGCGACCGGCGTGCGCGTGACGCTCAAGAGCGGAACCGTCGTCGACATCGACCGCATGGACGCCAGCGACTTCGACGACGGCGTGCGTGTCTGGCGCGGCCAGCGCGGCCCCCTCGATTACGACACGAAGTTGATCCGCAGCATCGAGTTCCTCGCGCCGCCCCGGCCGGGCCCCGCGCCCGGCCGGCTGCACGGGACGGTCCGCACGTCCCAGGGAACCTTCACCGGCTTCCTCCAGTGGGACCGCGAGGAGACCCTCGGCCACGACACGCTCGATGGACGCGTCGGCGGGCGTGAGCTCAGCCTCCGCTTCGATCGCGCCCGCTCCATCGCGCGCGCTTCGAGCGACAGCCTGCGCGTGACGCTGCGCGACGGGCGCGAGATCGTCCTCTCCCGCACCCGCGAAGCCGGCGAGGGCAATCGCGGCATCTACGTCGACGACCCGCGCTACGGCCGCGTGCTGGTTGCGGCGAACGCGTTCGAGCGTGTCGATTTCAGCGCGCCCGCCGGCAACGGCCCTGCCTACGGCGAGTTCCCGCCGGGCCGGCCGCTCACCGGGAGCGTCACGACGCGCGACGGCCGCCGCTTCGAAGGCCGCCTCGTCTACGACCTCGACGAGACCGAGACGATCGAAACGCTCGACGCTCCATCCGAAGGGGTCGATTACACGATCCCCTTCGGCCTCGTCGCGTCGATTGTCCCCGACGGCCGCGTGACGCTCTACAGCGGCGAGGAGCTGCAGCTCGAGCGCCGCGGCGACCTCGGCGACGGGAACGCCGGCATGCTGATCTTCGTCGAGGGGAGCGAGCGCCCGGAGTACGTGCCGTGGAGCGAGGTCGGGAAGATCGAGCTCGATCGGCCGGCGGCGATGTATCCGGCAGTAGCTGGTAGCCAGTAGCTGGTGGCTAGAATAGCTACGATCTGGTAGCTAGAGTAGCTAGTAGCAAGTAGCTAGAGTAGCTAGTAGCCCGCCGCCCGTCTGCACCCCTTCAGGGTGCGATTTGAAACGCAGCCGTCTCCGCGCCGCCGTTCGAGGCCGCCGCAATCGATCTCGCGCGGATCTGGTGACCGGTCCGGCGGAACACCTCGCGTCCCGGGCCTGTTCTCCGGCGCGTCCATGATCTCCCT
>JBOGJQ010000402.1:0-19911 GCA_050745405.1 Thermoanaerobaculia bacterium | reverse complement strand
CTCGATAACGAACGCCGGTTTATCTTTCCGGCAACCGGCAACCGGCAACCGGCAACCGGCAACCGGCAACTGGCAACCGGCAACGTGCAACCGACCGGCGCCCCTACCGCCCCGCCGGCGGCTCCATGTTGTAGTAGAACGCCGCGGTCACGCGCTCGCTCGGCTCGGGGAAGTCCGCCGGAAGAGGATTGAGCGGCGAGGAGAGCTCGATCGCCTTGCGCGCAGCGAAGTCGAACGGCGGCACGCCCGAGCTCTGGAGGATCGTCACGTCGGTGATCTGTCCGCTCCGCTCGATCGTGAAGCGGATCACGACCACGCCCTCCAGCCCGAGCCGGATGACCTCCGGCATGTTCTCGTACCAGTGGAGGCGGATCCTCGCCACCATGTGCGCGGCGTAGGGACCCCAGTCGTACCACTTCGTCTCGAACGAGATCGGTCCGCTCTCGGCGAAGCCGGCCTCGCCGCCGAGGCGTCCGCCGGCCCCTCCCGTCGAGGGAACTCGCCCCATGTTCCGGATCGCCGCGCGCCAGTTCACCGACGCCTCGACGGCCTCGGTCTCCTGCGGCTTTTCGACGCGGTACTGCAGCTCGTCCGCGCGTGACGGCGCCTCGTGGCCGTTCCCCTTGTGCTCCTGTTCGGCCGGCCGGGGCGTGGGAGGAACGATGATCTGCGGCTCCGCCGCGGCAGCGGCCGCTGGTGGGGGAGCCGGGATGTGAAGATCGCCCGATCCGTCCCCGGGACGGCGCGTCGGCTGTTCGCCCTGGGCGCCGGGACCCGCTGCGCGCCGGTTCGCGTCGGACAGAGCGGCATCGGCCCGCGGCGGCTCCTCGACCGCCGCGCCGGGTGCTTCGACGAACACCCGCGGCTGCGCCGGCGCGGTCACCGGCGGAACGAGCTGGACGAACCGGAGCGGCTCCTCCTTCTCCTCTTTCTTCTGCCCGAGGTTCAGGAAGATCACGAGCAGAATGGCGACGTGAAGGGTGAGGGAAACGCCGACGCCGAGGGCGGTACCCTCCGGCTCGTTTTCCTGCTCCAGATAGTGAAACGGGCGGTCCAACGCGTGGAATCTCCGAGACGTTGACGGTCTCGCAGACGAAAAGGTTGCAACCGCGGCCTTTCTTCCAGGCCGCGGAGACCGACGACGCATAACGGACAACCAACAGCGAACAACGAGCAACGGATGGGTACAATGACGGACACAGGAGGAGACATGAGTAATGTGCAAGTCCCCCCGTCCGGCGGTACCACGGGCGGCACCATCGATTTCGGCCGTCCGTTCACTTTCGTCTTTCAGGACCCCGATTGGCTCAAGAAGATCCTCATCGGGGGCCTGGTCTCGCTGCTCAGCATCGTACTGATCGGCATCTTCTTCATCTTCGGCTACTCCGCGCGCCTGGTCCGGAACGTCGTGGCGGGGTCGCCGCGCCCGCTCCCCGAGTGGGACCGGTGGGGCGAAGACTTCGCCGAGGGAGCGAAGCTTTTCTTCATCATGGTGATCTATTACATCCCGGTTATCGTGATTTTCGGGATCGGGATCGGGGGAGCGGCGGCCATCGGCGGCCTCGAGCAGGAAGCGGGCGGCACCGGCGCGGCCGGCGGCGTCATGGCGAGCGGCACGATGTGCCTCGGCTGGGTCGTTCTTCTGGTGCTCGCGATTCTGCTTCCCGCGGCGCTGCTGCGCGCCATCATGCACCAGAGTTTCGGCGCCGCGTTTCAGTTCGGCGCGGTGTTCTCCTTCATCGGCTCGAACGCGGTGAATTACCTTCTCTCGATCGTCGTCTACCTGGTCGGGAGCTTCATCGCGCAGTTCGGCGTGATCCTTCTCTGCGTCGGCCTGCTCTTCACCAGCTTCTGGGCGCAGGTCATCACGGCTTATGCGTTTGCGGACACGTACCGGCTCTCTCCCGTGAAATGACGACGACGGCGAAGGTCACGGCGGTGCTTCTGGCGCTGGCGGTCGGGATCGTCCCGATCGCCGCGCTCGCCGTGACCCTCGCGCGCGTCGAGGGCGCTCCCGCCTGGCTCGAGATCCCGTTCCGCCTCACCTGTCACGGCATCGACGCGAGGGCGCTCGCGATCGACGGGATCCCGATGCCGATCTGCGCCCGGTGCCTCGCCATCTATGCCGGCGGGCTCGCGGGGATCTTCCTCTTCCTCGTTCCGGGTCCGTGGCGTCGGTACGCCGTGCCGACGCTCTTTTTCCTCGTGGCCCTCGTTCCGATGGGCGTCGACGGCGTGACGCAGGCGCTCGGGCTGCGCGAGAGCACGAATGCTCTCCGGATGGCCACCGGCTTCCCCGCCGGCCTCGTCGCGCTCGTGTGGGTGCTCGGACGCATCGACCGGGCCGCGCGGCAGGCTCCATAGTAAGATCGGTGGAGATCGATGGCCTTTCAAGGTTCGCTCAGGGAGCTTCCTCTTCCCGACATCATTCAGCTCGTCAGCGTGTCGGGAAAGACGGGGAAGTTCACGCTGACCCGCGAGGACGACGAGGGGGAGATCTTCCTTCGAAACGGCCAGATCGTCCACGCCCGCAGCGGCGACGCGACGGGCGAAGAAGCGATCTATGCCCTCGCCATCTGGAGCGAAGGGGAGTTCACCTTCGCGCCCGGTGAAGAGGGGACCGAGCAGACGATCACGCGCTCGAACACGAACCTCCTGATGGAAGCGGCGCGCCGGCTCGACGAGTGGAAGGTCCTTTCGAAGAAGATCCCCTCGGTCGACATGGTCCCGGAGCTCGTGGCGAGCTCCACGCGGCACGAGGTCGTCACGCTCAATCCGCAGGAGTGGATGCTCGTCACGAAGATCGACGGGCGCCGCACGATCGCCGACATTGCGTCCGACCTCGGAAGCTCCGCGTTCGACATCGCGAAGCAGCTCTACGGAATTCTCGGTGCTGAGCTGGCGGTGCTGAAGGAGAAGAAGATCGCCGCGCCGCGCGCCGTCCCTCCCGCCGCCGATCCCGCGGAGCTGGAAGCGCTCGTCGGCCTCGCCGAAGGGATCCGCCGGATCGCGGAGAAGCACATCGGCGCCGCGGGCGCGAAGACGATCGAGAAGCAGTACGCGACCGCTCTCGATGCGATCCGCGGGGGAAGCGGTCCCGCGGCGATCCGCGACATGATCCGCGAGCTCGAGAAAACGACCGCGCTCCTCCGCGGCTCGCCCGTCGCCGAGAAGCTCCGCTCGGACATCGCGGAGCATTTGCGGACGGCGTCGTAGGTTGTCGTCGCTCGTCGCTCGTCGCTGTCCTAGCCGTCTTGGCGGGGGCGGGCGGAAAGTGGCCCGGGCGTCTCGCCCGGGCCCCCGCTGGCTCGCGCGATCCTGCTCGATCACGGGACGGGGGGACGGGCGAGACGCCCGTCCCACGGTCGCTCCGCGTCGGCGGGCATTTGGGTGGAAAGCTGCGCTCCGCGTCGGATTACGAGTAACAACAACCGACAACCGACAACCGACAACCGACAACGAACAACGAACAACGAACAACGAACAACGAACAACGAACAACGAACAACGAACAACGAACAACGAACAACCGGCAGCACCCTTGCTAAAGTGATCCGCGTGACGACGGCGACGGAATGGCGGGTCGAGGCGACGCCCGAGCTGGGGCGCGTCGTCGTCGCGCCCGGCGTGCCGGAGGGGTACGGCCTTTTCTACACCACGGTCGACTACGGCGGCCGGTTGCGCGGTGAGGAGCTCGACGCGCTGGTCCGTTTTCTCGAAGCGCGCTGGGGCGAGGGGATCGGTCTCGCGACGTGCACGCAGGTCCACGGGACGGCGATCGCGTTCGCGCAGGACCCGCCGACGCCGTGGCGCGAGCTCGGGGAATGCGATGCGCTCTGGTCCGACCGGCCGCGCGTCGCTCTCGGCATCAAAGTCGCCGACTGCCTTCCCGTCACGATCGTCGATCCGTCGAGCCGCGTGGCGGCCAACGTCCACTCCGGCTGGCGCGGCGCGGCGGCGGACATCGTCGGCCGGACGATCGCGGAGCTCGAGCGGCTCTCGAATTTCTCCGCCGCCCACGCCGCCGCGTGGCTCGGTCCGGCGATCCGCGCCTGCTGCTTCGAGGTGGGGGAGGAGGTCGTCGACGCGTTCGCAAATCGTTACCGGGACGTGACCGAGTGCGTCGACCGCAGCCGGGGCGAGCGGCCGTATTTCGACGTCGCGCGCCTGACGCGGCGCCTCCTCGCGGAGCACGGCGTCACGCGCGTTCTCGACTCGGGCCTCTGCACGCGCTGCGGCGAGGCGCTGTTCCACTCGTACCGCCGCGACCGCGCCGCCGGCGGGCGCATCCTCGCGATCACCGTTCAGGCATGAATTTCGGATCGGGTCGCTTGCAGTAGAGGCCCATGCCCGACTTCACTCCCAGGCTCCCCAGCCGCGGAACCGTTTTTCGATCCCTCTCGATCGCCACGATCGTGATCGCCGTCGTCCTCGTCGCGACGGCGATCTGGGTCTACTACGAGTCCGTGCAGACGTTCGAAGTTCGGCGTGTCTCGCTCCCGACGCGCGTCTATACCGACCTGATCCCGCTCGAGCCGGGACGGGCGCTCGACGCCGAGCGCCTCGAGGAGAAGCTCGAGCGGCTCGGCTATCGCGACTCGAACGACCTGTCGCAGCCCGGCGCGTATCGGCGTACCGACGCCGGGTGGGAGATTCACCTGCGCGGGTTCGATCATCCGACGGGAGAGCGGGAGCCGGCGCGCGTGCGCGTGCGCCTCGGAGGCGGCGAGATCGAGGCGGTCGAGCCCCTCGGCCCGATTCCCCCCGCCTCGCCGGCGCTCGAGCCCGAGCTCCTCACGTCGATCATGGGCGACCAGCTCGAGAATCGGAACCCCGTCCCTCTCGACGCCGTGCCGCAGCATCTCATCGACGCCGTGATCGTCGCCGAGGATGCCCGCTTCTTCCAGCATCCCGGCGTCGATCCTCTCGGCATCCTTCGCGCCCTCGTCCGGAACATCCGCTCGGGCGAAGCGACCGAGGGAGGGTCGACGCTCACGCAGCAGCTCGTCAAGAACTACTACCTGACGAACGAGCGGACGCTCCGCCGGAAGGTCGTCGAGGCGTTCATGGCTCTGATCCTCGACGCGAAGTATTCGAAGGAGGAGATCCTCGAGGCCTACCTCAACGATATCTACCTCGGCCGGAACCGCTCGATCTCGATTCTCGGCGTCGGACAGGCGGCGCGGTTCTACTTCGGGAAGCCGGTCGACGAAGTCACGCCCGCCGAAGCCGCGCTGCTCGCCGCGATGATTCCCTCGCCGAACAACTACTCGCCGTTCGAGGATCCGGAGCTCGCGAAGCAGAGACGCGGTCATCTCCTCGAGCAGATGCGGGAGCGGGAGAAGCTCACCGAGCAGCAGTATCGCGAGGCGATTGCCGAGCCGCTCCCCGAGAAACCGTTCCGCGAGCGGACCGGCCTCGGATCGATCCCGTACTACGTCGACCGCGTCCTCCAGGAGATGCGGCGCGACTACGGAATCGACGACGTCGAGGGACGCGGGCTCAACATCTACACGGCGATCGATCTGGACTGGCAGGCGGCGGCGACGCGCGAGCTGCAGCGCGGACTGGAACGGCTCGAGCGATCGAGCCGCCGGCTGCGCAATGCCGACGACCCGCTGCAGGGCGCCGTCATCGCGGTCGACGTCCATTCGGGAGAGATCCGCGCGCTCGTCGGAGGGCGGAACTGGGAGAAGACCCAGTTCAATCGCGCGATCAGCGCGGAGCGCCAGGTCGGGTCTCTGTTCAAGCCGTTCGTCTATCTCGCGGCGTTCGAGCCGAGCCTGTCGCACACCAACATCACGCCGGCGACGCTCGTGAACGACGAGAAGTTCGTGCTCGAACGGCGGTTCGCGAAAGACTGGTCGCCGAGCAATTACGGGGGGCGCTACTACGGCGTCGTCACGGTGCGGCAGGCGCTCGAAAAATCGCTGAATGCGGCGTCGGTCCGGATCGGTCTCGCGGCGGGCGTCGGCAGCGCGATCCGCACCGCGCACGCTCTGGGCATCGAGCGCGAGCTCGATCCGAATCCGTCGATCATTCTCGGCGCGGTCGAGATCGTGCCGATCGAGATGGCCGAGGCGTACGCGACGATGGCGCGGCTCGGATCGCGCATACCGCTGCGCGCCATCCGGTACGTCACGAACGAGGATGGCGCCGTCGTCTCCGATCTCGAGATCGAGGAGGTGCAGGTCTTCCCCGCGCGCGACGTCTATCTCGCCGTCCATCTGATGGAAGGCGTCATGAACCGCGGGACGGCCGCGGGCGCGCGGGCGCTCGGATTCCGCAAGACGGCCGCCGGGAAGACCGGAACGACCGACGAGAAGCGCGACGCGTGGTTCATCGGCTTCACGCCGCAGACCCTCGCCGTCACCTGGGTAGGGTTCGACGACAACGATCCGACCGGACTCTCCGGGTCGGACGGCGCGGTCCCGATCTGGGCGCGTGTGATGCGGCAGATCACCTCACACCAGGAGGACACGGATTTCCCGGTTCCCGGAGGGATCGTGTTCGTGGAGTCGGACGTCGCGACGGGGGCGCTGGCGGTCCCGCAATGCCCGCCGGATCAGGTGCTGATGGAAGCGTTCAAGGCCGGGACCGAGCCGCGGCATCTCTGCCCGATCCACCAGCCCCGCCAGCCGGTCCTGTTCGACGAGTTCGGCTACCCGCTGGATCCGTACGGCGTGCCGATCGGTCCCGACGGGATGCCGCTTCCGCCTACGGACACGACGATGACGGGAACGTCCTTCGAGCCTCTCCCGCCGATCGACACGACTCTTCCGGACCGCGATCCGGTTCTCGAGGGGGGACGCTTCCCGCGCCCGGAGCCGCCGCCCCCGACGACGACGAACCCGCCGGTCGTTCTCCCGCGGCCGCTGCCAGACGAGCCGCAGCAGAAGCCGCCGGAGCCGGAAGAGAAGCCGCCGGTGGCGGAGGAGAAGCCGCCGAATCAATCAGCAATCAGCGATCGGCGATCGCAGATTGCTGATTGGGTCTACTCGAACGCCGAGAACACGAGGGTCGCGTTCGTCCCGCCGAAGCCGAACGAGTTCGAGAGGGCGTGGCGGACCTCCGCCTCGCGCATCGTGTTCGGCACGTAATCGAGGTCGCACTCCGGGTCGGGGTTCTCGTAGTTGATCGTCGGCGGGATTTTTCCCGTCTTCATGACGAGGGCGGTGATCGCGGCCTCGAGGCCGCCGGCGGCGCCGAGAAGGTGGCCGGTCATCGACTTCGTGGAGCCGATCATGACCTTTCGTGCGGCCTCGCCGAAGAGGGCCTTCACGGCGACGGTCTCCGCGCGGTCGCCCACCGGGGTCGAGGTGCCGTGGGCGTTGATGTAGGCGATGTCGGAAGGCTGCAGGCCGGCGTCGTCGAGAGCGACCTTCATGACGCGCCTCATCCCGTCGCCGTTCTCGGAAGGCGCGGTGATGTGATACGCGTCGGCGGTCATCCCGTAGCCGGTGAGCTCGCAGTAGATCTTCGCGCCCCGCCGACGAGCGTGCTCCAGTTCTTCGAGGATGACGATGCCGGCGCCCTCGCCCATGATGAAGCCGTCGCGCTCGGCGTCCCACGGCCTGGAGGCGCGCTCCGGCTCGTCGTTGCGCGTCGACAGCGCCCGCATCGCGGCGAAGCCGCCGAGAGCGAGCGGCGTGATCACGCCCTCGGCGCCGCCGGCGATCATCACGTCCGCGTCGTCGCGGCGGATGATCTCGAGCGAGTCGCCGATCGCGTGCGCGCCCGTCGCACACGCCGTCGCCACCGCCGAGTTCGGCCCTTTCGCCTTCAGCCGGATCGAGACCTGGCCCGAAGCGAGATTCACGATGAGGCTCGGAATGAAGAAAGGAGAGATCCGTCCCGGCCCCCGCTCGAGGAGCTTCTTGTGCGTTTCTTCGATCGCGGGAAGTCCGCCGATGCCGGACCCGATGATCACGCCGACGCGCTCGGGCACGGCGCCCGCTCCCTCGAGGCCCGAGTCGTCCCAGGCGAGTTGCGCGGCCGCGATGCCGTACTGGATGAACAGGTCCGACTTCTTCAGCTCCTTCTTTTCGATCCACGTCTCGGGCTGGAAGTCGGGCACCTCGCCCGCGATGCGGCAGTCGTACGCCGCCGCGTCGAAGCGGGTGATCGTCCGGACGCCGGAGCGGCCGGCGAGCAGTCCGTTCCACGTGGCTTCGGTCCCCGAACCGAGGGGGGAGATCATGCCGATGCCGGTGATGACGACCCGTCGTTTGTCCAAATCAGCCTCTGGGAAAATGTCAAACGGGATGGAAGTCGACTGTTCGACTCGTGTGGAGGCGTGCGGGGTGGGACTACTGCGCCTTGGCGTGGCTGTCGATGTACTCGATGGCGTCCTTGACGCGCTTGATCTTCTCGGCTTCCTCGTCCGAGATCTCGACGCCGAATTCCTCTTCGAACGCCATGATGAGCTCGACCGTGTCGAGCGAGTCGGCGCCGAGATCCTCGACGAACGACGCTTCCGAAGTCACTTCGTCGGCATCCACCCCGAGCTGCTCCACGATGATCGATTTCACTCTCTCGTCAACGGACATCCGTCACTCCTTCTCTGCGTTTCCGGGTCTTGTGCTGTCGCACTTTTAGCATAAGGCCGTCGGATCGTCTATCTTTGCAAGATGCGGGGCATGACCCCGTCCCCGAAACGATCGAAGGCCATGATTCGGACTCTGCTGTCCATCGTTTTTCTCCTCGCGCTGGGCGCCGCGATCTGGTTCGGCGTCCGCTGGTTCGAGACGCGCGACGACCTGCGGGCGACGATCGTTTTCGACGACGCCGGGGACCTGCGCGCCGGCGCGCCCGTGCTCGCGGGGTCGCTGGTGATCGGCCGGGTGCGCCGCGTGACGCCGCTCGAGTCGCGCGACGCGGTGAGCGTCCGGGTCGATTCGAAGCATCGCGACGAAATGCTCATCGACTCCCGCTTCCGCGTCGTGGGGGAGGGAGAGGATGCCTACCTCGAGGTCGCGTCGACGTTCGCCTTCGGGCGTCCCGTCGAGGACGGCGACGTGCTCTACGCGCGCCGCTCCCGCCTGGCGGAATGGATCGGAGAGAAGGGAGCGCCGCTGGTCGCGAAGATCCGCGCCGAGGTGGAGCAGTGGACCGAGAGCGACGTGCGCGAGCGGCTCGAGGAGTGGAAACGCGCCCTCCCGGAATGGCAGCGCGCCGGCGACGCCGCGGTGGAGGAGAACCTCGAGGCCGTCGCCGACCGCGTGAATGAGCTCGAGCGCGAGCTCCGCGCGAAGGGGAGAGACCTCGACGCCGAGCGCCTCCGCCGCGATTTCACCGCCTGGCTCGAGGACGTGAAGCGCCGCCTCCGCGAGGACGAGGCCGAGACCGAGACCGCGCCGTAGCCGGTTGTCAGTTGGTCAGTTGTCAGTTGTCAGTCGTCAGTTGTCAGTCGTCAGTTATCAGTCGTCAGTTGTCCCGCATGCCAGACTCCGTCATCGCGAGTCTGAGTCGCGGCTGAGGAGATCCTTCCTCGCTTCGCTCGTCAGGATGACGGCGCTACTGTACGGATGACAATTTGCGGCAACCGGCAACCGGCAACCGGCAACCGGCAACCGGCAACCGGCAACCGGCAACGAACAACGAACAACGAACGACGACGGTGCGATACGATCGCGCCGATGGCCCGGCGGAAGCGGACGTTCACGTACGAACAGGCGCTCGCGCTGCTGCCCGAAGTGCAGCGGATCACGGCCGGGGCCGTGGAGAAGCTCGAGGAGATTCTTTCGCGCGACGAGGCCGCCGGCGACGAGATCGAGGTGCCGCAGGAGCTCGTCCCCGAATACCAGAAGATCGTCTCGTCGTGGGCGGACGCCGTCCTGGCGCTCGGCGTCGAAGTCAAAGGGCTCTGGCTCGTCGATTTCGACAGCGGCGCCGGCTACTACTGCTGGCGCCACCCCGAGGCGTCGCTCGAATACTTTCACGGCTATGAAGAGGGATACGAGGGACGTGTCAAGCTCAATTGAGAACGCGCTCGGGCGCCATCTCGAGCGCATGCTGCGCTTCGACGAGTGGGCGAACGGCGAGATCGCGCGCGCCCTCGCCGCGTCCGCGACCCCGCCCGAGGGTTCTCTGCGCCTCCTCGGACACATCGTCGGCGCGGAGTGGCTGTGGCTGCGGCGTCTCGGGTTCGACGGCGCGGAGATGGCCGTCTGGCCCGATCTTCCGCTGTCGCGCATCCCCGGCGAGCTCGAGGCGTTGAGCCCGGCGTGGAAGACGGCGCTCCCAACGCTCGACGCCGCGGGACTCGAGCGGACGATCACGTATGTGAACTCGAAGGGACAGCCGTGGTCGAGCCGCGTCGACGACGTCCTCACGCACGTCGTGACGCACGGCGCCCATCATCGCGGGCAGATCGTCGCCGCGTTCCGCCGCGCCGGTCTCGAGCCGCCGTACGTCGATTACATCGAGGCGACGCGGCGCGGCTGGATCTGAGGCCGCGCGGCGCTATTCGTACCGGACCGCGTCCGCCGGGGCGATCCGCGCCGCGCGCGCGGACGGAATCAGGGTCGACAGGAACGCGACGGTCACCGCGAACACCGCGATAGCCACGACGTCGCTCCACCGCGTCACGAACGGGATCGAGGAGATGAAGTACACCTCCGCGATCTCCGGCCCGAACGAGACGAGCTCGTATCGCGTGATGATCCAGTTCGTCACGACGCCGAGAAAAATCCCGGCGGCGGTCCCGATCAGGCCGACGAGCGTCCCGTAGTAGACGAAGACCCGCCGGATCAGGCGCCGCTCGCTCCCCATCGACAGCAGGATGCCGATCTCTTTCCGCTTCTCGTGCACCGTCATGATCAGAGTGGAGACGATGTTGAACGTCGACACGAAGACGATGAGGCCGATCACGACGAAGAGGACGAGCTGCTGGATCGCGAGGAGGCGGAAGAGTTGCGCGTTCATCCGCCGCCAGTCGGTCACCGCGTACGACGATCCGGCGACCTGCTCCACGCGCGCGGCGAGCGCTTCGGTGCGCTCGGGGTCGTCGATCTTCACCTCGATGAGGTTCGAGCGCCCCCCTGTCTGAAGGAGCTCGTGGGCTTCGTCGAGCCGGATGAAAATCCAGGTCGAGTCGAACTCGAAAAACCCCGTCTCGTAGACGTTCCCGACGACGAACGTACCCGAGCGGGGGAGAAACGTTCCGGCATTTTCCGCCGGGACGATCACGGTCACGGCATCGCCCGGCTTCACGTTCAGCTTGCGCGCGAGCCACGTCCCGACCGAGATGGAGGGGAGCGAGCCGGAGTCGGCGAGCGCGTCCGGACCGGTGATCTTCGCGATCATCGGCGAGAGGCGCGCGCGTCCGGGATCGATTCCCTTGAGCATCACTTGCTCGCCCGCCGAATGCCGCTCGGAGGTGACGATCGCCTGCTGGAAGACGACGGGCGAAGCGTCCTCGACGCCGGGGATCGCGCCGAGGCGCCGCGCGAGGACCGTGGTGTCCTCGATGCCGCCGGCGATCGAATAGACGAAGATCTCTGCGTTCCCGCCGAGGAGCTTCTCGCGAAGGTCGCTGCGGTAGCCCGTCATGAGCGCCATCGAGATGACGAGCGCCATGACGCCGATGACGAGACCGAGCACCGAAACGAGACCGACTGCCGATACGAGCCGGTCGGTCGGGCGGCGCAGGTAGCGCCACGCGATCTGGAGAGGGAGGTTCACGACCCCTCGTCGACGAGGCGGAGGAAGTCCGCGAACACGTGAAACGAGTCGTGAGGTCCCGGCGCCGCCTCGGGATGGTACTGGACGGCGATCACCGGGTTCTTCGTCGAGCGGAAGCCCTCGACGGTGCCGTCGTTGAGGTTGACGTGCGTGAACTCGATGTCCGCGCCTCGGAGGGAATCCCCGTCGACGGCGAATCCGTGGTTCTGGGCCGTGATCTCGACCTTCCCGCTCCCGACGTCCTTCACGGGATGATTTCCGCCGTGGTGGCCGAACTTGAGCTTGTAGGTCCGGCCGCCGAGAGCGATCCCGAGAAGCTGATGGCCGAGACAGATGCCGAGAACCGGCACGCGGCCGACGAGGCGCCGGATGTTCTCCTGCGCGTACGTCACCGGCTCCGGGTCGCCGGGCCCGTTCGACAGCACGACCCCGTCGAAGCGACGCGCGAGCAGCTCATCGGCCGGAGTGTTCGCGGGGAAGACGGTGATGTCGCACCCCTCCATCTGGAGGCGCCGGAGGATGTCCCGCTTCACGCCGAAGTCGTAGACGGCGATGCGGCGCCGCCGCTCGCCGGTCCCGGCGAGCTCGTACGGCTGCGCGGTCGTGACTTTCTGGACGAGATCGAGGCCGGCCATCGAGGGAGCGCGGCGGATCTCCTCCAGGATCTCCGCATCCGGACGGCGATCGGTGGTGATCATCCCCATGAGCGACCCGTGCGCGCGCAGCCGCCGCGTGAGCGCCCGCGTGTCGATGCGGCAGATCGCGGGGATATTGTGGTGCTCGAGGTATTCGGCGAGGCCCTCCGGTGCGTCGGGGTGTGCGGCGGGGGGCGTGAGCTCCCGGACCACGAAGCCCGACACCTGCGGCGCGGCGCTCTGCTCCGCCTCCGCATCGACGCCGTAGTTCCCCATGTGCGGGTACGTCATGACGACGATCTGAAAGCGATAGGAGGGATCGGTCGCGATCTCCTGGTATCCCGTCATCGACGTGTTGAAGACGACTTCGCCGATCGCGGATCCGGAGGCGCCGAACGACTCCCCTTCGAACACGGAGCCGTCTTCGAGAACGAGGCGGGCGGACATGGTCGTGATTATAGGTCCTCGGTTGGTCTACAGCCGTTTGAACGCAGAACGCAGAACGCAGAACGCAGAAGGAAGAAGGAAGAAATCCCTCCCGCGCGGCGGACCGACTTCTTTCTTGCTTCTACGTTCTGCGTTCTGCGTTCTGCGTTCGGTCTTCGGTCCCTTCCACCTTCTCCGGCGCGTGTTCACGATGATGCAGATTCAGAGAGAGGTGATGCTCGTGCATCCACTGGCCGACGTCGACGTTCGCGAGGCTGTCCTCGGCGACGCCGAAGCCGCGCCGGCGAAGCCAGCCGGCGAAGCGGGGGAAGCGCCCCTCCAGTTTTTTCAGTCCCTTCTCGGTCCGGGGATGGTTCGGAAAGAACATCAGGGCGGCGAGAAGAAAGAAGAGCCACCCCTGCAGGACCGGAAGAACCGAGCCAATCACCCCCAGAATGAGGAGGATCACCCCCGCGGTGAGGCGCAGCGTGCGTCCGAAGCCCGTTTTCATGACGTCGAGTCAGAAGGCCTGGTCGCGGTGCGTCCCGAACGTGGGCTCGAGTGCGGCGACGATCTCGCCGACGGTCGCGTCGCTGCGAACGGCCTCGACGATGAGGGGTAGCAAATTGTGGTCCGTCCGGGCGGCGGTATCGAGGGCGGCGAGGGCGTCGCGGTGGCGCCGCGTCCGCTCCGCGTCGGCTTCCCGCGCGGCGCGGAACGCGTGCAGGCGCTCCACCTGCTCGCGCTCGATGGACGGATCGATGACGAGAGTCGGAAGCGGTTCGTGTCCTTCCTCGGTGAAGCGGTTGACGCCGACGACGACGCTGGAGCCATCCTCGACGGCACGCTGGGCGTGGTAGGCCGCCTCGGCGATCTCGTTCTGGACCCACCCGCGCTCGATCGCGGCGAGGGCGCCGCCGAGGGCGTCGACGCGCTCGATGAGCTCGAGAGCGCGGCGCTCGATCTCGAGCGTCAATGCCTCGACGGCGTACGAGCCGGCGAGCGGATCGGCCGTGGCGGGGACGCCCGTCTCGAACGCGAGGATCTGCTGCGTGCGCAGGGCGATCCGGACCGCCTCCTCGGTCGGGAGCGCGAGCGCTTCGTCGCGTGAGTTCGTGTGGAGCGACTGGCATCCGCCCAGCACGGCGGCCATCGCCTGATAGGCGACGCGGACGACGTTGTTCTCGGGCTGCTGCGCCGTGAGAGTGGAGCCGGCGGTCTGCGCGTGGAAGCGGAGCGCGAGCGACCGCGGGTCCGTCGCGCCGAAGCGCTCGCGCATCAGCTTCGCCCACAGCTTCCGCGCGGCGCGGAACTTCGCGACCTCCTCGAGAAAATCGTTGTGCGCGTTGAAGAAGAAAGAGAGACGCGGCGCGAAGCGATCGACCGGCAGGCCGCGATCGACCGCCTGCCGCACGTACTCGAGGCCGTTCGCCAGCGTGAAGGCGACTTCCTGGACCGCCGTCGATCCCGCCTCGCGGATGTGATAGCCCGAGATCGAGATCGTGTTCCATCGCGGCACGCGCTCGGAGCAGAACTCGAACACGTCCGTGACGAGCCGTAGCGAGGGGCGCGGCGGGAAGATGTACGTCCCGCGCGCGGCGTACTCCTTCAGGATGTCGTTCTGGACCGTCCCGCTCAGCGCCTCCCACGGCGTGCCGCGGCGCTCGGCGACGACGAGGACGAGCGCGAGGAGGATCGCCGCGGGTGCGTTGATCGTCATCGAGATCGAGACGCGGTCGAGAGGAATCCCGTCGAGGAGCGTCTCCATGTCCGCGATCGAGTCGATCGCCACGCCGACCTTGCCGACCTCGCCGCGTGCGAGCGGGTCATCCGAGTCCATCCCGATCTGGGTCGGGAGATCGAACGCGACGGAAAGTCCCGAGGTGCCGCGGTCGAGAAGGTAACGGAAGCGGCGGTTCGAGTCGGCCGCCGTGGAGAACCCGGCGTACTGCCGCATCGTCCAGAGCTTGCCGCGGTACATCGACGGCTGCGGGCCGCGCGTGAACGGGAACACGCCGGGCTCGCCGAGATCGCGCGCCGGATCGAATCCGCGCCGGTCGAGGTCCTCCGCCGTGAAGGCGTTCGGCAGCTCGATGTCCGAGGTCGTCGCCGGATCCGTCTTTTTCATGTTCGTTGTTCGTTGTTCGTCGGTTGTCGGTTGTCGGTTGTCGGTTGTCGGTTGTCGGTTGTCGGTTGTCTCTATCACACGGCCGTCATCCTGAGCGAGGTGGGGGGGAGGGCGTGAGCGAAGGATCTCCTCAGCCGCGTCTCAATTCGAGGCGATGTCGCGATCGGAGTCGCAGATGAGGAGATCCTTCCTCGCCTCGCACGTCAGGATGACGGCGACTCACCGGCAACCGGCAACCGTCGATTATATGGCGCGGCTTCTATCGTGCCCGGAACTCTGTTACCTTCCCCGCGCCGTCGCATGCGCGGCGGCGCCGACGATGAGCGTCACCGGACATCTCCGCACGATGGCCCCCGGCCACTTGTTTCAGTGGCTCAGCTTCAGCCAGAAGACGGGGCGCCTGTCGGTCAGCAACGCGACGGTCGAGAAGACGATCTTCGTAAAAAAGGGGAAGATCATCTCCTCCGCCTCGACCGATCCCCGCGAATACCTCGGCCAGTTCCTCATGAGTCACGGCTACATCGGCGAAGAGGAGCTGAAGAAGGCGATGGAGGTCCAGGGGCAGTCGAACATCCTCCTCGGAAAGATCCTCGTCATCATCGAGGCGATCAGCGAGGACGATCTGAAGCGCCTCATGAAAAGGAAGGCCGAGGAGGAGATCTACGACGTCTTTCTCTGGACCGATGGGGAGTTCGAGTTCGTCGACGACGAAGGGCCTTCGATGGAGCTCGTGCCGCTGAACGTCGACATCACCGGGATCATCATGGAAGGTTCGCGGCGCGTCGACGAATGGGACCGGATCCGGCAGGTCGTCACGAGTCCGGCGCTCGTCCCGGTGCACGTGGAAGGCAGCGAGATCCCCGCGAACCTGCACGAGGCGCAGAAGAAGATCATCGAGCTCGTGGACGGCCAGCGCCGGATCGAGGACATCATCCTCGAGAGCCGCTCGTCGAACTTCATCGTCTCGAAGACGATTCACGACATGGTCCACGGCGGCGCGATGCGGCTCGAGGAGGGGGCGGCGCCGGAACCGGAGCCGGAGGTCGTCGCGCCCGCGCCGGCAGCCGAGCCGTTTCTCGACAGCGATGCCGAGGTGTCGTCGCTCCTCGCGCGCGCCCAGTCGAGCCTCCGCGGCTCCGAGTACGAGAAGGCGCTCCGGCTGCTCAAGGCCGCGCAGAATCTCGATCCGGAGAGCGCGAAGGTGCGCACCGCGCTGAAGGGGGCCGAAGCCGTGATCCTGAGCGAGCTCAAGAAAGCGGGCATCGGCGAGCACCGCGTCCCGACGATGCAGCGGCCGCTCGAGGAGCTGAGCGGCATGAACTTCTCTCCGAACGAGGCGTTCATCCTCTCGCGGATCAACGGACAGTGGGACGTCGGCTCGATCACGAAGATCAGCCCGATGCGCGAGATCGACGCGCTGCTCATCTTCGACAAACTCGTGCGGGGAGAGATCATCGAGTTGCAGTAGCGTCATCCCGAGTGTAGCGAGGGATCAGGGACGGGTGGGACGCGCGTGACGCGGCAGTGTCGATCGGCGGGGGGCGAATGCTCGTTCTCCCGCCAACCTGATATCTCCGATCACGGGTTCCCCGCCCGACCCTGATCCCTCGCTACGCTCGGGATGACGGCGCCAACGAGCAACTAGCGTAATCCCAGCCTCCCGCGCAGCGCGAGCTCGAGCGCGTTCATCTCACCGGAGTCCGTCTCGTGGTCCCAGCCGAACGCGTGCAGCAGCCCGTGAAGCAGGAGGTAGCGCACTTCCGTCGCGAGGGAGTGCCCTTCCGCGCGCGCCTGGCGCTTCGCCTGATCGATGGAGATCACGATGTCGCCGAGAGGCGCGGTGGCGCCCGGCGCGCTCTCGGCCGGGAAAGTGAGGACGTCGGTCGTTTTCCGCTTTGCGCGCCAGCGGCGGTTCAGCTCCGTCATCGCGGCGTCGCCGAGGAAGGCAATGGAGACTTCGGTCGGCGAGAAGGAGGCCCCGCCCGCCCGTTCGATTGCGCGGAGGGCGCGCCGAACGAACGCCTCGATGTCGCGGCGCGGAAAGCGGGGAACGGCGCCTGCGACGTCGACGATCACGGCCACTACGCGCCCGCCGCGCCGCCCTCGGCCTCGCGCTTCACGCGCTCGATCTCTCGCTCGCGGATGTCGTAGGCGCGGACGATCCGGCCGACCAGCGGATGCCGGACGACGTCCCGCTCCGTGAAGTGAAAGAACGAGACCGCGTCGACGTCGCCGAGCGTGGCCTGCGCCTCGCGCAGACCCGACTTCTTTCCCTCCGGCAGATCGACCTGCGTGATGTCGCCCGTGATCACCGCCTTCGAACCGAAGCCGAGACGGGTGAGGAACATCTTCATCTGCTCGGGCGTCGTGTTCTGCGCCTCGTCGAGAATGATGAACGAATCGGCGAGGGTGCGGCCGCGCATGAACGCGAGCGGCGCGACCTCGATGACGCTCCGCTCCATGAGCTTCGCCACCTTCTCGAATCCGATGAGGTCGTAGAGCGAATCGTAGAGCGGCCGGAGGTACGGATTGATCTTCTCGGCGAGATCGCCGGGGAGGAAACCGAGCTTCTCGCCTGCTTCGACGGCGGGACGGCAGAGGATGATCCGCTTGATCTGCTTTTCCGCGAGCGAGGCCGCCGCGACGGCGACGGCGAGGAAGGTCTTTCCCGTTCCCGCGGGGCCGATCGCGAACGTCATGTCGTAGTCCTGGATCGTCTGCAGGTACTCCTTCTGCCGCACGTTGCGCGGCGCGACGATCTTCCGGAGCGACGACTGAAGGCTCGAGTCGGTGAAGAAATCGACGAGGCTCGCTTCCGGCGTCTCGCGGACGACGCGGATCATCGTCTGGAGGTCCGCTTTCTTCAGCGGATAGCCGCGCTCGATCAGCTCCTGCATCTCGCGCAGGATGCGCTCCGCGGACGCGACTTCGGCCGGGTCGCCCTGGACCGAGATCTCGGACCCGCGCGCACTGACTCTGACCTTGAACGCCTCTTCGATCATCCGGAGGTTCTCGTCGTGGATGCCGAAGAGCGTGTTGACGTCCTGGTCCCTGATGGTGAGGTTCATGTCGGCTCGCTCCAACGCGCGCGGCGAAGGTCTCATTTCTCGTGCAGGTAAGTGATGGACACGTTTCCGTAGCGCGACGTCCTGCGGAGGGCGAGGCGGGTCAGCGCGCCCGTCTCGAACGGCAGGCTTCCGCTCCGGTGCTCGACGGCGACGATCGCCTCGGGCGCGAGCGGAAGACGCGCGTCGAGACGCGCGAGAAGCTCGCCGTAGCGGTCGTAATCGTAGGGAGGGTCGAGGTAGACGAGGTCGAACGGAGGGGCCTGCTCGAGGCGCGCGAGCGCCTGGAATGCGTCGGCGAGCATCGTCTCGATCGGAAGGTTCCATTCGCGTGCCAGAGCGGCGAGCGGACGGACGGCGCGCGGGGAGGCGTCGACCGCCACGACCCGGGCCGCGCCGCGGGACGCCGCCTCGATCGAGAAGATGCCGCTTCCGCAGAACAGGTCGAGAAACGAGGCGCCGAGGATCGCCGGCGCCACCACGTTGAAGTACGCCTCGCGCGCGCGTCCCGACGTCGGACGCACCTCGTGCCGGGGGAGGGGAACCTTCCGTCCTCGGAGGGTCCCGCCGCTCACGCGAACACTGCTCATCAAGGATGGCGCGGCTGCAGGCCGATGAAATAGAGGTGGAGGTCCGCCGTCGTGACGACGAGCCGGAGCGGGAGCTTCGTGTTGAGCAGCTCCGTGTACTCGCCGTCGTTGATCAGCCGGACGATCCGGTAGGTCTTCTGGTCGTCGGCGATGAGGACGTCCCCCACCACCGGCTCGTAGTTCGCGATCGGATTCGTCGCCGTCCGGTCTTCGCACAGAGCACGCAGGACGTCGTGGAGGACCTGCCGGAGCCTCTCGACGTGTGCCGGAACGACCGTCGTCGCGCGGAAGCGCCGCTCGATCGCGGCGGCGCCGTCGCCGAGCCGGAGGACGACCTGGTTCCGCGCCGGATCGCCCGCGTCCCACGGCGTGAACGTCTCGAGATCGCAGGTGGCGAAGAATTTCTCGTACTCCGTGACCGCATCCTCGGGGATGACGACTCGCTTGCGCAGGTCCGCGCCGGTGCCCTCGAGGTCGACTTCGACGAGGCCGTTCTCGTAAATCGCGAGCCGCTGCCGGATCGACGCGAGCACCGTGACGTATTCGACGACGAGGGGAGAGCGGGGACCCTCGAGCATCGCCTCGTCCGCCGCGCGGGCGCCGGCAAGCTCGACGATGTCGTACTGCGCGAGGCGCTTGGGATCGATCGGGAGAGGGACGCTGATGGCGGCGCCGCTCGTCTGCGCGGCGGCGGCTGCCGCGGCCAGGACCAGAACGATCGCCGTGAGGATCCGCGTCACCGTCACCCGTCACTTCCCCTTCCTCTGACGAAGATACTCCTTTGCCTGCTGGCGGGCAAAAGAGAGGGCGTCGGCGGGATCGAGCGTGCCGAGGGCGAGGGCGCGCCGCGCGGCGCGGAGAGCATCGCCGACATGCGGCCCCTCGCCCGCGCCGAGGTCGAGAGCGCCGAAGGGGAGGGGCGCGTCGCGGTAACGCCTCTGTGCCGCGACGGCGTCCGCGAGCTCCGCATCGAGACCGACGAGGGCGAGCAGCTCCGGCGGCGCGTCGTCGAGGGCGCGCATCCGTTCCTCATCCGAGCCGGCGTCGCGGACGCGCTCCCGCCTCTCCGCTGCGCCCGCGAGAGCCCCGAGCCGGCGGATTCTCTCCGCGTCGAGACCGGAGCCGTCCAGCCGCGCGCGAGGCTCGCCGAGGACCGCGCCGAGGAAAAGGAGCTCGGCGTCGAGCGACGCGTCCGCCGCTGCGAGGCGCGCGCCCTCCTCGAGACACCGCCGCCGCGCGTCTCCCGCGCGGGGCGGGCCCACCAGAACGTCGAGCGCTCCCGCGGCCGCGAGGGCTTCGACCGCCTCCGCCGGCCGCGGCTCCGCCAGAGCCAGGCGGAGCTCGCGCCACAGCCGTTCTCGCGAGACGGTCGTGAGCGCACC
>JBOGJQ010000401.1:0-2808 GCA_050745405.1 Thermoanaerobaculia bacterium | reverse complement strand
AGGCCGCGGGCGCGACGCTCGTCTCCTCCCCCGCCTGGAGCGAGGCCGACGTCATCCTCAAAGTCGGCGCTCCGGATCCGTCCGAGGCCGAGGAGATGAAGGAGGGGGCGCTGCTCGTCGCGTTTCTGGCGCCTCATCGGAATCTCGAGCTCGTCCGCGCGCTCGCGCGGAAGCGCGTCACCTCCTTCTCGGTGGAGCTCGTCCCGCGCACGACGAAGGCGCAGGTGATGGACGCGCTCTCCTCGCAGGCGAGCATCGCGGGATACAAGGCGGTTCTCCTCGCCGCGACGAAGCTCGGACGCTACTTCCCGCTCCTCATGACGGCGGCGGGAACGATCAAGCCGTCGCGGGTCGTGATCATGGGCGCGGGTGTCGCCGGCCTGCAGGCGATCGCGACGGCCAAGCGCCTCGGCGCGATCGTCGAGGTCTCCGACATCCGCGAGGCGGTCCGTGAACAGGTCGAATCGCTCGGCGGCAAATTCATCGAGCTCCCGATGCAGGAGAGCGGCGAGGGCGCCGGCGGCTACGCGCGCGAGATGGGAGAGGACTTCCTCCGCCGGCAGCGCGAGATCGTCGCGCAGCACGTCGCGCAGGCCGACGTCGTCATCACGACCGCCCAGATTCCCGGCAAGCCCGCTCCCCTCCTTCTGACCAAGGAGATGGTCGCGCGGATGAAACCGGGATCGATCGTCGTCGACCTCGCCGTCGAATCGGGAGGCAACTGCGAGCTTTCAGAGATGGACGCCGAGGTGCGGCACGACGGGGTCCTGATCATCGGCCACTCCCATCTCGCCTCCGACACGCCCCACGACGCCTCGGTCGTCTACGCACGGAACCTTCAGGCGCTCCTGCTGTACGTCGTGAAGGACGGCGCTCTGCACCTCGATTTCGGCGACGAGATCGTCGCCGGGACCACCCTCACGCACGCGGGCGAGGTCCGCCACGCGCCGACCGCCGCGATGATCCAGGGAGGGTCATGATGGGAGTTCTCCTCGTCGGGATCTATCTGTTCGTCCTCTCGATGTTCGTCGGACTCGAGATCATCGGGAAAGTCCCTCCGACGCTGCACACGCCTCTGATGTCGGGGGCGAACGCGATCTCCGGGATCACGATCGTCGGCGCCATCGTCGCGTCGGCGGGCGGGGCGGTCACCATGTCGAACGTTCTCGGATTCATCGCGATCGCCGCGGCGACCGTGAACGTCGTCGGCGGCTATCTCGTGACCGACCGGATGCTGCGGATGTTCAAGAGGAAGTGAGACGGCGATGGAAACGATGATCCAGCTCCTCTACCTCCTCTCCGCGGCGCTTTTCATCTTCGGCCTCAAGGGGCTGACGAAAGTGAAGACGGCGCGGCGCGGGAACACCATCTCCGCCGTCGGCATGCTCATCGCGGTCGTCGCGACGCTGCTCGAGCTGGGGACGTTCGACGTTCCGTGGATCGTCGCGGGTCTCGTCGTCGGGAGCGTCGTCGGCGCGTTCGCGGCGATCCGGGTCGAGATGACGGCGATGCCGGAGATGGTCGCGATCTTCAACGGCTTCGGCGGCATCGCATCGGCGCTCGTCGCCGTCTCGACGACGTATCTTCTCGTCGTCGAGACGCTCGAGACGCGGGCGATGGCGGAGGTCATGGGCGGCTCCTCGGCGCTCAACGTCGCGCTGTCGATCCTGATCGGCGGCGTGACGTTCTCCGGGAGCCTCATCGCGTACATGAAGCTCGCGGGGAAGGTCGTGAAGAGCGAGCCCATGCTCCTCCCGGGGCGGCACGCGATCAACGCCCTGCTGTTCGTCGGAGCGCTGGGGCTGGGTGGGTGGGTCGCCTTCGGCCCGACCGACGCGTCGACGATCGTCTTCGTCTGCTGGATCGTCCTCGCCCTCTCCCTCGCGCTCGGCGTGCTGCTGGTCATCCCGATCGGCGGCGCCGACATGCCGGTCGTCATCTCGCTGCTCAACTCCTACTCGGGGCTCGCCGCGGCGGCCGCGGGATTCGTCATCAACAACGCGATGCTGATCGTCGCGGGCGCTCTCGTCGGCGCGTCGGGTCTGATCCTGACCAAGATCATGTGCGTCGCGATGAACCGATCGCTCGCGAACGTCGTTTTCGGCGGCTTCGGCGCCGTCGACACCGCCGGCGCGGCGAAGAGCAGCGAATACGGTGCGGTGCGCTCGGGCGGCGCGGAGGAGGCCTCCATCCTCCTCGATGCGGCGGATCGCGTCATGGTCGTGCCGGGGTACGGCCTCGCCGTCGCGCAGGCGCAGCACATCGTCCGCGAGATGGCCGACATCCTCGAGAAGAAGGGGACGCGCGTCGAGTACGCGATCCATCCCGTGGCGGGGCGCATGCCGGGGCACATGAACGTGCTCCTCGCCGAGGCGGACGTGCCGTACGACCGCCTGCTGGATCTCGAGCAGTCGAACGCGGAGTTCAGAAACGTCGACGTCGCGATCGTCGTCGGCGCGAACGACGTCGTGAACCCGGTCGCGGAGCAGGATCCCTCCAGCCCGATCGCGGGGATGCCGATCCTGCAGGTCTACAACGCGCGCTCGGTCATCGTGATCAAGCGCTCGCTCGCCGCGGGGTTCGCGAACATCAAGAACCCCCTGTTCGAGGCGCCGAACACGATGATGGTCTTCATGGACGCGAAAAAGGCGCTGCAGGAGATCGTCACGGAGCTCAAGCTCGCGTCGGCGGCGTAGCTCTCCGGGGGCACGCTTCGCGTTCCGGGGGCAGCGGGCGCTTACGCGCCCTCGCCCCCGGCTACTATCCGGCGCCCTCCGGGCGCGCGCCCGTCAGGGCGCGGGAGAGTAG
>JBOGJQ010000400.1:0-3646 GCA_050745405.1 Thermoanaerobaculia bacterium | reverse complement strand
CGTTCTGCGTTCTGCGTTCTGCGTTCCGTCTTTTTCATCTCACCCTTCCCCCGGCGATCTTCCGAGAATACCGGCCACCACCCCCCCCGCCCGCCCGGCCGCCCCCTCCGCCCCCCCGTCCGCGATGGCGCGGACGATCGCGCTGCCGACGACCACCGCGTCGCACTCCGGCGCGAGCGCTTCGTAATGCTCGCGCCGCGAGATCCCGAAGCCGACCGCCAGCGGCTTCCGCACCGACGCGCGCACCTCGCGCAGCCGCGCGACGAGCCCCGTGTCGAGCTCCGCGCGCGCGCCCGTCACGCCGGCGGTCGAGACGTAGTAGACGAACCCGTCCGACGCGCGATCGACGAGACGGATGCGCTCGGGTGTCGAGGTCGGCGCGAGAAGGTAGATCGTGCCGAGGCCGGCGCGGCTCGCCGCGCGGCGGAAATCGCGCGACGCCTCGGGCGGGAGGTCCGTCACCAGAACCGAATCGAAGCCCGCCTGCGCCGCGTCGTCCATGAAGCGCTCGACACCATAGCGGAGAATCGGGTTCAGATACGAGAACGCAATGAGCGGCACGTCGCTTCGCGCGCGGATCGAGCGGGCGATGCGGAGGACGTCGGCGACGGTCGTGCCGCGCTCGAGCGCGCGGTGCGCGGCGGCCTGGATCACGGCTCCGTCCGCGATGGGATCGGAGAATGGCACGCCCAGCTCGAGTGCGTCCGCACCCGCCTCTTCGAGCGCAAGTCCGATCTCGACCGTTTCCTCGACGCCGGGATCGCCGCACGTCACGTACGCGACGAGGCCGCACCGGCCCTCGCGACGGAGCTTGCGGAACCGCGAGGCGACGCGATTCATGAAAGCATCCTCGCGACCTGCGGGACGTCCTTGTCGCCGCGGCCCGAGAGATTCGCGAGGACGATCGACCCTTCCGGGATCTCGCGGCCGTGCTCGAGGAGCCACCCGAGCGCGTGAGCCGACTCGAGCGCCGGGATGATCCCCTCGGTCGAGCTCAGGCGGCGGAACGCTTCGAGGGCGGTGTCGTCGCTGCACGCCGCGAACTCGATGCGCCCCTTCCCTCCCCAGTACGCGTGCTCCGGTCCGATCGACGGGTAATCGAGACCCGCGGAGATCGAGTGCGTCTCCGCGATCTGCCCCCACTCGTTCTGCAGGACGAGCGAGCGCGTGCCGTGGAGCACGCCCGTCGCCCCGCCGCGGAAGCGCGCGGCGTGGTCGCCCAGAGAGGGGCCGCGGCCGCCGGCCTCGACACCGACGAGTCGAACGCTGTGGTCGAGGAGTGCGTAAAACAGACCCATCGCGTTCGATCCGCCGCCGACGCATGCAATTGCGAGGTCCGGCAGCCGCCTCAATTTCTTTTTCATCTGCGCGACCGCTTCGCGCCCGATGATGGATTGAAAATCGCGCACGATCATCGGATAGGGATGCGGTCCGAGGACCGAGCCGATGATGTAGTGCGTCGTCGCGACGTTCGTGACCCAGTCGCGGATCGCCTCGTTGATGGCATCCTTGAGAGTCCGGCTCCCGCTCGCGACCGGCACGACCTCCGCGCCGAGAAGGCGCATCCGGAAGACGTTCAGCTCCTGGCGCGCCATGTCGACCTCGCCCATGTAGACGCGGCACGAAAGGCCGAGCAGAGCGCACGCCGTCGCGGTCGCGACGCCGTGCTGCCCCGCACCGGTCTCGGCGATGATCCGCTCCTTCCCCATCCGCTTCGCGAGGAGGGCCTGGCCGAGGGCGTTGTTGATCTTGTGCGCACCGGTGTGGTTGAGGTCTTCGCGCTTCAGAAAGAGGCGGAAGCGTCCGCACTCGGCGGCGAACCGCTGCGCCTCCGTGAGAGGCGTCGCGCGGCCGACGTAGTCGCGGAGGAGATCGTCAAGCTGTTGACGAAAGGCCTTGTCTTTCTTCGCCGCGGCGTAACCGCGCTCGAGCTCCGCGATCGGCGCCATGAGCGTCTCGGGCACGAACTTGCCGCCGTACTCGCCGAACCAGCCGTCGCGCGTGGGAAGGGATCGTGCGCTCATGCGCGGTGCACCTCTCGGACGAATTCGCGGATCTTCTCCGCGTTCTTGATGCCCGGCGCGTCCTCGACGCCGCTGGAGACGTCGACCGCGTTCGGACGGACGCGGACGATCGCGTCGCGGACGGTCTCCGGACGAAGGCCGCCCGCGAGGACGAACGGGCGCCGCGGTCTCACTCCCGCGAGGAGACTCCAGTCGAAGACCTTCCCCGCTCCGGGCGCGGCGCCGTCGTAGAGGACCCAGGCGTCGCCGGCCGCGCCATCGCCCGTTGCGGCGCCGTCGACGCAAATCGCGCGGATCACGCTCGCGGAGGGTCTCGCGTCACCGTAGACCTGCGCGAGATCGAGTCCGACCTCGCGTGCGATCGCGTCGATCGTCTCGGCATTCTGGCCGCGAAACACGCCGACGAGCGAGACGTTCGTCCGCACGGCGTCCGCAATCTCCTTCGCGCGCGCGACATCCACGCGCCGCGGCGATCCTTCCGCGAAGACGAGCCCGAGGAACGACGCGCCCGCTTCGGCCGCGGCGAGGGCATCCTCGACGCGCGTGATGCCGCAGATCTTCACGGCGGGCGGTCCGGCGAGAGCGCGCGCCGCGGCTTCGCGATCGTCCTGCCGGAGAAGATGCTCGCCGACGAGGATCGCGTCGAAGCCGGCGCGCCCCATCCGCGCGGCGTCGTCCGCGGAGCGCATGCCGCTCTCGGCGACACGCACGCCCTCGATCCGCGGGCTCAGACGCTCTGCCGTTCCGAGGTCGACGGTGAAATCGCGCAGGTTCCGGTTGTTCACGCCAAGGATCCGCGCGCCGGCTTCGAGCGCCCGATCCAACTCCTCGTCGTCATGCACCTCGACGAGCGCGTCGCGACCGAGATTCTCGGCGATCGCGATCATTCGTTTCAGCTCGTTCGTATCGAGGAGCGACGCGAGAAGAAGGATCCCGTCGGCGCCGGAAGCAACCCCCTCGAAGATCTGCCGCTCGTCGACGACGAAGTGCTTCATCAGGACCGGCAGCCCGGAGGCTTCGGCGGCCCGGCCGATCCACTCCATCGATCCGTGGAAGAACTCCGGCTCCGCGACGACCGAAATCGCGGCGGCACCCCCACGACGGTACGCGCGCGCGATCGACTCCACGTCGGGATCCGGCGCGATCGCGCCGGCCGACGGAGACGCCGCCTTGATCTCCGCGATGAGCCGCGGCCCCCGCCCCGCGCGCGTCAGCGCCGCACCGAACCGGTGCGGCTCGCGCGTGGTCGCGGCTTCCTCGGCGCGAGGGCGGAGATCCGGTTCCCGCGGTGTCTCGGCGAGGCGCCTGCGGGTCGCCGCAACGATTCGTTCGAGTACGTCGTTCATCTTCTGGTAATCCTCAACAAAGCAGCCGTCATCCCGAGCGTAGCGAGGGATCAGGGACGGGTGGGCAACCCCTGATCGGAGCATCTCAGGTCGGCGGGTCACCGAAACTTCGCTCTCCCGCCGACCTGAGCCCCCGCGTCACGCGCGTCCCGCCCGACCCTGATCCCTCGCTACGCTCGGGATGACGGGGCCTCCGGGATGACACGGCGGCGCGATTCGGTTTACCTTGAAGGTCCACACAATCGGGAGCCCCTCATGAAGCGCCTCGTTATCGAC
>JBOGJQ010000399.1:0-5617 GCA_050745405.1 Thermoanaerobaculia bacterium | reverse complement strand
GGAGCGGTCACCTCGACGGTCACGGTGCACGACGCGCCGGCGGCGATCGACCCGCCGCTGAACGAGATCGATCCCGCCCCCGCGGAGGGACTGAACGTCGGGGCGCCGCAGCCGGTGGTCGACGCGTTCGGCACCGTCGCGACGGTCATCGCGCCCGGAGCCACAGGGAACGTGTCGGCGAAGGCGACGCCCGCGATCGCATCATTCTGGTTCGGATTCGTGATCGTGAAGACGAGCGTGGAGACGCCGTTCGGAAGGATCGGGCTGTCCGTGAACTGCTTGTCGATCGTGGGCGGCTGGAGCGCCGTGAGCGTCGCCGCACCCGTGGAGCTCGTGTTCGTCCCGCTCTCGGTCGTCGCCAGGAACCCCGTCACGTTGAGGTGGGGACCGGAGGTCGTCGCGACGACGTCCACCTGGACCGTGCACGATCCGCTCGCCGGGATCGTTCCGCCGGAGAACGTCAGCGTCGTCGCGCCCGCCAACGGAGCGAACGTCGCCCCCGTGCACGTCGTCAAGGCCGCCGGCGTCGCGGCGACGGCGACGCCCGACGGAAGCGCATCCGTGAACGCGGCGCCGGTGAGGGCTGTCGTGTTCGGGTTCGACAGCGTGATCGTGAGAGTCGACGTGCCGCCGACGGCGACCGGATCGGGCGAGAGCGCCTTGGTGATCGTCGGATGCTGGGCGACGAGGCACCCGGTAAACGTCACATTGTCGATGTTCACGTCGGATCCCGGATTCGTGTTCCCCGAGTTGAACGTGTAGATACGGAAGTACGTCAGACCGGTGGCATTGAGACCCGTAGAGACCGTGGGCGGATTGAAGGTCGACCAAACGTTGCGCGTCGGAATGGTGTACGTGGCGATTGGCGCAGAGCTCTCGACGGTTCCTGCGGTTTTGGTCGTGGTCCCGTAAAAGACCGCGAGATCCGTGGGGCTATTGTTGATTTTGTACAACGCGTCGAAGGAGAGGGTGACGCTGGAAACGCCAGTCGTGTCGATCGCGAACTCGAAGTACTCGTCGTTCGCCGTATTGAGTGGACCAATGGTGACATCACCATTGGTTCCCCACGACGCCGTCCCATCCGCGGTCGTGGTGCTGTTCGTGGAAGAAAGGGGAGTGATGCCGGGTCCCGGAGCGGCCGTCGCCGTCGCGACGTTGTTCACCGTCGGCGCGGGCGCCGTCGTACTGAACCCGCTCGGGAACGTCCACTGCGCCAGCGTCGATCCGCAGAGCCCCGTCCCCGGAGGCGGGCTCGTGTCCACCGTCAGCGTCGCCGTCGCGAAATTTCCGGTGTCGGTCGTCCCGACGAAGAGGTTCTCGGTCGTATTCGTGACGTCCCCCGTCGTCGAGGGCGTCGTCACATCGACCCGGATCACGCACGAGCCGTTCGCCGCGACCGAGCCGTCCGCGAACGTGAGCGTCGTCGCGCCGGCCGCCGGATTGAACGTCGGCGTGCCGCAACCCGAGGTCGAGGCGTTCGGCGTCGCCGCGACGGCCAGGCCGACGGGGAGGTTGTCCACGAACGTGTAGCCGTCGAGCGCGCCGGCGTTCGGGTTCGTCAGGGTAATCGTGAGCGTCGTGACCGCGTCGACCGGCGCCGGGTTCGGGCTGAAGGCCTTGCTGATGCCGGAGGTCGCCGGATCGATGATGTTCGCGATCCGCGCCTCGACGGCGTAGTCGGCGTTGTAGTGAAAGCTGCTGCCCGAGAAATCGTAGAGGAGCGTATTGAGCGCCTGCGAGGATCCGCCGCCGCTCAGGATCTTCACCGTGTACGTCGTGACGGCGTTGCTGCCGCCCGCCTTGAAATCGCCGCCGACGCAGGAGCGGTACGTCGGACTGTTCGGGTCGGCGTCCCAGAGACAGGCGTCGGCGTAGAGCTTGTCGGCCGGGTTGTCGACGTAGGGCGAGTCGTCGGCCGAGTACGTCGTGTCGACGTCGAGAATCTGGAAGATCGTGTTCGGGAAGTTGATGAACGCCTCGAACTGGTTGTACCCCTGCGTCGCCGTCCCGCCGCGGAGCTGGATGACGTAGGTCTCGCCGACGACGAGATTCAGCGAACCGCCGGCCGGGACGGACACGAGCGAGGAGACATCGGGGCCCACCAGAACGTCCAGTGATCGCGTTGCGGCTCTGCGAGATGAGGTGCTCGACGTACAGCTCGCGCGGCTGCGGCGTCGACGCGGTCGACACGCCGTCGGTCGCCTCGATGTGATACCGGCGCGAGGTCCCGTACGCCGAGGCGTTCTTCGTCACCTCGGCCTCGAAATAGGCATCGGCGCATCCCCCCGCGCCGATCGAACCGATCGTGAGCGTAGTCGGAGTGCCGGTCCGGAGATTGATGAACGCGTTCGCGCTATCCCAGACGAAGGTCACGTCGACGTCCGTCACCGCGACGTCGCTGCAGACACGGGCCCCGACCGGGAAGTGGTTCGGACCCGCGGTGGGGTCGTTCGAGTCGAGCCCGACGGTGTCCCACGTAATCGGCGTCACCGTCAGCTCGGCTCGTGCGGGGGCGGAAATCCCGAGCAGGGCCAGAAAGACGAATAGCGCGGCGGCGAGAGGGCGAGGACCGGTTATGGATATCTCCAGCAGCCGGACGCCGCGCACGACGCCTCAGGAACGGCCGCGTTGGGATTGTTGGACCGAGTCGAATTGTCGCATCCCGAGGAGGGAGACGGAACCCCGCGAGAGGCTCTTTTTCGGCAGAGAAGCGTCATTCCGCCGAATCTTTCGATAGGGATCCCCCGCCGAATGGCAGGATCTCCGCACGCGCCCAGGCAATGACTCTCGATCGCCGCGAGCTCCTGGAGCGGTCGCTCGGCGCCGCGGCGCTCCTCGCGGCCTGCGGGCCCGGCCGGACCGGCGCCCGCCGCGGCCGCTTCGCCGCGGAGCCGGAGTGGGAGCCCGTCCGGGCGGAGTTCGATCTCGATCCGGACGTGATCCACATGAGCGCGCTCCTGCTCTCGAGCCACCCGCGCCCGGTGCGCGAGGCGATCGCCCGCTACCGCCGCGAGCTCGACCGGAACCCCACACGCTATCTCCAGGAGAACAACGACCGCCTGCAGACGGAGGCGATCCGCGCGGCGGCCGCGTTCGCAGGCGCGAGCTCCGGCTCGATCGCCCTCACCGACAGCACGACGATGGGGCTGGGGCTCGTCTACAACGGCCTGCGTCTCGCGCCCGGGGACGAGGTCCTGACGACGCGCCACGACTACTACGCGACACACGAATCGCTCCGCCTCGCCTCGATGCGGACCGGCGCCCACGTCCGGGAGATCGACCTCTACGACGGCTCGCCCGCGGAGGCGACGCCGGAGGAGATCGTCGCGCGCATCGCCGGAGCCATCACGCCGGCGACACGCGCGGTCGCGCTCACGTGGGTCCATTCGGGGACCGGTCTCAAGATCCCGGTCGCCGACATCAGCGCGGCGGTGCGGCGGACGGGCGACGCCCTCGTCTGCGTCGACGGCGACCACGGCTTCGGCGTGGAGAGCGTCGCGATCGCCGATCTCGGCTGCGACTTCTTCATGGCGGGCGCGCACAAGTGGATGTTCGGCCCGCGGGGAACGGGGATCGTCTGGGCGAGCGAGCGGGGACTGCGGCACGTTCTGCCGACGATTCCGAGCTTCATGGACGACGGGACGTGGCAGGCATGGATCGAGGCCGGCCGTCCGGCCGGGCCGCCGGACGGGCGGCGCCTGTCGCCCGGCGGCTTCAAGCCGTTCGAGCACCAGTGGGCGATGAAGGACGCGTTCGCGTTTCACGAGGAGATCGGCAGGGACCGCATCGAGGCGGGGACTCGAGCGCTCGCGTCGCGCCTAAGGAGGGGCTCGCGCGGATGGAGCACGTCCGGCTCGTGACGCCACGGCGGAACGATCTGTCGTCGGGCATCGTCTGTTTCGCCGTCGAGGGCATGGATCCCGACGCCGTCGTCGCCGCTCTTCGCCGCGACGGGATCGTCGCGACGGTGACGCCGTACGCCACGCACTACGCCCGCCTCGCGCCCTCGATTCAGAATACGCCTGGCGAAGTCGACGCCGCCCTGGAGTCGATCGGCGGAATGGCGTGAGGCGGCAAAGTCATTACACTGTCCCGTGGCTCGTCCCCGCGCGGCATTCCTTCTGAAGTTCGCGGTCTTGATCGCGGTCCTCTACGTGGCCATCGCCCTCCGGCCCGTGGACGCGAACGTCGTCACGCCGTTCACGCGCGGCGTGACCGCGGCCGCGGGGGCCATCCTCAACACCGTCGGCGAGCCGGTGGTCCGTCAGGGAACGATCCTCCGCTCTCCCCGCTTCGCCGTCGACGTGAAGAACGGCTGCAACGGCCTCGAGGCGACACTCCTCCTGGTCGCGGCGATCCTCGCCTATCCGGCGGGATGGAAGGAGAAGGCTCTCGGGATCGCCGCGGGAGCGGTTCTCATCCAGGCAATCAACCTCGTGCGCGTAACGAGCCTTTACGTCATCGGGCGGGACTACCCGAACCTGTTCGCGACCTTCCACGTGACGGTATGGCAGGTGGTGATCTTCGTTCTGACGATCGGGATGTTCGTGTTCTGGAGCGGGAGAGTTGGCCGCGATCCGCGTGCCGCGGCCGCTTAGGGCGGCGCTCTGCTTCGGCGCCGCGCTCGCCGCGTGGATCCTTTTCGGCGACGCGTGCCACCGGGCGCTCGGGTCCGCGGCGGGGGTCGTGGTCGCGGGCGGCGGGATCTTCGTCGAGCCGGGCTCCGAGGCGCTCCTCGCGTGGCCAACCGACCGGCCCGACGCCCGCGTCCGCGTTCCGCTGACGGCGGTCACGTCGAACCTCGTCCTCCTCGCGACGCTCTGGGGGTGGACGGGCCCGCGGCGCGCGACCGGATACGTCTGGGGGCTCCTCGTCGTCATCGCCGGACAGCTGCTCGCCGTCGTCTCCGGGATCCACGCGACCCTCGCCCTCGGGCCCGGCGGCGAGACCGAATACGGCGTGCTCGCGACGAACCTCTGGTTCATCGCGTGGCAGGGATACCAGATCATCGGCGCGTGGGCGATCGCATTCGGGGCATGGTGGATCTGGGGTGGGGGGGAGAAAGCCGGGGGGTGACCGGATCTTGCACGCCCCGAGTGCATGCGAACGACCGAAGAGGTCTTCCTCGATCATCTCGATCTCGCGCAGCGCGGTGACGTGGAGACCGACATCGAGCGCAACTTCGCGCCCGACTGCGTTCTTCTCACGACCTACGGGACCTTCCGCGGGCACGACGGCATCCGCGACGCGGCCCGCCTCCTCCACGATCAGGTCGGCGAGTCGACCTGGAGCTACCACACGAAGGTCTGGCACGGCGAGGTCGCGTTCCTCGAATGGACGGCCGAGACGGAGAAAGCACGCATCCCCGACGGCGCCGACTCGTTCCTCATCCGCGACGGTCTGGTTCGCGTCATGACGATTCATTACACCGTCCAGAACCACGGGTGACGGTATGGTAGTATTGCCTCTGTATGGCAAGGAAGGTCACGTTCACGCTGGATGACGCGACGCTCGAGCGGCTCGCGACGACCGCGGAACGGCTGCGCAAACCGAAGAGCGCCGTCGTGCGCGAGGCGATCGCCGACTATCACGAGCGCGCCGGCCGCCTGGGGGAGGC
>JBOGJQ010000398.1:0-5941 GCA_050745405.1 Thermoanaerobaculia bacterium | reverse complement strand
ATGCCCCGCATCGCCTCCTCCTCGCTTCTTGCATCTCGCCCGCAAGCGCCACCAGCAAAATGGCCCGAATCTCTGACGCACTACACTAGAGCGCGAAGCGTACCAGCGCGGGTGGGGCGCGGGGCGGTCACCGCCGGTGCGAGCGCTCCCATGCGTCGCGCGCGGCGTGGCGGGCCTGGTTCCAGCCGAGGCGGGAGGGACCCTTCCGCTCTTGCCAGCTCCGCCCGAGTTTTTCGTCGAGGTCCGGCGTCCATGCCTCGTCGACGAACTGCGCGCGCGCCCACGCGCCGTAGTGATAGGCGGGCTCGTAGTCCTCGTAGGCGTAGTTCTGGTCGTAGTAGTCGCGCGTCGCGAAATGGTTTCGCCAGTAAGCGTCGCTCTCGCTGTCGATGCGCGTCGCGCGGTCATCGGGGGTGAACGCGTCGCGCGCGCGGTCTGGTTCTCGGGAATCCATGTCGTCCTCCTGCTGCGGTCTGGTCGGTGCAATGGGGGTACCGTCATCCGCGCCGGCGCGGTCCTTTCGGCCCGCGGGCGGGAGTGCGCCGTCGGGGCTTCGATTCCGGCCGGGCGACGGGGGCGTAGAACGGCTCGCGCTCCCGTTTGCGCTCGGGCCCGGGTGGCGGTGGAGGCGCCTTTTCGCGCGTCTCGATGCGCGTCTCGATCGGGCGTTCGCGCGCGGCGACGCGGAGGGCGGCCGCGGCGATGTCGGCGATGTCGTACGGCCCCTCCTGGGCGAGTTGTTCGACGACGGCGAGGTGGAGCTCGAGACCGGAGTCCTCCTTGAGCTCGGTCCGAATCGTTTCCTTGAGCTGCTCGACGCGGCGCGCGGCGACGTCGGCGTGCGTCGGGATCTTCATCGGGCGGATCGGGCTTCCGGTGAATCGCTCGATGTCGCGCATCATGCGGCGCTCGCGCGGCGTGACGAACAGCGTGGCCCTTCCGGTTCGTCCGGCGCGGCCGGTGCGGCCGATGCGGTGGACGTAGGCCTCGACGTCGTAGGGGACGTCGTAATTCACGACGTGGGCGATGCGCTCGACGTCGAGGCCTCGCGCCGCGACGTCGGTCGCGACGACGACGTCGACCTCGCCCTTCCGGAGGCGCCGCACGACGGCTTCGCGCATCGCCTGGTTCATGTCGCCGTGGAGGGCGACGGCCGCGAAGCCGCGTGCCTCGAGGCGTTCCGCGAGCTCGGCGGCGCCGGTTTTCGTTCGCCGGAAGACGAGCGTCGCTTCGCCCGGCTCGATCTCGAGGATGCGTGTGATCGTGTCGAGCTTCTGTGGCTCGGCGAGCGTGACGAACCGCTGGTCGACGGCGGGTACCGTGACGGTGCGGTGTTCGATCGCGATGCGCTCGGGGTTGCGGAGGTGGCGGTCCGCGATGGCGACGATGGCGCGGGGCATCGTCGCCGAGAAGAGCGCGGTCTGGCGCTCGCCGGACGCGGCGAGGATGCGCTCGACGTCGTCGAGAAACCCCATCTTCAGCATTTCGTCGGCTTCGTCCAGAACGAGCGTCTCGACGGTCGCCAGATCGAGCGTGCCGCGGTCGAGGTGGTCGACGAGGCGTCCGGGCGTGCCGACGACGATCGCGACGCCGCGCTCGAGCCGCCGGAGCTGCGCGCCGATCGGGGCGCCGCCGTAGACAGGCAGGACCCCGACGTGCGGTTCCATTCCGCGCGCGTAGGCGTGAAACGCCTCGGCGACCTGCATGGCGAGCTCGCGTGTGGGGGTGAGGACGAGCGCGCGCGTCCCGCGTGCGCGGCCGTCTATCTTCTGCAGGATCGGCAGGGCAAACGCGGCCGTCTTGCCGGTTCCAGTCTGCGCCTGGCCGATCACGTCGCGGCCGGCGAGCAGGGCCGGAATGGTCCGCTCCTGGATCGGCGTCGGCGTTTCATAACCGAGCGCCGCGAGAGTGCGCAGCAACTCCGGCCGGAGTCCCAGCTCGCCGAAGGTCCGGACCGGATCGGCGGTCGATGCACGCGCCATCGCTCCAGCCGATGCACCTTCTCTGCCTGCCGCGGCGTCACGGGTGATAGCCCCAGGAGAGGTGGAGGCTGAAATCGACGTCGAGGCCGACCTGCGGCGCGATCTCTTCGCCGATGTCGACGGCGACCCACTGGTCGTGCCCGACGTCCCATTGCGCGCCGATCTTGTAGAAGAAGGCGGGGCGCGAGACGTTCAGGTTCGTGAGTCCCGCCAGCGGGGAGCCGTCGACACGTCCGCCGAGATGGAGCGTCGTTCGCGGCGTCAGGGGCCGCAGGAGATCGACGGTCAGGTGGGAGGTGTCGGCGCGCTCGAATCCCAGAAATGAGCCGCGCCGATCCTGGTGCGTGTACCCGGCGCCGACGAGCAGATGGTTTCGTTTCCCCTGCCGCGTGTAGAACCATCGCGCGCCCGCGTCCCATCCGCCGCTGCCGTGAAGAGAGTCGCCGTTCCCCGTCGGAAGCTCGATCGTGACGGCAAGGCGTTGCGCCGATCGCGCCGTCCGATGCATAGGAATGCCGACCGAGAGCGCGACGTCGCCGATGCCGCTTCGCGCCAGCTCGTCGCGTCGCACCAGGGAGCGCCCGCCGGCCCGTAGGTAGAGAAACGTCTGTCCGCGAGGGAAGAGGTCGCGCGCGTAATGATCGACCACGGGAAAGACGGCGTGGAACGCTTCGGCGGCCCCGTCCCATCGCGGCCTTCCGATCTCGATCCACGGAACTCGCGCCTGAACGGAGACGCCGTTCCGAAACCCGCGTGCGAGGAGGAGGTCGAACCGCGTTCCCTCGACGTCGAACCGGTAGATATCGTCCTGCGGGAACGCGCGTTCCAGCGCGTGCAGCTCCTCGTCGACGATCGGCTCACCGCGTCGTCCGAAGTCCTCGTGCGCGCGGCGCGTGTGCCACGTGCCGTCCCACTGGTTGAAATAAGAGGCCGTGACCAGGATCGCCCAGACCCCTTCGGGCGGGGCGACGGATTCGAACGGCTCGAGCCGGAGGGACCCGAATTCCGTCGGATCCGTCGGCGTGGACGAGACCGGGCGCACGATTTCCTCCGCAGGCGCGCGCAGCGGCGCGGCCAGGATCGCGGAAACGACCAGACACCACACGCCGAATCGCATGGGCACCTCGCGCGACGGGATTCCGTGTGGGTGCAGCGTAGCAGAACGCTGCTAACATCGGTGGGCATGACGACGACCCCGGAAGTCGGCGGCGCGACGCTGCTGGCGCGCTTCGCCGCCTGGATCGCGGAACGTCACCCGTTCGCCCTCCGCCCCGCCGTCGAAGCGTTCGAGGACGTCCTCCAGGCGCGCGGCGACGACCCCGGACGCGACGAGCGTACGCTCGATTCGCTCCGCCATCCCCTCCGCCGTCTCCTCGCCGAACGTCTCGACGAGGCGCTGCGGCCGCAGCCCGTCACCGAGATCGATCTCGAAATCCCGGAGACGACGCCGGGGACCGAGGCGCGCCGCCGTCTCGCGGAGGCGCGGGACGAAGTCCTCGACGGCTGCGACGGATTCCTGCGTCGCGAGGCGATTGCCGCCTCGCTCACCTCCGCCGAGCGCCGCGAGATTCTCCGCGGGATGCTCCTCACGCGCGCCACGGACAACCGCCTCAAAGCCTTCTTCGCCGGCGGCGAAGTGCGCTGGGGCAGCGGCTCGTTTCAGGGCAAAGGGTTTCGATCGCTCGGGCAGGAGGCGATCTACGCCGCCGCGATCCGTCTGCGGCGTGGTGACCGCCACCGCGCGCGCGACGGAAGCTGGTCGGGCGACGTCATCGCGCCCCTCATCCGCGACCTCGGCGCCGTCCTCGCCATGCACAACCACCGCGACACCGTCCGCGCCGTCCTCAACGCGCAGATGGGCAAGAGCGGCCCCCCGATGGACGGGAAGGACCTCCACGTCGGCGACTTCGGCCACGGCATCATCCCCGCGTCCGCACCGCTCGCAATTTCGACGATGACCGCCGCCGGCATGGCGTTCGCCTTCTCGCTCCAACGCTCCGATCGCGTCGCCGTCTCGTTCGTCGGCGAGGGAGCGACCTCCCTCGGCGAATGGCACGAGGCGATCAATCTCGCCGCCGCGCGCGCTCTCCCGATCGTTTTTTGCGTTCAGAACAACCAGACCGCGCTCTCTACGCCCCTCCCGGACCAATCCGCCGCGCGCGTCTTCGCTGAGAAGGCAACCGGCTACGGCGTGCCGGGCCTCACTGTCGACGGAACGGATCCCGATGCGATCGCGGCCGCGTTCGCGTGGGCAGTCGAGCGCGCTCGAAGAGGGAAAGGTCCCACTCTCCTCGAGCTCGTCGCGATGCGCATGTGCGGCCACGCCCACCACGACGACATGCTCTACGTCGGCAAGGACGCGCAGCCGTCCTGGGACTATCCGCCTGTCACGGACCAGGGCTACGCCGATCCCGCGCTCTGGGCGTTCTGGTCGCAGCGCGACCCGATCGTCCGCTACGCCGCGCGCCTCGAAGAGGAGGGCGTGATCCGGCCGGGTGAGCTCGACATCTGGAAAGCGGAGGTCGAGGCGCTCGTCGAGGAAGAGGCGCGGAAGGTGATCGAAGCGCCATGGCCCGACGCAGCGCTCGCCGGTCATGGCGTCGTTGCGGACGAGCCCCCGCGCGAGCGCATCGAAGTGCTCGTGCCTGAACGGCGGCAAGGGTCGGCCGAGCTTCCCGAGGTCGAAGAAGCGCCATCGTTCGATGCGAAAGGGAAGACGTTCCTCGAAGCCGTCATGCTCGGTATCGGGGATGCGCTCCGCGATGATCCGCGCGTGTTCGTGTACGGCGAGGACGTTGGCGGAAAGTATGGGAACGCCTTTCTCCTGCTGCGACCTCTGCTCGGAGAATTCGGCGATCGCATTCTCAACGCGCCGATCGCGGAGGGGGGAATCCTCGGCGTCTGCGTGGGGGCGGCGCTCGCCGGGATGCGTCCGATCGGCGAGATGCAGTTCAACGACTTCGTCGCGACCGGGTTCAACCAGCTCGTGAACAACGCGGCGAAGGTCCGCTACCGGTGGGGCGGATCGGTGCCGATGGTCGTGCGCATGCCTTGGGGCGGCCTCCGCTCGGCCGGCCCGTACCACAGCCAGAATACGGAGCCGTGGTTCTATCGGACGCCGGGCCTCAAGGTCGTCGCTCCGTCGACGCCGTACGACGCGCGCGCGCTGATGGCCGCCGCGGTCGCCGATCGCGATCCAGTCCTCTACTACGAACACATCGCGCTCTACCGCGATCCGCGCATCAAACAGGAGCTCCCCGCGGAGCCGCCGCAGCCTCTGCCGATCGGGAAGGCCGCGCTCCGCCGCGCGGGCGGCGATCTCGCGATCATCTCGTACGGCGCGTACACGCACGCGGCGATGCGCGTCGCCGAACGGCTCGCGGAGGAGGGTGCGGCGGCGGCGGTCCTCGACCTGCGCTCGCTCGCGCCGCTCGACCGCGAGGCCGTCCTCGCAGTCGCGAGACACTGTTCCCGCGCTCTCGTCGTGCACGAGGACACGCGCACCGGCGGGATCGGCGAGAGCCTCGCCGCGATCATCCAGGAGGAAGCGTTCGAGTATCTCGACGCGCCCGTCCGTGTGATCGGTGCGCTCGACACGCCGGTGCCGTACTCGCCGCCGCTCGAGCAGGCGTTCCTTCCGAGCGAGGACGAGATCCTCGCGGCGGCACGTCTTCTGCTCGCGTTTTGAAGATTTCAAAGGCCGAACGCAGAACGCAGAACGTAGAACGCAGAACGCAGAACGCAGAACGCAGAACGCAGAACGCAGAACGCAGAACGCAGAACGCAGAACGCAGAACGCAGAAGTAAGAAACCCGCCCGCCCCCGTTCGTCATCCCGAGCGTAGCGAGGGATCAGGGACGGGCGGGGAGTTCGTGGACGACGTGACTCAGGTCGGCGGGAAAACGAAGATTCGCTGTCCCGCCGGTCGATAATCCCGCGTTACGCGCGTCCCACCCGTC
>JBOGJQ010000397.1:0-3060 GCA_050745405.1 Thermoanaerobaculia bacterium | reverse complement strand
GCTTCGGCTTCGGCAGATCCCTCACCTCGCGCGCGGCCCGCTCCTGCTCGAGCGCTTCCTGCTCGGCGGCCTTGATGAACTCCGGGATGATCGGCGCGGCCTCGGGGGCCTGGCCCTCGGGCGTGGCCGCGGTCTCCTCGCGCCGCGGCGGCGCGACGATCGGCCGCGGCGGGCGGACGATCCGGCGTTTCCTCTCTTCCGGCTGCTGCGCCTTCTCATCGCGCACGATGACCGTGCGCGGACGCGAAGCGAGTTTCTTCCCCTGGAGGATCGCGACGATCACGTCGGGATCGAGGGTCGACTCCGACCCCGCGACCTCCACTCCCAGGGACTGCAGCTTGAAGATGAGGTCCTTGTCGGGAACCCCCATCGTCTTCGCCAGATCTTTCACCCGAACCTTTGCCATTCACTCTGCTCCTTGGATCCCCGAACGTGGCCTCAGCGGCCACAGGCTGCTCACGAACGTTCCACGTCTTCCGTCGCCACGGGACTCGGCTCCGAGGCTGCCTCCTCTTCCTGAATTTCTTCTTCCTGTTCTTCTTCCTGTTCTTCTTCCGAGGCGTACTCCTCCTCGGATTCTTCTTCGTACTCTTCCTCGCCCTCTTCCGCGACGATCAGCTCCTCTTCCTCGGCGGCGACCGTCTCGACCTCGGCCATCTCGTGGTTGCGGGCGAGTTCGATCGCGTAGGCGGCCGTCTCGGCGTCCATCCCCTCGATCGCGGTGAGGTCCTCGACCGACGCGTTGAGGACCGAGTCGAGGTCGTCGTACCCGGCATCCTCGAGCATGTCGGCGATGTCCTGATCCATCCCCTCGATGTCATGGACGTTCGTCTCCGCGCGCGCCTCGGCCATGGCCTGCTGGAGCATCGCGGTGAGCGCGTCGGCGACCTCGCCCTTGACCTCGTCCTCGGATTTGATGTCGATCTTCGCGCCGATCAGCTCGGCCCCGAGACGGACGTTGAGGCCGCGCTTGCCGATGGCGAGCGAGAGCTGGTCGTTGTCGACGATGACGTCGAGGTGCGGCCGCGTCCCCTCGTCCGAGGTGACGGCGACGCGCGTGATCTTCGCAGGCGCCAGGGAGTTCTGCGCGTAATTCACCAGATCGTCCGACCAGGGAATGATGTCGATCTTCTCGCCGCGGAGCTCGCGGATGATCGACTGCACGCGGGAACCCTTCACGCCGACGCACGCGCCGACCGGGTCGACGTCGCGCTCGCGCGAGGTGACCGCGATCTTCGCGCGCTCGCCCGGCTCGCGCACCGCGCCCTTGATGATGACGGTGCCGTCGTAGATCTCCGGCACTTCCATCTCGAAGAGCTTGATGAGCAGACGCGGGTCCGTCCGCGAGAGGACGACCTGCGGTCCCTTCGGCTGCGTGTGGACGTCGACGATGACCGCCTTGATCCGGTCGCCCTGCGCGTATCGCTCGGCGCGCGACTGGTGCGACCGCGGGATGATCCCTTCCGTGCGGCCGTTGAGGTCGACGATCATGTCGCCCCGCTCGAACCGCTTCACGTAGCCGTTCTCGAGCTCCCCGACCTTGCCGGCGAACTCGCGGTAGACCTTCTCCCGCTCGGCCTCGCGGACCTTCTGATACAGCACCTGCTTGGCCGACTGCGCCGCGATCCGCCCGAGCTCCTCGGGCGGCTTCGTGAGCGGGATCTCCACCGTGTCGCCCGGCTCGAGGTCCTTGTCGAGCTTCCGCGCCTCGTAGGTGCGGATCTCGGTCAGGGGATCCTCGATCGTGTCGACGACGACCTTCGTGATGTAGTTCAGGCGGATCGTCCCGCCGATCTCCGCGTTCGGATCGAGCTTCTTCG
The DNA here is from genome assembly GCA_050745405.1 of Thermoanaerobaculia bacterium. GTDB lineage: Bacteria > Acidobacteriota > Thermoanaerobaculia > Gp7-AA8 > Gp7-AA8 > JBOGJQ01. The sequence goes on along the minus strand of JBOGJQ010000397.1, from coordinate 1,240 downwards.
CATCTTCGGGAAGAAGCTGCGCGTTCGGATCTTCGATCTCCTCGGGCGTCGCCACGACCTGCTTGACGACGTAAATCTGCACGTCGCCCGTCTCGCGGTCCATGACCGTCTCGATCGGCTCGCGCGTCTTGTAGTACTTCTTCGCCGCCGTGGCGAGCGCGTCCTCGAGCGCGGAGAAGACCCGCTCGACATCGATCGATTTTTCGTGCGCCAGGGCCCGGATGTCCCGGCCGACGTTCTCGTTGAACATGTGCCGCCGCTCCTCAGATCTCGACTTCGAGACGCGTTTCCTTGATCGCTTCCATCGGGATCTCGTACGAGACCCCTCGTTTCGACTTCGGGTCGACGACGACGATCTTTCCGCCGTCGTACGACTCGAGCCTGCCGATGATCACGTGAAGCCCGCCGATCGCCTGGTTCGTCTTCACCCTCACCAGCCGTCCCTGGAACTTCTCGTAATCCGAATCCCGGTAGAACTTCCGGTCGAGCCCCGGCGAGGAGACCTGCAGCTCGTACGCGCCGGGGATCGGGTCCTCGACGTCGAGAAGAGCGCTCACCTGCTGGGAAGCGAGCTGACAATCGTCGAGGGTGATCCCGCCGTCCTTGTCGATGTCGAGCCGGAGCAGGTATCCCCTGCCCTGGGGCTTGTAATCGACGTGAACGAGCTCGAACCCTTCCGATTCGACGATCTGCCGGATCTCGTTTTCCACCCGCTCCGGAAGTTCCGCCATCTGGTTTCCAACAACAAAAAAAGCGGCCAATCGGCCGCTTTCGCTACGACTTCGAAAGCTGTCGACGCATGGTATCACTCCCATGCAAAGCGGCACAACGCAAGGGAGTTAGGGCGCATTCCAGTCCCGCGCCGCCCGCGCGTGTGCGGTCGTCAGCCGTCAGTCGTCCGAGGCAGAAAAAGGAAAATGGAGCGGGCCACACGTGAGATCGGCGCTCCCGCGATGCGGGATTGAGGCGCTCTGTGAGCTGGTCCTGACGCCCCGGGACAATCCAGATCTCAAACCCCCGGAACTTGGACCCGTGGTCACCGCTCCGTGGGCCAAAGTAGGTCCGGACGACGGCGTTGGCAAGCGGGAGCGTTTTGCGGGTTTTCGGAAGCGGGCTCGGCCGGTGTCGGGGACCGAACGCAGAACGCAGAACGCAGAACGTAGAAGGAAGAAACCCGCCCGCCCAGGCTCACGTTTGCATCTTGCATCCGCGCCACCCGGTCCCTTTCTCGCTTCTACGT
>JBOGJQ010000396.1:0-4858 GCA_050745405.1 Thermoanaerobaculia bacterium | reverse complement strand
ATCTGAACGTTCAGCCGAAACGGATCGAGGTCGTCCGGGTCCCGCGGCGGATGACGATCCAGGAGATCGCGCGCGCGTACCCGTCGACCGTCGATCTGAACACGCTCGCGATCGCGAACGGCGCGATCCGCGAGGATTTCGTGTTCGAGGCGGGCGACTTCGGGAAGCGGATCGTCGGCGGAGATGTGCCGAGTCGGTAGCTCGTCACTCGTCGCTCGTTGCTCGTTGCTCGTTGCTCGTTGCTCGTTCCTTTGGCAGACCACAAAAGCGCCGTCATCCTGAGCGTGGAGGGTCGGGCGGGTGTGAAGCGAAGGATCTCCTCAGCCGCGTCTCGATCGGTACCACCTCGCGAGTCTGAGTCGCAGCTGAGGAGATCCTTCGTCGCTTCGCTCCTCAGGATGGCGACGCTTCTTCTTTCGGTGAGATCCTGCCGGCGACGAGCGACGAGCGCCGAGCGACGAGCGACCGTAGTATATGATCGCGCGCCATGAACGTGGACGTGCGGAAAACGGGCGACGTCGTCGTGATCGACTGCGAGGGAAGCCTCGTCGTCGGGGTCGCCGACGAGATCGTCACTCAGGTCGTCACCCAGCTCCTCGAGGACGGCTACTCCAAAATGCTCCTCAACCTCTCGAAGGTCGATTACATCGACAGCAGCGGCCTCGGCGACCTCGTGCACAGCCACAAACTCGCCGAGCGCGCCGGGGCCTCCCTCAAGCTCCTCCGCCCGCAGGATCGCGTCCGCAGGACGCTCCACCTGACGAACCTCCTTCCCATGTTCGAGGTCTTCGAAGACGAGGACGAGGCGCTCCGCAGCTTCGGTCAGTCCTGATCGCGGCACGCCGCCGCTCCCGCCTCACGGCTCCACCACCCCGTCGCGAGAACTTCCGTCCCGCCGAACGGAACGGCCGCCGCGATGCGTCTCGGCGTGATCACGATGACGGGGAGCCCGAGGGATTCGGCGGTGGCGATGTCGCCGGGGGAGGGGTTCGGCTGATCGAGCGGATGCGTGTGCGCGATCGCGAAGGTTCCCGGCGGGATCGTTCCGCGGAACCGCGCGGCGCGGAGCTCGGCCGTCACCGGCCAGAGGACGCAGCGGCGCTCGCCGCCGGGCGTCAGGACGAGAAACGCCGCGCGCTCGATCGGAAGGCGTCCGTATCCCCCTTCCGCGAGAAGGTCCGCGAGAAGCGCGACGTCCGCGGTGTCGAGCTCGAGTGCCGGCAATGCCGCGGGAGAGAGCGCGACGGCGAGGAGGGCGGCGACCCAGGCGCGAAGCATGGATCCAAGGTCGAATCACCCCCCGATCGAAGTCCCAGCCGAATTCCAGGGAAACTCCACCTTTTCTCCAGCTCCGCGCCGCGAAGGCACGAGGCGCCCTTAGAATCGCGGCGTGCGGTGGCGATTCGGTGAGTTCGCGCTCGATCGGGAGCGGCGGGAGCTGACCCGCGGCGAGACGCCCGTTCCGCTCCAGCCGAAGCAGTTCGATCTCCTCGCGCTTCTCCTCGACCGCTGGCCCGCCGCCGTCGCGAAGGAAGAGATCTACCGCCGCCTCTGGCCCGACGTCGTCGTCGAGGAGGCGAATCTCCACAACCTCGTCGCCGACCTCCGGCGGCTTCTCGACGACGCGGAACATCAGCGGATTCGAACCGTGCACCGCTTCGGCTACGCCGTCGACGGAGAGGTCGAGATCGAGACCGACGGAAGGCGGGAGAGCGCGTTCGAGCTGCGGATCGGGGCGAAGGCGTTTCCTCTTCACGAGGGAGGGAACGTGATCGGCCGGGACGATGACGCGGACATCCCGCTCGACGCGCCCGGCATCTCCCGCCGTCACGCGCGGATCGTCGTCGGCCCCGACGGCGCCGTCGTGGAAGACCTCGGGAGCAAGAACGGAACGTTCGTCGGCACGGCCCGCGTCACCGCGCCGACGCCGGTACGCGAGGGTGACCCCGTCGTCTTCGCCCGCGTCGCCGCCACGTTCTGCAAACGGCGCTCGAAGAGGACGACGATCACGGAGAACGACTGATCAGACGACCGCCGCCTCCGGAATCGTCACCGTCCCGGCGTCCGCATCGATCCGCGCGGTGATGCCGATCGGGAGCGTGACCTTCTGGTCGATGTGGCCGACCGCGAAGCCCGCGAACACCGGGATGCCGAGCGGCTCGAAGTGATCGCGGAGGACCTGCTCGAGGCTGAAGCTCGCGCGGTCGGCGGGGCAATCGGTGCAGTAGCCGAACACGACGCCGCGGAGGCCGTCGAATTTCCCGCCGAGGGAGAGCTGCGTGAGCATCCGGTCGATGCGGTAGATCGCCTCGCGGACGTCCTCGAGGAAAAGGATCGCGCCGTCGGTCTCGATCTCCCAAGGCGTTCCCATCACTGCGGCGAGCAGCGTCAGATTTCCGCCGACGAGGCGCCCCTCGGCCGTGCCCTCGCGGATCGTCCAGGTCCGATAGCGCCGCTGGATCAGCGCGTTCTCGGGTTTCGGCGGATTCGTGAGGACGCCGATCGGCTCGGCGCGCATGATCGCCCGCTTCATGTTCTCGATCGAGTACGGATCGAGGTTCGACGACGCGACCGGTCCGTGAAACGTCACGAGGCCGGTCCGCTGATGGATGGCGTTGATCAGCGCGGTGATGTCGCTGTAGCCGATGAGGACCTTCGGATTGCGGCGGATGACGTCGTAATCGAGGAGGGGAAGGAGCCGCGGCGTTCCCCAGCCGCCGGTGTACGCGAAGATGCCGTCGATCTCCGGGTCGGCGAACATCGCGTTGATGTCGGCGGCGCGCTCGCGGTCGGTGCCGGCGAAGTAGCCATGGCGGCTGCGCGCGTGCTCCCCGACCTTGACGCGGAACCCGAGCGCTTCGAGCTGATCGACGCCGATCGCGATCTCGTGCGTTTCGAACTCGAGCGAGGCCGGGAGGACCATGCCCACGGTGTCGCCCGCGGCGAGACGTTTCGGCTTGATGACGCCGCGCGAGGCGCGCGTCTGCGACAGGGCGGGGGCGAGGGGCGTGGCGAGAGCGGCGCTCGCGAGGGCCGCGGTGCGGACGAAATGACGGCGGTTCATGGTCGCGCATTCTAAACAATTCAATACAATGCGCCGCATGATTCGCCGCTTCGCATCTTTCCTGCTCGTCCTTTCCTTCCTCGGCTGCGCCACCGTGCCTCCGGCGCCACCGCCGCTCGACCTGAAAATCGTGAACGGCCGCATCGTCGACGGCACGGGCGCGCCGTGGTTCCGCGGCGACGTCGGCGTGCGCGGCGATACGATCGTCGCCGTCGGCGATCTGCGCGACGTCGCGGCGGCCCGCGTGATCGACGCGCGCGACCGGATGATCGCGCCGGGATTCATCGATCTCCTCGGCCAGTCGCAGGGAAGCGTCCTGGTCGATCCCTCGCTCGAGGCGAAGATCCGCCAGGGCGTGACGACCGAGGTCACCGGGGAAGGGTGGTCGCCGGGCCCGATCCGTCCGGAGGACGCCGCGGAACGCCGCGCGGAGGGACAGCCAGCGTGGACGACACTCGGCGAGTACTTCGACGTCCTCGAGCAGCAGGGGACCGCGACGAACTTCGCCCTCTTCGTCGGTGCGACGAACGCGCGGTCGCTCGTCATCGGGAGCAACGACCGTGACGCGACCGAGGAGGAGATACGGCGGATGGAGGCGATCGTCGAGCAGGCGATGCGCGAGGGCGCGATCGGCCTCTCGACCTCGCTCATCTACGTCCCGGCGACGTTCGCGTCGACCGAGGAGCTCGTCCGGCTGGCGCGCGTGGCGGCGCGCCACGGTGGCGTTTACTTCTCGCACATCCGCAACGAGGGGGACGAGATCGTTCCTGCGCTCGAGGAAGCCTTCCGCATCGGCCGCGAGGCGGAGATCCCCGTCAACGTGTGGCACCTCAAGGTGAGCGGGCCGCGCAACCACGGACGGATGGGCGAGGTGCTCGCGAAGATCGAAGAGGCGCGGTGGAGCGGCGTCGACGTCGCGGCGAATATGTACCCGTACGTCGCCTCGTCGACGGGCCTGACGATGCTCGCGCCGACGTGGGCGCTCGAGGGCGGCTATGGCGCTTTCCTCGAACGGCTGCGCGACCCGGCAACGCGGTCGCGCGTCGCGGACGATATCCGTCGCCTGGGACTTCCTTCCCGCGCGACGTCCGCCGACGGCGTCCTCGTGACGAGCATGCCCGGATCGGATCTCGACCAGTACGAGAAGAAGACGCTCGAACAGATCGCCGTGATGATGGGAACGGATCCGATCGAGGCCCTTCTCCGGCTCTACGAAGCGAGCCCGCGCGCGCCCGGAGCGGTCTACTTCACGATGAGCGAGGAGGATGTGCAGACGGCGCTGCGGCACCCGTGGGTCGCGATCGGCGCCGACTCCGGCTCGGTGCCGGAGAGCCGCCGGGCGGCCGGCGCGCATCCCCGCGCCTACGGCACGTTTCCCCGCATCCTCGGACACTACGCCCGCGACCTCGGCCTCTTTCCGGTCGAGGAGGCCGTCCGGAAGATGACCTCACTCTCCGCCGCCCGCGCCCAGCTCCGCGACCGCGGCATCGTCCGCGCGGGGATGAAGGCCGACCTCGTCGTGTTCGATCCCGAGCGCGTCCGCGACGTCGCGACGTTCGAGGACCCGCACCACTACTCGGTCGGCATCGATCACGTGATCGTAAACGGAGTCGCAGTACTCGATGAAGGTGTGATGACGGGAGCTTTGCCGGGGAGGGTGCTTCGGGGGCCAGGCTACGTTTACGTTCGAAAGGATTGAACGCAGAACGCAGAACGCAGAACGTAGAAGCCGGAAAAGAACCCGAGGCGCGAATGAACGGGCGGGAGGGTTTCTTCCTTCTCCGTTCTGCGTTC
>JBOGJQ010000395.1:0-9334 GCA_050745405.1 Thermoanaerobaculia bacterium | reverse complement strand
GTCCCAGAACCGCTCGCGGAACGCGAAGACGAGCTTCAGGACGTGGCCCGCCTCGAGTTGCGCGAGATCGTCCTCGAGCCGGCGCAGTGGCGGATCGAATGCGATCCCCGCGGGTGCCTCCGGGCCTGCCTTCAGGACCGCGGCGGGAACCGCGAGGACGACGGCGCGCGCGCGGACCTCGACCGGATCTCCGCCCATCGTGCTCTGGCAGTGAATCGCGACGTGCCCCTTCCGCCACGCGATGCGACGCGCGATCGTCGAGAGGCGGATCTCGCATGCCTCGCCGATCGCGGATCGGAGCGCGGCGACGACCGAAGCGTATCCGGGCACGATCCGGTACTGCCGGTTCTGCCCGGGACCTTCGGTCTCCTCGTCGCCCGCGGCGAGGGATAGGGCGCTGATCCTCGCCGGATCGGCGGCGTGATAGCCGGAGACGAACTCGCGGCTCATCCGGCGGAGGCGCGGCGGGATCGAGCGCGCCGCATCGAGGAACGCCGCGAAGGAGCGGTCGCGCGGTCCTCGGATCCTGCGGCGCACGCGGAGCATGTCGCTCCAGAAATCGGGGATGCGGACGAAGCGGTCGCCGCGGAGCCAGAGATGGTCGTCGGGAAGCTCGTCGACGAGCAGCGAGGCGGCGTCGGCGATCGCGAACGTTTCCGCGGCGTCGCCGTGAATGAACTCGGCGCCGAGCTCGATCGGGAGAGGAAGGCCGTCGATCTCGCGCGTGAGGATCCGGCCGCCGAGGCGGTCGCGCCCCTCGACGAGAACGAGGCGGAGGTCGCGCGCGGAGAGAGCGCGCGCCGCCGCGAGGCCCGCGACGCCTCCGCCGAGAATGGCGACGTCGAAGTCGTCGCTCATGCGGCGGGCGATCAGTCCCGGTTCTGCCGTCCCGTTCTTCCGGCGTTGACCTGCTGGACGTAGATCTTCTGGAACATCCCGTCCGCCGAGTCGAACTCGACCTTCGCGCGCAGCGTCACCGGCCCGTTCGCGCCGACGATCGTCGTGCTCGCGATGTTGGCCGGAACCCAGAAGTCGACGGCCGCCATCTGGTTGGGCGGGATCGGAATGTCGAACGGCCGGCTCGCCGGCTCGAGATCGTACGCGCCCATCCCCATCGAGTCGAGATGGATCCTCTTGAGCGTGATCGTCTCCGACGAGCGGTTGAGAATCTCGGCGTGATACTCGACGGCAAGACCTCCGGTGATGTGCCGCGCCGCATGCGCCGTCGTGCTCGTCTGCACGATGCGAAAGTCGGGCTCGAGCAGATTCACGGTCGCATTGTTGGAAGCGCAGCCGGCGAGGAGGGCGAGGGAGGCGACGGGGAGGAGGGCGAGACAGAGGCGTCGCGAGGGAGACATGACGTACTCCTTTCGTGGAGTCGCAACATCCGGAGAACTCAGTTGTTCCAGTGACGGCAATTAGATCACTCCGAAAAAGGAAAGGCCCCGGATTTCCGGGGCCTCGGGGTCGGAGCGACGGCCGTCGTTACTGCACGTATTTCAGCATCTCCTTCGCGAGCGCGGCCTCCTGGCCGTCCGGCTCGAGCTCGAGATACGTCTCCAGGTGCTTCTTCGCCGCGGCCGTGTTTCCCGTCCGGACGTACACCATGCCGAGCTCGTAATGCGCCTTCGCGAACGACGGATCGGCCTCGACGGCGCGCCGGAGCAGCGGCTCGGCGTCCTTGTCGTTGCCGCCGTTGATCAGCTTCGCCGCGTCGTTGAAGAGCGCGGGGGGATTCGCCGGCGCCTTCTCGCGGAACTCCTTCGCCTTCGCCGCATTTCCCGTCTTCTCGTACGCCTCGGCGAGAATCGCGAACATCTCGGGCTCGTCCGAAGAGATCTCGAGGACCTTGTTCGCGGCGCCGATCGCCTTCTCCCACTGCTCGGCGCGGACGTACAGCTTCGCGAGCGCCATGTGGCCGGCGGTCAGCTCGGGCTTGATGCCCACCGCCTCTTCGATCTTCGCGATCGCCTCCGCGACTTTCCCTTCGTTCGCGAGCTGCGCGCCTTCGTTGTACGCGGTCACGGCCGGGTCGGCCACGGGTTCCCCGACGGCCGCCGCTGCAGGCGCGCCGAGCTTGATCTCCCGCTCGTTCCGCTGGGGGAGGAGCTGCAGTTTGATGACCTCTTCGTACGGACCGTACCCTTCCTTCGCGAAGGTGAACTTGTAGCGGATCGTTCCGTCGAGCAGGAAGATCGTGAACTTCCCGTTCTCGTCGGTCTTGAACGTCTCCTCGAAGTTCTTCGCCTCGGTCGCCGTCACCGTGATCGTGACGCCCTCGAGCGGCTCACCGTTCGGGCCGGTGACTTTTCCGGTGATCCGCGCTTCGCCGACGGCGAAGGCGCTCGTCGCGAACGCGCAGAGCAATCCAGCCAACGCAAAGAGTTTCCGCATCTTCGTCTCTCCTGATGGTTGATCCAGTGAGCACAACGGGACGCGCCGGGGCGGCATTCCGGCTCACAAAGTTATTCTTACCTACCTACCAGCCGACATCCCCTGCCTTTTCAGCGACATACCTCAATCACCGAGGGTGAGGTAGGTCTGGTCCCGAAGGCCTTTCTCGAAATCGGCGAGCAGGCGCATCCCCTCGTTCGGCTTGAGGCGGTCCGCCTTGATCGCGGTGTCGAACTGTGCCTTCATCCTCTTGTTGAGCTCGTTGATGTCGTACTGCGTCAGCGAGAGCACTTCGCCGATCGTGTTCCCTGGGATCGTCTCCTCGATGTAGAAGCCGCTCTCCTCGTCCTCGTCGAGGAACACGTGCGCCTCGTTCACGCGGCCGAAGAGATTGTGGATGTCGCCCATGATGTCCTGATAGGCGCCGGTGAGGAAAATGCCCAGCCAGTACGGGCCGCGCTCGATCTGGTGGAGCGGCAGGGTCTCGCGGACGTCTTCCTGATCGATGAATTTCGAGACTTTCCCCTCCGAGTCGCAGGTGATGTCGACCAGAGTGCTTTCGGTGGTGGGCTCCTCGGTGAGGCGATGGATCGGCACGATGGGGAAGAGCTGGCCCAGCGCCCAGTGATCGAGGAGCGACTGGAAGACCGAGAAGTTGCAGATGTGCTGGTCCGCCAGCTCGAGCCGCAGGCTCTGGAGCTCCTCGGGAACTTCGGATCGGTCGAGCGTCCGGGTGCGGTGCTGGATCGCCTCGGCGATCTCCCAGAAGAGCGTCTCGACGCGCGCCTTGACCTCGAGCTCGAGGATGCCGAGCTCGAACATGTTCTGCGCGCGTTCCTTGAGCTGGACGAGGTCGTGGTAGGACTCGCTCAGGTTGCGCGAGCTGAGGTGCTCGCGGATGTAGAGGAGCTCCTCGACGATTTTGTGGTGCACGGTGCGCTCGCCGTTGCCGGCTGCCGGCGTCTTCTCGATCGAGCCGAACGCCTCGACGACGAGAACAGAGTGATGGGCGACGATCGCGCGCCCGGATTCCGAGACGATCGCCGGATGCGGGACCTTCTCCTCGTCGCAGACGTCCATGATGCTGTAGACGATGTCGTTCGCGTACTCCTGGACCGAGTAGTTCATGGAGGAGTGGAAAGTGGAGCGGGATCCGTCGTAGTCGATGGCGAGGCCACCGCCGACGTCGAGGTACTCGAGCGGGATCCCGGCGAGACGGAGCTTCGCGTAATAGCGCGCGGCCTCGCGGACGGCGCGCTTGATCGTGAGGATGTCGGGGATCTGCGAGCCGATGTGGAAGTGGAGGAGCTTGAAGGCGGACTCCATGCCGGCCTCGCGGAGCATCGCGATGCCCTCGAGGATCTCCGCGGTCGAGAGGCCGAACTTCGCGTGCTCGCCGCCGGAGGTGGCCCAGATGCCGGCGCCCTTCGCGAGAAGGCGGACCCGCATGCCGATCCACGGCTCGACGCCGAGCTCGCGCGCGATGTCGACGATCTGCCGGATCTCCGACAGCTTCTCGACGACGATGATGACCTTCTTGTCGAGCTTCCGGCCGATCAGCGCCTGCCGGATGAAGTTCACGTCCTTGTAGCCGTTGCAGACGATCAGCGCCTCGGGGTCGGTGTGGATCGCGAGTCCGGCGAACAGCTCCGGCTTGGAGCCGACCTCGAGTCCGAAGTGGTACGGACGGCCGGCGTCGAGGATCTCCTCGACGACCTCGCGGAGCTGATTGACCTTGATCGGGAAGACGCCGCGGTACTCGTTGCGGTAGCGGCTCTCGGCGATCGCGCGGCGGAACGCTTCGTTGATCCGTTCGACGCGGTGGCGCAGCAGGTCCTGAAACCGGAGCAGCAGGGGCGTCCGGAGGCCCTGCGCGAGCGCCTCGTCGACCGCGGCCGCGATCGGAATCGTCGCGCCGCTTTCCTGGAGCGGGGCGACGGTCAGGTTCCCGCCGCCGTCGACGGAGAAGTAGCCGCTTCCCCACCGGTCGATCCGGTACAGCTCGACGGCATCATGCGCGACCCAGCCGGTCTTCTCTTCGATGTCGGGAGTGGCTTCCAACGCTCGCGTGCCTCCTTCGCCGGTGCAACTGAAGCGGCAACAAGATCGCGCCGGTGGGCATTCTACGGCGGTTCGGCGGCGCCGGGCGATTTGCGCGTCAAATCGCTTTCTTCACGGCCTTCCCCGGCGGCACGTCGTGCGTGAACATCTCGAGCGCCGCCGTGACCACCTTCCGGTGCGTCTCCCGGTCGTTGGCGCGGCCGACGATGCGGCCGATCTCGGCGCCGTCGAAGGTCATGATCCGCGGCGGCCGGATCGACTCGGTCGCGGCCGGGCTCGCCGAAATCACGAGCGTCGAGACGCCGCGTCCCTCGATCTCGCGCGCGAGATTGGCGATCGACCGGTGGCACGTCTCGGGACAGCCGGCGGTCAGCAGGACGAGCCGAGTTCGCGATTTTTCGATCTGGTCGGCGATCTCGGGGAACGTCTTCTCGTACAGATCGCGGAGGCGCGTCGTGAAGCCGTAGCTGAAGTGCTTCGGCGCGAGCTCGCCGATGACCCCCTCTTCGGCCAGCTCGCGAAGGGTCGCGAGAGGAAAGACGATGTTCGGATCGGCGTCCGCCTCGCTGTGATCGTAGTGGTGATGCGCGATCCGGAGCTGCTCGACGGGCGTGTCGGGAGCGACGATGCGGTAGGTGATGTCTCCGGGATCTTCGGTCGGGAACGGCTCCTGATCGGGCGCGTAAACGCCCGCGGCCGAGACGAGCGTGACGACGGCGTCCGACAGCTCTTTGTCGAAGGGCGTGAACGGAATGGTGCGGCGCGAGATGTTGAGCATGACGGGAGCGTGGGGCGGGCGGGCCCGTGGACGGCCCGCCGCCGCGCGCTACTGCAGGTCGCGGAGAACGTCGAGAATCTGGTTCGTGTCGGGCTGCTCCGAGATGTCGTGCACGTCGATGTAGCGGACGATTCCTTCCTTGTCGACGATCACGATGGCTCGTTCGCAGATCCCTTCTTCCTCGATCCAGACGCCGTATCGTTTCGCGACCTCTCCTTTCGGGTGGAAGTCGGCGAGCAGCGGATAACTCTCGATGCCGCCGAGCGATTTGGCGAATGCGACGTGACTGGGAACGCTGTCGACCGAAATGCCCAGAACCTGGGCATCATGCCGCTCGAACTCGGCGAAGTCCGCCTCGTACGAGGGCATCTGGACCGTTCAGACGGGGGTCCAGTCGAGCGGATAGAACACGAGGACGACGTTCTTCTTGCCGCGGAAGTCGCTCAGTCGCACCTTCTCGCTGCCGCGATGCGACGGAAGCTCGAAGTCGGGAGCCTTGTCACCGACCTTGAGCGTCTGCGTTTCCGAAGCCTTGGACGTCGTTCCGACGCGGATGGCCATTCGATTTCCTCCTCGGGAGTGCGGGGTCCACGCCCGCGCATTTCGGGATCCTGCCACAAAAAGTTCAAAACCGCTGCCATCGGAGCGGCCGCAGCGGCTCTCTGTGTAAATAAATCGGCGGGTCCGCGCGTTTTTCTCCGCCCATGACCGATCGAGACCGCCTGATTCAGGGAATGGCGCGGAGCGGCGACTTCCGCATCCTCGCCGCCGAGACCACGGCCGCCGCCGAGGAGGCGCGGGCGCGGATGGATCTGTCTCCCGTCGCGGCCGCCGCGGCCGCGCGGGGGATGACGGGCGCCGTCCTTCTGGCGCGTCTGCTCGACAAGGACGTTCCGCATCAGCGCGTGACGCTCCGTTTCGACGGGGACGGGCCGCTCGGGCTTCTGGTCGCCGAGGGGACCGTGCGCGGCGACGTGCGCGCGTACGTCGCGAATCCACGGATCGAAGACCTTTCGGTCGACGTCGGCGCCGCGGTCGGCGGGCACGGAACGCTGACGGTCATCCGGGCGGTACCGCCCACCGGCGCCCCGTACACCTCGCAGGTCCGTCTCGTCAGCGGAGAGATCGCGAAGGACCTCGCGCATTACCTCGGTCATTCCGAGCAGATCGCCTCGGCCGTTCTCCTCGGCCAGGTCATCCGTCCATCCGGCATTGCCGCGGCCGGCGGCCTCGTCGTCCAGGCGTTCCCTCACACGAGCGCCGAAGAGATCCAGGAGATGGAGAACCGCCTCCGCGAGGCGCCCCCTCTGAGCCAGCTCCTCGACCAGATGCCGCTCGAGGACGCCGTCCGGGAGGTCCTCCGCGGCGTCGATTACAAACCGATCGATTCGAGCTTCGACGTGCCGATCCAGTTCGCCTGCTCCTGCAGCCGCGATCGAGCCTTGGGGCAGTTCCAGTTCCTCCCCCGATCGGAAGTGGCCGAGCTCATCGCGAGTGGCGAGGGCGCTGAAGTCGTTTGCCAGTTCTGCGGACGCAAGTACCAGTTCACGAGCGACGAGCTCCTTGCCCTTCCAGGAGCCGCTGACGCATGATGCCGTGCTCATGAATGCGGTGATCACGGGAACCGGGATCGGACTGCCGAAGACGGCGGTGCCGAACGAGAAGCTCGCGCGGATCATGGATACGTCCGACGAGTGGATCCGGACGCGCAGCGGGATCGAGCAGCGTTACTATGCGGCCGCGGGCGAAGGCTCCGCCGCGCTCGGAACGGCCGCCGCGCGCCAGGCGCTCGAGCGCGCCGGGCGAAAGCCGGACGAAATCGACGCCGTCGTCTTCGCGACGATGACGCCGGACTACCTCCTTCCCGGCAACGGTCCTCTGCTTCAGCGCGACCTCGGCCTAGGATCGGTCCCGACCTTCGACATCCGGCAGCAGTGCTCGGGCTTCCTCTACGCGCTCGACCTCGCCGATTCCCTCATCAAATCGGGCAAGCACCGCGTGATCCTCGTCGTCGGCGCCGAGGTCCATACGCCGTTCATGCCGTGGCACCTCGGGTGGGACACCACGATCGGCGCGAGTGACCGCGAGGTGACCGAGGAGGAAAGGGCGCTGAACACGACGATTCGCGACCGGACGGTGCTGTTCGGCGACGGCGCCGGCGCGATCGTTCTCGAGGCGCGCGAGGGCGACGACCGCGGGGTGCTCCACAGCCGCCTCCACACGAACGGCGAGGCGTGGCAGTGCCTCTCGATGACCGGCGGCGGCTTCATCAACCGCCCGTTCGTCACGAAGGAGCAGATCGAGAATTTCGAGACGATCCCGGTGATGGAGGGGCGGGAGGTCTTCCGCCAGGCCGTCACGCTCATGCCGCAGGCCGTTCGCGAGGTCGTTTCGGAAGCGGGTTACGAGACCGCCGATCTCGACCTCGTGCTCGTGCATCAGGCGAACCTCCGGATCATCGAAGGCGTGCAGAAGCAGCTCGGCCTCCCGCCGGAGAAGGTGCCTCACAACATCGAGCGCTACGGCAACACGACGGCGGCGACGCTGCCGATCCTCCTGCACGAGCTGTGGGAGGAGGGGCGGGTTCGCGAGGGATCGCTCATCGCGTTCACGGCGCTCGGCTCGGGGCTGCACTGGGGCGCGGCGTTGTATCGACACTAGTAGCTAGTAGCTAGTAGCTAGTAGCTAGTAGCTGGTAGTTCGTTCTACGTACTGTGGGACGATCGCTCAGCACCAGCTACGAGCTACTAGCTACAAGCTCCTACCTTCCAGCTACTATCACGTCGTGGAACGGAAGATCTCCCTCGACACGCCGGTCCAGTATCTGAAGGGTGTCGGCGAGGCGCGGGCGGAGCTGTTCGGCGCGTACGGCATCGAGACGGCGCGCGATCTCCTCTACTGGATTCCGTATCGCTACGAGGACCGGCGGCATCCGAGGGCGATCGCGTCGATCCGCGCCGCGGGGGAGCCCGTTCTCCTGCGCGGTCGCGTCGTCTCCTCGGGCGCGAAGACCTCGCCCGTGAAGAGGATCCGCATCGTCGAGGCGATCCTCGACGACGGCACCGGAACGATCGGCCTCGTCTGGTTCAATCAGCCGTATCTCGCCGACCGGATCCGCAAAGGCGAGACATTGAGCGTCTACGGGACGCCGCGCATCAGTGCACAAGGACGGTTGCAGCTCGAGAACCCCGACTGGGAAAAGCTCGACGAGGGGAGCGCCGCGGACGACGGCGCGATCGTCCCGATCTACTCGCAGGTCCAGCGGGTCCCGCCTAAGGTCGTCCGCCGCGCGGCGCAGCAGGCGGTCGAGGCCGCCGGCGAGATCGCGGAGCCCTTGCCGCCGGAGCTCGCGGGGCGCCTCGGAGTCATTCCGCTCGCGGAGGCGCTGGTCGAAGTCCACGCGCCGGCGGAAATGACCGCCGAGCTCGCCGCCTTCCGCGCGCCCGCGCACCGGCGGCTCATCCTGCAGGAGTTCTTCGCGTTCCAGCTCGCGCTGCGGCTGCGGCGCGCGTCGGAGGAGACGCGGCGGAAGAACCGCACGATCGAGATCACGGACGAGACGCGGCAGAAGGTGCGGGAGATTCTGCCCTTCCGTCTGACCGCCGCGCAGAAGCGGGTCCTTCGGGAGATCTCGGACGACCTGCAGCGGGAGCGCCCGATGTACCGGCTGCTGCAGGGGGACGTGGGGTCGGGGAAAACGATCGTGGCGCTGATCGCGGCGCTGCTGGCGATCGGGAACGGCCATCAGGTAGCGCTGCTCGCGCCGACGGCGATCCTGGCGGAGCAGCACGAGCAGCGCATTCGTCAATTAGTTGACGATAAGATTCGCGTCGCGAAGCTCACCGGCGCGACGCGCGCGAAGGAACGGCGGCCGCTTCTCGCGGCTCTTCGGGCCGGAGAGATCGACCTGCTCGTCGGCACGCACGCGCTCATCGAGAAGCCGGTCGAGTTCCGCTCGCTCGCGCTCGCGATCGTCGACGAGCAGCATCGCTTCGGCGTCATGCAGCGCCAGAAGCTCTTCGAGAAGGGGAGCGATCCCGACATTCTCGTCATGACGGCCACGCCGATCCCGCGGTCGCTCGCGATCGCGATGTACGGCGA
>JBOGJQ010000394.1:0-7431 GCA_050745405.1 Thermoanaerobaculia bacterium | reverse complement strand
GCCGTGATGGCCGCCGCGAACCTGCTCATGGTGTGGGCGCTCGTCACGCACGACTTTTCGGTGAGCTACGTCGCGCAGGTCGGCTCGCGCGCGACGCCGCTCTGGGTGACCATCGTCAGCCTCTGGTCCTCGCTCGAAGGGTCGATCCTCTTCTGGGGTCTCATCCTCGGGCTCTACATCGCGGCGGCGACGTGGACGACGCGCGACCGCTGGCCGGAGTACATGCCGTTCGCGATCGGCACGTGGCTCGCGGCAGCGACGTTCTTCAGCTTTCTCATCGCCGGACCGGCGCAGCCGTTCCACACGGTCCTGAACCCGCCGATGGACGGCCCCGGGCCGAATCCGCTTCTGCAGAACCACATCCTCATGGCCGTGCACCCGCCGTTTCTCTATCTCGGCTACGTCGGCATGACGATCCCGTTCGGGCTCGCCTCCGCGGCGCTGGCCGCGCAGCGGCTCGGCCACGACTTCCTCCGGCCGCTGCGGAACTGGACGCTCGTCGCCTGGACGTTCCTCTCCATCGCGATCGTCCTCGGCGGCTGGTGGGCCTACGAAGTTCTCGGGTGGGGCGGCTACTGGGCGTGGGATCCGGTCGAGAACGCGTCGTTCCTGCCGTGGCTCACGGCGACGGCCGCGCTCCACTCCGCGATCGTCGTGCAGCGGAAGGGGACGCTGAAGGGGTGGACGATCACGCTCATCATGGCGACGTTCCTCATGACGATCCTCGGGACGTTCATGACGCGGTCGGGCGTGTTCAACTCCGTCCACTCGTTCACGCAGAGCTCGATCGGGCCGACGATCCTCGCGTTTCTCGCCGCGGCCCTGGTGTGGACGGTGTGGCTCCTCGCGGCCAACATCGACCGGATCGAGTCGGAGCCGGGAACGTTCCATGGCGCGAGCCGCGAGGCGATGTTCCTCGTGAACAACCTGCTGTTCGTCCTCTTCACGCTGACGGTGCTCATCGGGACGGTCTTCCCTCTTCTCGTCGAAGCGATCCAGAACCGGCAGATCAGCGTGGGGCGGCCGTATTTCGACCGGATGGCGGTGCCGATCGGCGCGGCGCTGCTGTTTCTGATGGGGATCGGCCCAGCGCTGCCGTGGGGCCGCGCGACGCGCGCGCAGATGCGGCGCGCGCTACTGCCACCAGTGATTTCGGCGCTCGTCGTCCTCGGCATCGGCTTCGCGCTCGGTGTCCGCAACGCGGCGACGCTGTTGACGCTCGGGTTCGCGGGGTACGCCGGCCACGTGACGCTGCGCCAGATGTGGGTGCCGTTCGTGCGGCGCGTGCGCGGCGGCGAGAGCGCCGGACGCGCTTTCGTCGAAGGGCAGATCAAGCGCGGCCGGCGGCGCTTCGGCGCGTACGTCGTCCACGCGGCGGTCGTGATCATCTTCGCCGCGATCGCGGTCAGCAGCACGATGAAGGTCTCCGCCGAGCGGCAGCTCCGCCAGGGAGAGACGATGGCGCTCGGCGCGTACACGCTCCGCTTTCTCGGCACGGAGATCCGCAACGAGCCGCATCGCGTCGAGCAGATCGCGCACGTCGGCGTCTACCGCGACGGGCGCCTCGTGACCAACATGGAGCCGCGGATGAACCACTACGCGACCCAGCGCGAGCCGATCGGGACGCCGGACGTGCACACGATGGTGACGGGCGACATCTACCTGTCGATCATGAACATCGACCCCGCGACGCAGTCGGTGGGGCTGCACGCTCTCGTCAATCCTATGGTCGCGTGGATCTGGGGCGCGACGGGTCTCCTCGCGCTCGGCGCGCTGATCCTGATGATTCCCGAGCGGCGGCGTGTCGTGGAAAGCGCGGTCGCGGCCGGCGCGCGCGACGAGCGGCTCGCCGGAGCGGCAGGCACGCCCGCGGGAGAGACGCGATGAACCGGAAGGTTCTTTTCATCGGCGCGGCGCTCGTCGTCCCGATCGTCGCGATCCTTTTCCTGAACCTTGGGCGCGATCCGCACCGCGTCGAATCTCCGCTCGTCGGACGGCAGATGATCGAGTTCAAGCTGCGCGAGGTCGGCACCGGCACGCCGCTCGACGTCGCCGCGATCAAGGGTACGCCCCTGGTCATCAATTTCTGGGCGACATGGTGCGTGCCGTGTTACGCCGAGCACGGCGTTCTGACGCGTTCCGCGCGCCGCCTCGGATCCGACGTTCAGTTTCTCGGTGTCGTGTATGACGACGAGGAGTCGCGCATCCTCGACTTTCTCGCGAAGAACGGACGGGCATACCCGACCGTCGTCGACGAGGAGGGGAAGGTCGCGATCGCATACGGCGTCTACGGAGTTCCTGAAACCTTCTTCGTCGACGCGACGGGAACGATCGTCGCGAAGCACGAGGGACCGCTCGATGACGCGACTCTCGCGGCGTACGTCGCGCGCCTCTCGGGGCCGAGAGGATGAAGCGCGCCGCCGCTCTTCTCGCGATTCTCGTCCTGGCGACGCTCGCCGCACCGGCGCAGGAAGTGCGGCTTCCCTCGCCGCGGGAAGTCGTCGGACCGCCGCGGGGCGAGCCGGTGACGGGTGCGGAGCTCCAGGCGAAGACGAAAGAGGTCGCGTCCCTTCTCCGCTGCCCCGTATGCCAGGGGCTGTCGATCTACGACTCGCCGGCGACTATGGCGGTGAACATGCGGCACCAGGTCGAGGACCTCGTCGCGGCGGGATACGACCGCGACCAGATCCTCGAGTACTTCGAGGCGTCGTACGGCGAGTTCGTGCGGCTCCAGCCGAAGATGCGCGGCATGAACTGGATCGTGTGGGCTGCGCCAGCCGTCCTCGCCGCCATCGGCGCCTGGGCGGTCTTCGCGTTTCTCCGCCGCTCCCAGCGCACGCCCTCGGAGTCCGCGACCGGCGAGGCGCTCCCCCCCATCGACCCGAGGCTCGAGCCGTACGTCCGCCGGGTCCGCGAGCTCGCGTACGGGCCTCCCCAGGAGATGCGTACAGCGAAGTGAGTGACTCCGGAGAGCGTCGTCATCCTGAGCCATTGACGGGCTGGCGCCACGCGCGAGGAGAAGAAACGCACGCCGGAGGCGTGCAAGACGGTAGACAGAATGGAGTGACCCGCTCACTCGCGTATCGTTCGTGGATTACACCTGACGAAGACGCAGAGCCACATACAGGAGGAACGGGTCATGAGCATTATCCATTGGATCGGGATCGACGACCATGCGGACAAGTGGACGATCGCACACCTGGAGGGGAACGAGAGCGAGCTCAAGAAGGAGTTCGAGGTTTCGCCGAGCCAAGCCGGGCATCGGCGGCTGATCGCGTACCTCAAGAATCTCGAGGGTGAGGTGCGAGTCGTCTACGAGGCTGGACCGTGCGGCTATGAGCTGTATCGACGCTTGAACCAGGCAGGGGTCAACTGCCAGGTCGCCGCACCGTCGCTCACGCCACGCAAGCCTGGAGATCGCGTCAAAACGAATCGCCGGGACGCGGCGAAGCTCGCACGGTATCTGCGCTCGAACGATCTGACGCTGATCCGCGTCCCGGACCCCGATCGGGAAGGGCTTCGCGACTTGACGCGGAGCCGCGAGGCCATGCAGGCAGATCTGACGAGCATCCGCCATCAGATCAGCAAGCTGCTTCTCCGCTATGGCCATCGCTACTCCGAAGGCAACGCATGGACGATTCGATTCTGGACGTGGGTTGGCAAGATCCAACTCGCCGGCGACACGCAGCTCGTCCTGCTGGAGATGATTACGACGCACGAGCAGCGCGCCGCCCAGCTTGCTCGATACGACGCACGGATTCGGGAGGCTGCCGAACGCCCCGAGTACGCGTCCTACGTCGCTGCTCTTCGGACGCTTCGCGGGATCGACATCCTGTCGGCGATGGTCATCCTGGCCGAGCTCGGCGATGTCCGCCGCTTCGGCTCGGCCCCGCAGCTGATGGCCGCGCTGGGCCTCGTGCCGGCGGAGGCGAGTACGGGCGACAAGGTCCACCGTCTGTCGATTACCAAGACGGGCAATGCGCACGTGCGGCATATCTTGGTCGAAGCGGCCTGGCACTATCGCCGAGTGACCAAAGGCCGGGTGATACGCGCCCGGCGGAAGGCCCAGCCCCAAGCGATCGTCGATATCGCGGAAAAATGCGAGCTGCGGTTAAACCGCAAGTTTCATCGGCTCGTCAGTCGAAACAAGCCCTCGACTGTCGCCGCCGTCGCGGTGGCGCGGGAGCTCGCCGGTTTCATCTGGGCCATCGGGCACATCGAACATCCCTGAGTACGACGTGCAGCAGTTCGGCCGATCGAGGGTCCGGACTCGAACGGAGAATTCTCGACCCCGGCTATTTCTGACACGAGCAGTTGCGTGACTCACGACCGTAGACCGAGACAGCTCCCCGACGGATCATGGTCATGCGGTACCAACCCGCGAATACCAGATTGATCATCGTCGCCGCTTTCCCTCGATCGACCGGATTGCTGCACCTAAAAACAAAAGGCAAAGGCTCTTCAAAGAGAAAACCAACGACGTACTGGAATTTGACAGGTCACTCCATACCAGCCGGGGGCGAGCGCCCGCAGGGCGCGCTGCCCCCGGATCTCGGCGAAAAATAGATGTTGCGCCCCGCCAGGGGCGCGGGAGTCCCGCGCCGCGGGCGCGGCGCGCGCCGCAAGTATGCGTGGCAGCCCGGGGGCAGCGCGCTTCGCGCGCGCCCCGGCTATTTTCCAGCGTCCTTCGGGCGCACGGTGCCTCCGGCGCCGTCATGCCGGCCTCCACCGCGCGATTGCTGGATCGATTCTTGATCGCGCGTTCTTCGTGCGCTTCGCTCTCGTGCTCGCAGTGCTCGTTGCCGGATGTGTCCGCCCGGTCGCGGCCCCGGAGTCGTCGCTCCCCGGCAGCGACTGGATTCTCGTTTCCCTCCGCGGCGAGGCGCCGGTCGAAAAATCGCGCATCAGTCTCCGGTTCGACGAGCACGCCGCGGGCGGCTACGGCGGCTGCAACTGGTACGGAGGCGCGTACGACATCCAGGGAGCGGCGATCGACTGGGGCGAGATGACGGCGACCATGCGCGCGTGCGCCGACCGGAGTCTGATGGATCAGGAAGCGTCATATCTCGGCACGCTCGCCGAGGTCGAGCGATACGAAGTCGAGGACAGCCGCCTCGTTCTTCTCGACGCGGGCGGCACGCCTCTCCTCGAGTTCCAGCGCCGGCAGGCGCTCGCGATGGACCCGGCGGACCTCGTCGGGACGGAATGGACGCTCGCATCGATGGGCCCAGCCGAGCCGGTCGGGCAGCCGATCACGGTCGATTTCAGCGCGCCGGGAACGATTCGCGGCTTTGCCGGCTGTCGCGGATTCGTCGCGCGGTACGACGCGCGCGGCGATACGATCCGCCTCGCGGAGACGCGGATGCTGGGAACCGAGTGCCACGCTGCCGACGAGATCGCGAGGCAGGAGGGAGACTTCACGACTCGGCTCAGCGAGGCGGATCACTATCGTCTCGCGGGCGACCGCCTCGAGATCACGACGGCGGGCGGCAGCGTTCTCGTCTTCGAGCGGGGCGACCAGCGGAACGGATGACGTCGCTCAACGTCCTCCGTGTCGCCGCGGTCGCGATCGTCGCGGCGGTCACGATCCGAAAAGCATTCGAGCTCGACCGCTTCTTCGTCCCGAAGGAGCTCGTGCTGCACCTCGGCGCGTGCCTCGCGGCGCTTTTCGTCTTCGGCGCGCTCCGGCGGATGGTCCGGACGCGCGTCGACACCCTCCTTCTCGCCTGGCTCGTCCTCGGCGCGGTTTCGGCGGTTTTCGCGACGAATCCGTGGCTCGCCGCGCGCGCTCTCGCGATCAGCATCTCGAGCGTCCTTCTTTTCTGGACCGCGCGCGCACTGCGCGAGGCCGGCCGCGGGCGCTCGGTGCTTGCCGCGCTCGGATTCGGCCTCGTTCTCGTGGCGATCGGCTCTCTGCTTCAAACGTACGGCGTCGAGACGGATCTCTTTTCGATCAACCGCGCGCCCGGCGGAACGCTCGGCAACCGGAACTTCGTCGCGCACGCGGCGGCGTTCGGCTTTCCGGTGCTCCTTTTCATCGCGCTCGAGGCGCGACGCTTCCGCGGGTGGCTCGGCGGCGCGCTGGGCGCGGCGATCCTGACCGGGACGCTCGTCCTCACCCGCTCGCGCGCGGCGTGGCTCGCCTTCGCGGCGGTTCTCCTTCTGACCGTCGTCGCGATGCTTTTCTCGCCGCAGCTCCGCCGGAGCGGCCGCACGTGGGCGCGCCTCGCGGGCGTTCTCGTTCTCGCCGCGGCGGGCGTCGCCGGAGCGCTCCTCGTTCCGAACACGCTCGACTGGCGGAGCGACGAGCCGTATCTCGACACGGCGCGCCGCCTGGCGGATTACGAGGAAGGGAGCGGACGAGGGCGCCTCATTCAATATGGGCGCTCGCTCCGGATTGCGGCCGTTCATCCGATCCTCGGCGTCGGCCCCGGGAATTGGGCGGTGGAGTATCCGGAGTTCGCGGTGGAGAACGATCCGTCGATGGATCCGTCGCCCGGCGGGATGACGTTCAACCCGTGGCCGAGCAGCGACTGGATCGCGTGGATCGCCGAGCGGGGACCGATCGCCGTCGCCGTTCTCGCGGCGGCGTTCGCGCTCATCGCGCTCCGGTCGCTGCGCCAGCTCCGCGTCGCCGCGTCGCGCGACGAGGCGCTCGACCCGCTCGCGCTCCTCGCGATTCTCGCCGGCGCCGTCGTGACGGGTCTCTTCGACGCGGTCCTTCTTCTCGCCTTCCCCTCGTTTTTCGTGTGGACCGCACTCGGCGCGGCGTGGACGCCGCCGGCGCGTGGCCGGGGCATCCTCGTCCCGGAACCCACGGCATCGCTTCACCGGGATCTGGGTCCCGGGCCGGGACGGCCCGGCCACACGTGGTGGACGGTCGCCGTGCTTTTTCTCGTGATCGCCTCCGGCGCGGCGGCGGCGCGCAGCATGCTGCAGATCGCCGCGATGGAGATCTACGCCACGAGAGAAGATCGCGAGAGCCTCGAGCTTGCGGCGAAGCTCGACCCCGGCAACTACGACGTCCGAATGCGCCTCGCGCGCTGGTCCAGCGGCGACGAGAGGTGCGAGCATGCCCTCGCCGCGGTCGGGCTCTATCCGAATGCCGATGCGGCGCAGCGACTCGCGCGCGGCTGCGAGTGATCTTTGGAGTGCGGCAGCGCCAGCTGCCGCTTTCAGTCACGCGATGCAAAGCGGTAGCTCCGCTACGGCACTCCAAAGTGATAGAACTGCGGCCGCCCGCGATCTCATACTACGAGACCACCGGCAACTACCCGCACGCCCCCGCGCTCATCGAGCTCGCGAGGGCGCTCCGGGTCTCCGCCGACGAGCTCCTCCTGCTCAAGTCATCCAGGACCGACGACCGCGCCGAGGATCCCGAGATGCGCCGCCTCTGGAAAAAGTTCCAGCTCGTCGCCTCCCTCCCCGACA
>JBOGJQ010000393.1:0-4082 GCA_050745405.1 Thermoanaerobaculia bacterium | reverse complement strand
GCGCGCGCTCCGCGGCGGCCGCCGCCGCGAAGACGACGGTGATCTCGCCGCGGATCGTCTCGCGTGCGGCCAGCGTCGCGGCGAGCTCGCGGACCGTGCCGTGCAGGATCTCTTCGTGGAGCTTCGTCAGCTCGCGCGCGACGGTCGCCTCGACGTCGCCGAGGACCTCGGCGGCGTCTTCGAGGGAGGCGACGATG
Organism: Thermoanaerobaculia bacterium; assembly: GCA_050745405.1. Classification (GTDB taxonomy): domain Bacteria; phylum Acidobacteriota; class Thermoanaerobaculia; order Gp7-AA8; family Gp7-AA8; genus JBOGJQ01. The sequence continues at coordinate 3,885 of JBOGJQ010000393.1, read as the reverse complement.
CGCTGGGGCGACTCGTACACGACGGCCGTCATCGCGTGCGCGGCGACCTCGCGGTAGAACGAGAGGCGCTCGCCGCGGCGGTGTGGTGGGAATCCAAAGAACGCGAAGGGGAGCGGCGGGATGCCGGAGATCGCGAGCGCGGCGGCGGCGGCGAAGGGGCCGGGGATCGGCTCGATCGCGACGCCGCGGCGGCGCGCCTCCCGCACCAGAGGAAATCCGGGATCCGAGAGCAGCGGCGTGCCGGCGTCCGACACGAGACCGATCGTCGCCCCCTCCTCGAGCTCGGCGACCACGCGCGCGAGCTTCGCCTCCTCGTTGTACTCGTGCAGACTCGCGAGAGGGACCTCGAGACCGAAGTGCTGGAGCAGCTTCCGCGTGTGGCGCGTGTCCTCGCAGTAGAGGCGCGAGCAGCGCCGGATTGCCTCGATCATTCGCGGCGAGGCGTCCGCGAGGTTGCCGATCGGCGTCGCGATGACGAGCAGACGGCCGCTCACGACGACGGCGCGGCCCTCGCCTCCGGCGGGCGCCCCTTTTCGTGGCCCTCGATGCACCGCTCGATCAGCTCGAGGAACTTCTCGAGATCGAACGGCTTGAGGATCGCGTCGCATACCGAATCAGGCCGGATCCGATCGACGCCGCGCTGTCCCGCGGCCGTGAACACGATGATGTGCTTCGCGACGCCATCGAGAGCCTGCGCCCGCTCGATGAACTCGTAGCCGTTCACTTTCGGCATCATGAGGTCGAGCAGGATGAGGTCGTACTGACGGCTCGCGAGCATCGCGAGGCCCGCTTCGCCGTCCTCGGCGAGCTCGACGACGAAATCGAGCCGCTTCAGCACGGCCTGAAGCAGAACACGGATCGCCAGATCGTCATCGATGACGAGGATTCTCCGTCCGTCCCCCTGAATGCGTGTCGGGCTCATCACGTGCGTCAAACGCTACTATTGTTCGTGGTCACGATGAAGCGAGGTTCCATGATTGTATCGACGAGTTGATAAATTATTCAACTTAATGATTCGTTTATCACCCCCGATCGAGGTAAGTTCCCGCGTTTCAGAGCATTAGTCTTTAATAATGGAAGGGATCGCGGCGAGGGCCGCAATCGGGCTCATCCATGACTCCCCGCGTTGAAATCGAACGACTTCGGCGGCAGCTCGAGCGCCATGAGCGCCTCTACTACGTGGAGAGCGCGCCCGAAATCTCGGATTACGAGTTCGACCAGCTCCTCCGCCGGCTCCAGGAGCTCAAGCGCCAGCACCCAGAGCTCGCTTCCCCCGACTCGCCGACGACGCGCGTCGGCGGCGCGCCCGTCGAGAGCTTCCCGACGGTCGTTCACGACCCGCCGATGCTCTCGATCGACAACGCGTACTCGCTCGACGAGTTGCGCGCCTGGGGCGAAAGGGTCCGCGCCGGACTCGGGACCGACCGCGTGATCTACTCCGCCGACCTGAAGATCGACGGCGTCTCGATCGACCTTCTCTACGAGAACGGCCGCCTCGTCCGCGGAGCGACCCGGGGCGACGGGCGGCGCGGCGACGACGTCACGGAAAACGTGCGCACGATCCGCTCCCTCCCTCTCGTGGTCGAGGGCGCGCCGCCGCGTCTCGAGATCCGGGGCGAGGTCTACATCGACAAGGCGAGCTTTCTGAAGCTCAACCAGGACGCGGAAGAGGCGGGCCTCACGCCGCTCGCGAACCCCCGCAACGCCGCGGCGGGAGCGATCCGCGTGAAGGATCCCAAGGTCGCGGCCGCCCGGCGGTTGCGCGCCTTCGTCTACCAGGTCGTCCGCGCCGGGGAGGAGCGCCTGCGGAGCCAGCACGAGGCGTACGCGCTTCTCGCACGACTCGGTTTCCCGATCAATCCCGGGCGCGCGCGCTGCGATTCGCTCGATGCCGTGGAGAGCTTCATCGCCGCATGGCGCGAGAAGCGGCACGACCTGCCGTTCGAGATCGACGGGATCGTCGTCAAAGTCGACCACTTCCACCAGCAGGGAGAGCTCGGCACGACATCGAAGGCGCCGCGATGGGCGATCGCGTACAAGTACCCGCCGGAGTCGGTCAGGACGATCGTGCGCGAGGTCGTCGCCCAGGTCGGCCGCACGGGGACGATCACGCCGGTCGCGGTTCTCGATCCCGTCTGGGTCGCCGGGTCGACGGTCCAGCGGGCGACGCTCCACAACTATGACGAGATCGCGCGGAAGGACGTCCGCGTCGGCGACACGGTCACCATCGAGAAGGGGGGCGACGTGATCCCGAAAGTCACCGGGGTCGTCCTCGAGGAACGGAGGCGCGGCGCGCGGCGGATCGTCCCGCCCGAGTCATGCCCGGTGTGCGGCGAGCCGGTGCACCAGTTCGAAGGCGAAGTCGCGATCCGCTGCGCGAATCAGGGATGCCCGGCGATCACGCGCGAATCGATCCTCCACTTCGTCGGCCGGAAGGCGATGGACATCGAAGGTCTCGGGGAGGAGCGGATCGTCCAGCTCCTCGAGCGCGGGCTCATCGAGGACTATACGTCGCTCTACGAGCTGAAGCAGGAGGATCTCGTCACGCTCGAGCGATGGGGAAAGAAATCGGCCGAGAACGTCCTCGCCCAGATCGAGCGATCGAAGCAGACCGATCTCGCGCGCGTCATCTTCGCCCTCGGCATCCGGCACGTCGGTGAGCGCGCCGCCCGCCTCCTCGCCGACCGGTTCGGCTCCCTCGACGCGCTCATGCAGGCGACGACCGAGGGGCTCGTCGCGATTCCGGAGATCGGGCCGAAGCTCGCCGAGTCGGTGACGTTCTACTTCTCGGTCCCGGCGAACGTCGCACGCATCGAGAAGCTCGTCGGGCTCGGGCTCGCGCCCGCTCACGAACCCGCCGTCACCGGCAACCGGCTCGAGGGAAAGACGATCGTCGTCACCGGCGCGCTGCAGCGCTTCACGCGCGAGGAGATCCACCGGCTGATCGAGCGGGAAGGGGGGAAGGCCTCGAGCTCCGTGTCGAAGAAGACGTCGTACCTCGTGGCCGGAGAGGACGCCGGGTCGAAGCTGGAGAAGGCGCGAGAGGTGGGCGTGACGGTGCTGAGTGAGGAGGAGTTTTTGGCTCTGGTTGGTGAATGAAAGCAGAACGCAGAACGCAGAAGTAAGAAAGGAGACTGGTATTCGAATGCAAAATGCAAAATGCAGAATGAAAAATGCAGAAAGCGCGGGTGTCAGGATCCTGGCGCACTGCGATCATGCGACGGGCACCTTTTGCATTTGACATTTTGCATTTTGCATTTTGCATTCGCCTCCCGGGGTGGGCGGGTCTCTTCCTTCTGCGTTCTTCGTTCTGCGTTCTGCGTTCAGAAGAACCCGCTGAGTTACACTCGTGAACGAAATGCTCGTCCCCCTCCGCATCCTCGGCATCGACCCCGGATCGCAGATCACGGGGTTCGGCGTGGTCGAGCAGATGCGCGGCAAGCTCTCGCTCGTGGAGCAGGGATGCATCCGCGCCGGACGCGGGGATGACCTCGCGGGGCGTCTTCGCACGATCTACGAGGCGGTCCTCGGAGTGATCGAGCGGACGCGTCCGGACGTCGTCGCGGTCGAGTCGCCCTTCCAGGGGCTCAACGTGAAGAGCGTCATTCAGCTCGCGCACGCTCGCGGCGTGATCCTGCTCGCCGCGTCGACGGCGGAGCTGCCGGTGTTCGAGTACTCGCCGCGATCCGTCAAGAGCGCCGTCGTCGGGTATGGCGCCGCGGAGAAGCAGCAGGTCGGGCAGATGGTCCGTCTCCTCGTCGCCGGTGTCGGCGAGGCCGCCGTGACGACCGACGCCGCCGACGCGCTCGCGGTCGCGATCTGCCACGCCCACTCGGCCGGGCCCGCGCGGCTCCGGCTGCGGCGATGAACCGCACCGGCGAAGAG
>JBOGJQ010000392.1:0-20802 GCA_050745405.1 Thermoanaerobaculia bacterium | reverse complement strand
CCTCGGGACTCGCCGCCACGGCGGCCGCGGCGAGCGCGTCGCCGTCGGTCCACGGGATCGGCTGCGCGGCGGCGACCGCCGCCACGAAAACCAGAGTGCCGTACGTATGAAGCTTCATCGATTCTTCCTCTCGCGCCCGCGGAGGCGGGCGCACGCGACCTTCACCCGGCGCGAGCCGGGATGGACTGCGACCGGAGGGGAAGAATCAGATGAGGAGGACCGACAGCGCCGCGAGACGGCGCCCGGTCGAGGGTGGGGATGAAGCCGATGCCGCCGTTTGGACGGGCGACGCCACCGCCGGGGCCGAAGCCGTGGCGGGAACGTCGATCGTCCGCAGAGGATCGCCCTGCGGCGCGACCGCGCTCACCGTCGCCTCGTCCGTTTCGCGGACCGGCTCGATGCACGTCGTCGGGCAGCAGCTCCCGCGCGAGAGCGTCTCCTGGTCCGCCGGCGCCGCCTTGCAGCACGACGGATCGGTCGCGCACACGCCCGCGATCACCGCGGTCGGACCGACCGAGGCGAGCACGAGGACGATGGCGGCAGCGGCGAAACGGCGCATGATCGTGGGAAAGAACGCTTTCGTGCTCATTTACATTTCAATAGGACGCATGGGACGAATAGGACGTATAGGACATATAGGACATATAGGACAAACCACGGCAAACCCGTCCTATACGTCCCATACGTCCTATACGTTCTATTTACTTTTTCAGTTACGCCTCCCCCCATCCCTTACCATTCCCGCGTGATCGAGATCGTCCTTCTCTCCATCGGCCTGGCCATGGACTGCGTCGCGGTGGCCGCCGCGACGGGGGTCGCCGTGCCGCGGGTCCGGGCGCGCGACGCCCTGAAAATGGCCCTCGCTTTCGGAGGGATGCAGGGAATCATGGCCGCGATCGGCTGGGCGGGAGGGGAGGCGCTCGTCCGTGTCATCGAGGCGTGGGACCACTGGGTGGCGTTCGGCCTGCTCACCCTGATCGGCGGAAAAATGATCCTCGACGGCATTCGGGACGAAGACGGCGACGAGGAACGTGCCGCGAGTTTCGCGTGGCCGCGGCTTCTCGTGCTGGGGATCGCCGTCAGTATCGATTCCGCGGCCGCCGGGATCACTCTGCCCGTGATGGAGGTCGCGATCCCGCTCGCTCTCGGTACGATCGCGGCCGCGAGCTTCCTTCTCACGCTCGTCGCCCTGGGCGCTGCCGGGCGCATCTCGGAGCGGTTCGCCGAGAGGCTCGAGATCGCCGGCGGGATCGTCCTGATCGGCATCGGCGTGAAGATCCTCGTCGAGCACCTTCTGCAGTGAATCAGTGCACCGTCGACGGCTCCGGCGTCTTCGCGAGCTCGAGCCGCCCCTCCGCCCCCGCGTTGACGAAGACGACGTCACCCGGCGCGAACTCCCCTTCGAGGATCTTGATCGCGAGAGGGTCGATGACGAGCTTCTGGAGGGCGCGCTTGAGCGGCCGCGCGCCGAACGCCGGATCGAACCCCTCCCGCGCCAGGATCTCCTTCGCCGCATCGCTGACCTCGATCGTGAGCTGACGCTCGCCCAGCATGCGCACGAGGCGCTGGAGCTGGATCTCGACGATCCGCTTGATCTCGTCGAGCCCGAGCGCATGGAAGATGATCACGTCGTCGATCCGGTTCAGGAACTCGGGCCGGAAGTGGCGGTGGAGCTCCTCTTCCACCTTCCGCTGCATCTCGGCTTCCTGCGCGGGCGACTTCACCGACTGCTGGTAGTCGTGGATGTACTGCGAGCCGACGTTCGAGGTCATGATGATGACCGTGTTCTTGAAGTCGACCCTCCGCCCCTTCGAGTCCGTGAGACGCCCGTCGTCGAGGATCTGCAGCATGATGTTGAACACTTCCGGATGCGCCTTCTCGATTTCGTCGAAGAGGACCACGGCGTAGGGCCGCCGCCGGATCGCTTCGGTGAGTTGTCCCCCCTCCTCGTAGCCGACGTAGCCGGGAGGGGCGCCGATCAGCCGCGCGACCGCGTGCCGCTCCATGTACTCCGACATGTCGATGCGCACCATCGCGCTCTCGTCGTCGAAGAGGAACTCCGCGAGCGCGCGGGCGAGCTCGGTCTTGCCGACTCCGGTCGGGCCCATGAAGATGAACGAGCCGATCGGCCGGTCCGGGTCCTGCAGCCCGGCACGCGAGCGCCGCACCGCGTTCGAGACGGCGACGATCGCGTCCTCCTGGCCGATCACGCGCTTCCGCAGCCGATCCTCCATCCGGACCAGCTTCTGGATCTCCGACTCCATCATCTTCGTGACCGGAATCCCGGTCCACCGCGACACGATTTCCGCGATGTCGTCGTCGGTCACCTCTTCCTTGAGAAGGCCTCCGCCGGTCTTCTGCATCTCGGCCAGATGCTTCGATGCCTCCTCGAGGTCGCTGTTGAGCTGCGGCATGACGCCGTAGCGCAGCTCCGCCGCCTTGTTGAGATCCCCCTCGCGCTCGGCGCGGTTCGCGGCCTCGCGCGTCTCCTCGATCTTCGCCTTCAGCTCGCCGATCGTCCCGATCGCCCCCTTCTCCGACTCCCACTGGCTCTTCAGGCCCGCGATCTTTTCCTGCAGCTCCGCGATCTGCGACTCGACGGTCTGGAGACGCTCCTTCGTCAGCGGGTTGTCCTCCTTCGCGAGCGCCTGCCGCTCGATCTGGAGCTGCGTCATGCGGCGCTGGAGCTCGTCGATCTCCTGCGGCATCGACGTCAGCTCGATCCGGAGGCGGGAGGCCGCCTCGTCGACGAGGTCGATGGCCTTGTCGGGAAGGAACCGATCGCTGATGTAGCGGTGGGAGAGCGTGGCGGCGGCCACGATCGCGGAGTCCTGGATCTTGACGCCGTGGTGGACCTCGTACCGCTCCTTGAGTCCGCGCAGGATCGCGATCGTGTCCTCGACCGACGGCTCGCCGACGTACACCGGCTGGAAGCGCCGCTCCAGCGCGGCGTCCTTCTCGATGTGCTTCTGGTATTCGCTCAGCGTCGTCGCGCCGACCGCCCGCAGCTCGCCGCGCGCGAGCGCCGGCTTGAGCAGATTCGATGCGTCCATCGCTCCCTCGGCCGCCCCGGCGCCCACGAGCGTGTGCAGCTCGTCGATGAAGAGAATCACCTCTCCCTCCGACTCCTGCACTTCCTTGATCACCGCCTTGAGCCGGTCTTCGAACTCGCCGCGGTACTTCGCCCCGGCGATGAGAGCCCCGAGATCGAGCGACACGACGCGCTTGTTCTTCAGCCCCTCGGGGACGTCGCCTTCGACGATCCGTCGCGCGAGCCCCTCCACGATGGCCGTCTTTCCGACGCCCGGCTCGCCGATGAGCACCGGGTTGTTCTTCGTCCGGCGCGACAGGACCTGGATCACGCGGCGGATCTCCTCGTCGCGGCCGATCACCGGATCGAGCTTCCCGCGCCGCGCCGCCTCGGTGAGATCGCGCGCGTAGCGCTCCAACGCCTGGTACTTCTCCTCGGGGTTCTGGTCCGTGACCCGCTGCGATCCGCGCACGCTCTGCAGCGCCTTCAGGATCGCGTCGCGCGTCACGCCGTGACGCCGGAGAATCTCCTGCGCCGTCGACCCCTTCGCGTCGGCGATGCCGAGAAGGAGATGCTCGGTCGAGACGAACTCGTCCTTGAAATCGGTCGCCGAGCGGAACGCGGCGTCGAACACACCGCGCAGAGCCGACGAGGTGAGAGGCTCGGCGTTCGTTCCGCCGACCTTCGACCGCTTCGCGAGCTCGCCGGTGACTTCCATTTCGACCTGCGGCGGGTTCGCGCCGAGGCGGTTGAGGATCGGGGCGACGATGCCGCCTTCCTGCTGGAGAAGAGCGACGAGCAGATGCTCGGGCGTGAACTCGGCGTGCCCCGCCTCCCGGGCGAGGTTCTGCGCCTCGATGACCGCCTCCTGAGCCTTGACCGTAAGCTTATTGATGTTCAATGGCTTACCTCTGCCTCGATATAGGACGTATAGGACGTAGGACGCATAGGACGTATAGGACGTATAGGACGAATAGGACAGATGGGACGTCCTATACATCCTATGGGTCCTATACGTCCTATTTGTCCCATCCCCGAACGTCCAGAATCTAACAAAACCTCACTCAAGTTTTCGTAACCTCGGAAAGCCGCCCAGCATTTCCCCTGCGCGTCGCGTTCCCGCCGCTTCGTCTGATATAAGCCCGCACCGGCACCAATTCGAGGAGACGAGGTTTTTTCCCATGCCCCCACAGAAATTTCGGATCGAGAAGGACACGCTCGGTGACGTCCGCGTTCCGGCGAGAGCGCTGTACGGCGCGCAGACGCAGCGAGCGGTCGAGAACTTTCCCGTCAGCGGGCTTCGCGAGCACCCGGTGTTCATCCGCTCGTATCTGCTGATCAAGAAGGCGGCCGCGCTCGCGAACCACGAGCTGGGCGCTCTCGACCGGAAGCTCGCCGGCGCGATCTCCGACGCCGCGGACGAGGTGATCGGCGGGGACGTCGCTCCGTTCGCGAAGCTCCTCGGACAAGGAAAGAAGGAGAAGAACGCTCCACTGCGCCGCCGGGGAAAACGGGAGGACGATCTTCGCGCGGTCCCGTGGCTCATTCCTCCGCATTACGTCGATCCGCGGTACCGCGACCAGTTCGTCGTGGACGTGTTCCAGGCCGGCGCGGGCACCTCGTTCAATATGAACTGCAACGAGGTGCTCGCGAGCCTCGCGAACCGTTCGCTCGGCGGGAAGATCGGCGACCGTCAGCCGGTGAACCCGAACGACCACGTCAACATGGCGCAGTCGACGAACGACACGTTTCCGACGGCGATCCGGATCGCGACGCTGCTCCTTCTCCGCGAGCTCTTTCCGGCGCTCGACGCCCTCGCGTTCGCGCTGGACCAGAAGGGGGACGAGCTCGCGGACGTGATCAAGTCGGGGCGGACGCACCTCCAGGATGCGGTCCCGGTGACGCTGGGACAGGAGTTCAAGGGATACGCGGCGGCGGTCCGCCGGGCGACGGACCAGCTCGAGGCCGCCGCCGGCCAGCTCCGCCTTCTCGGCATCGGCGGCACGGCGACGGGCACGGGGATCAACACGCCGGTCGGTTACCGCTACGCGATCGCGAAGTATCTGCGGAACCTCACCGCGCTCGAGCTCGACTCGCAGCGCGACCTGCGCGAGGCGATGCAGTCGCAGCTCGCCGTCGGCGCGGTCTCCTCCGCGCTGCGCAATCTCGCCCTCGAGCTCACGCGCATCACGAACGACCTCCGCCTGCTCTCCTCGGGGCCGCTCACCGGGCTCGCCGAGATCCTCCTCCCGGCCGTCCAGCCGGGCTCCTCGATCATGCCGGGGAAGGTCAATCCGTCGATGCTCGAGTGCATGAATCAGATCTGCTTCCACGTCCTCGGCGCGGCCACGGCGATCGATTACGGCCTGCAGGCGGGACAGCTCGAGCTGAACGTGATGATGCCGATGATGGCGTTCGAGATCCTCTTCTCGATCGACATCCTGAAGAACTACCTTCCGGTGTTCGTGACGAAGTGCATCGCCGGGATCGAAGCGGATCGCGAGCGGTGCGAGGCGTACTACATCAGCTCGCCCGCGCTCGCGACGGCGCTCAACCCGATCATCGGGTACGCGCGCGCGGCGGAGATCTCGAAAGAGGCCGTCCGGACGAAGGAGCCGATCCCGCAACTGCTGCGCGAGAAGAAGCTGCTTTCCGAAAAAGAGATCGCGCGGATCTTCACGCCGGAGTTCCTCGCCGGCCAGGCCGACCGGAAAAAGTGAGCTCCGTTCCCGGCCCGGAGCGGCCGCTCCGCCTCTTCGTCGGCTGGCCGGTCCCGGACGACATCCGGCGGGAGGTCGGCCGTGTCGTCGCGACGCTTCGCCACGACCTTCCCGCGGCGTCGTGGGCGCAGCCGGAGAAGCTGCACCTGACGTTCGCCTTTCTCGGCGCGACGCCGGCGGCGGCGGTCGGACCGCTCGCGCGCGAGCTCGACGCTCTCGAGGGCGTTGCGAGCGCGGAGGTCGCGGCGGACCGCGCCGGCTTCTTTCCGGGCGAGCGCCGGCCGAAGGTCGCGTGGATCGGCCTGTCGCCGGAAGAGCGGCTGGTGCCGATTGCGGAGGCGGCGCGCGCGGCCGTCGCTCGTGCAGGGGTCGCGTTCGACGAAAAGCCGTTCCGCCCGCACCTGACGCTCGCGCGGATCAAGGCGCCGTGGCGCCGCGGCGACGTCGAGCGCTTCCGCGCGGCCTTCGCCGCGTGGACGCCGCCGCCGATGACGGTCGATCGCATCGTGCTGTACGAGAGCCGCCTCTCGTCCGCCGGCGCGACCCACGTCCCGCTGCGCGAGGTGCCCTTTGGAGCGCGGTAACTAGTGGACAGTCCACTAGTCGAGGAGGACGATGCCGCCGGTCGGCGGCTGCGATTCGGCGGCAGGCGTGAACGAGATCCCGCGCGAGAGGAACAGATCCGTATCCGGGCGGCCGTCGGGCAAAAACCCGATCACGAGATAGCGGTCGGGGCGCTGGATGTACTTGTAGGTGTGTCCCCACGGATCGGACAGATAGGCGCGGGAGAGGAACGCCGGCGCGAGATCCGTCAATTCGGAGGGGGCGCGGCCGGTCGCGAGGGTGTAGGACTCGATCGCGTTGCCGATGGTGTCGATGCGCTGGAGCGAGATCGCCTTCCGGATGTCGTGCAGCAGGGGCGTGCCGCTGACGCCGATCAGGTTCAGAGGATTCCGGTGGCTCGTCACGAGCGAGGCCGCCGCGAGCAGCACGACGACGATGATGAGCGGAAGGGGGAGGACGCTCGGGATCTCCGCGGCGACCGGCTCGACGCGTGCGGCGGCGGCCGCGGCGCTCGGCTGATCGGCGCGGACTTCCTCGATGAGGTCGCGCGAGGCGAGCTCGTAGAGCGCCTTCGCCGTGTCGAAGTCCGAGAAGCGGCTCGAATCGATGATCTCGCCGACGGTCGACTTCCCGTTGACCATGTCGTAGATCATCTTTTCCTGCTCGGAGATCCGGATCGCGTCGCCGCCGGCAGCCTTCTTCTTCGGCGCCGGTGCCGGTGTCTCGAAATCGAAGTCGTCGCTCTCTTCTTCGTGGACGACCACGATCTCCTGGCCGACGGCCTTCTTCCGGAAAACCATGGAGTACGACCGGATGCGCTTCTCGATGATCGGCCACTCGTCGATCATCCGCGCGCCTTCCATCAGGATCGATTCGGCCGAGATCGGCACGATCGCGTCCTGGTCGTACTCGATCGCGGTCTCCTGCGAGAAGTGGTACTCGCCGTCCTTCCAGCGGAAGAGGCGATAGATGACCGAGAGGATCTGGAGCTGCAGGGCTTCGCGGAGCTCGTTCTGCGAAATGATGTCGTGGTGGGTGAGGATGAACCCGATCCGCTGAAGCGTCTCTTTCTGGATCTCGAGAGCGCGCGCGAGCTGTTCCTGCGTCAGGTACCCGGTCTTCACCAGCACGTGGCCGATGCGGTTCTCGAGCTTGCGGTTGAGCGAGTCGGCGGCGACGACTTTGCCGTCGAGGAAGGTGACCGTGACCGTGTCGTCTTTTCCCTTGAGGGTCAGGACGCCCGTCTTCCGCTGCAGGCCGATGAGCTGGAAGATGTCCGCGAGGCTGAAGTCGCGCAGGGTTCCTTCGAGCGCCATTCCCTACCTCACTGCCCCTGCCGCTCCCGGTAGACCGGCAGCGAGAACACGGCCCAGACGACGAGCGCGAGAGCGATCGCGACGGAGCGGACGAAAAGGCGCATCGCGTCGGGCGAGGGACCGAGCGGCGCGAGGCGGCCGATCAGGAACGCGAGCGAGACGAACGCCAGGAAGACGAGCAGGATCACGGCCCCCGCGACCGCGGATCCGGCGAGCGCCTGCGGCGAACCCGGCAGCACCGTCCCGAGGAGCTTGCGGATCCGCAGCGTTCGACTCTGGTAGTCCGCCACCTCCTCGAGCTTCTTCCGCTTGGTGTCGAGCGAGACGCCGTCGCGCTTCAGATAAATGTGGATGCACTGCGTGCAGTAGGTCGTCGCCTCGCGCGCCGACTTGCAGCGCGGGCAGAACGTCCTGCCGCACTTGATGCACGATCCGGCGAGCCCCGACTTCCGCCGCAGCGAGCTGATCGCGAAGGCGAGAACGAGCGCGGCGAGCGCGCCGATCGTCAGCGGGTTGACGAGCACCCGCAGCGGGTCGAATACGGCGAAGTTCCCGTAGAGCTCCCGCGCGACCTGGCTCTTCGCGATCCGTTCGGCGAGCGCCCACGCCTCGGACACCGGCATCTCGTACATCAGGACCTTCAGGCCGCGCCGCCCGGAATCGGCCGCCGTCAGCTCGTCCACGAGCTGGCGGTCGAGCGTCCGCGCGTCCTCGAGCTTGCCCCGCTGCTCCTCGTACCGGTACAGCTCGCCCGCCGCCACCGAATGGTTGTATGGGGCGAGCGCCATCTGCGGATCGGCTTCGGCCGCGCGCTCGTACCGGCTGATCGCCGCCGTGTAATCGTTGTTCAGGAAGTGCAGGTTCCCGATGTTCAGATGCGCGCCGGCGTTCGCCTCGTCGAGCTGGACCGCGCGGCGATAGTGGATCTGCGCGTTCGTGTCGGCGCCGTGCTTGACGAACAGGTTGCCCAGGAGCAGGTGCAGGTCCGGCTCCTCGGGAACGAACTCGATCAGCGCCTGCAGCCGCTGGATCGCCTCGGGCGCGTACGCGTTCTCCGCCGCGGCCACCGCGCCCTGCACGACGGGACTCTCGAGGGCGGCCATCCGCCACGCGCTCCGCGCCAGCAGCAGCGGCACGAGCGCCACGAGCACGAGCAGCACCGCGGCGACCGCGCGCTCCTTCCAGCTCGCGTACGCGAAGAACAGGACGATCCACCACAGAACCAGCCACGTGGGGCCGAGCCAGAGAAAAATCGGGAGGAACAGCAGCGCGAACGCGAGGACCGTCGTCGTTCCGGCCGACAGCCGCGTGCCGAGCCTCTCGCGGAAATCGTGCGCCGCCGCGCGCCCGTAGCGGAGCGCCAGAGAGATCGCGAACGCCACGGCCGTCGCCACGATCGCCAGCGCGAGGACGACGAGCAGGTCGTTTCGCGCGATCGTCCGCGTCGCGTAATCCCGCAGGATCTTCCCGAGACCGCGCGCCACAGCCTGCAGAGCCGCGGGCCAGTCGGACCGGCGCACGGCGAGATCGGCCGCGGTGAATGCGACCGCCGGCAGCTCGGAATCGAGTCTCTCCGCCGCGGCGAGCGACCACTGCGCCAACTCCGCGTTCCCTTCGCTCTGCGCCTGCTCGGCCAGCGCGGCCGCGGACTCGGCGAGAATCGGATAGCGCCGCAGCCCCGTCTGCCGGCCGCGCTCGAGGATCTCGTTGAGCAGCCGGTTCGCGGAATCGAAATCACCCGCGTCCGCGGCCGCGTTCGCCTGGCCCCACAGGTCGCGCGCCGGTAGCTCGAGCGCACCCGCCGCCGTGGCGGCAAGCGCGACCAGGAGCAGAGCCGCAGCCACCCGTTGCCGCATTCAGATCCTCTTCGTCCTCTGCACGTACGCGAGCTTCAGCGCGCTGCGGCGCGACTCGAGAAACTCGTGCTCGGTCGGCGTCAGGTTCCCGGCGGTTTTCTCCGCGAGCATGTCGACGATATCGATGAGCTGCCGCGCCCCTTCCGCCTGCTGCGAGCTGAGCGCAACCGAGGCCTGATAGACGAGCAGCTCGATGAGGCTCATGAACAGGCTCTCACTCTGCGGATTCGGCTCGCTCGGCGGCGGCGTCTTTCCCTTCGGCTCGGCCTTCGGCGGCGGCTCCGGCCGGGGCGCCGCCGGATCGCGCGGCGTCACGGTTTCGCGGTACTCCTCCCGGATGTCTCCCTCGGACGTGAACAGCCTCTTATCCGTGACCTTGATGGATGGAGCCGACTTGTTCTCCTCAGCCACGCTTACGACCTCCCAAGCCACCAGCCCCTAACCATGTCTTTAGGTTTCAATAGGTTGGCGCATCTTATCACCCGCGACGGGGACGGGCAATTCCGCGCGGGGCCATCGCCACCATACTGCAACGGCGCGACGACCGTACAGGTCAGCGCGCTTCCTCCCGCGACGGGCGGCGCTCGACGATTTCCCGGTAGAGTCCTTCGAGGCGGTCGATCCGGATCGCGCGCGAAAACCCGGCGCGGACGTGCTCCCGTGCTCGCGCGCCGACGCGAGCCGCCCGCGCGGGGTCTTCGATGACCTCGAGAAGGGCGCGCGTCAGGGCGGCGTCGCTGCGCGGCTCGACCAGCCAGCCGACCTCCGGCGTCGAGAGCAGCTCCCGGTTCCCGCCGCAGTCGGTCGCGACGACCGGCTTCTCGAGCGCCATCGCCTCCCGGATCGTCCCGGTGATCCCCGTCCCGGCCCACGAGGCATCGGCGACGAGGTCGGCCGCCGCGAGGACGCGCGCCATGTCGGCGCGGTACTCGACGGGAACGACCGCCTCGCCGACGCCCTTGCGCCGGGCCCACTCCAGCACGTCCTCGCGCTGCGCGGCGTCCTTGTACGCGATCAGCGCGAGCCGCGTCCGCGGGTGCTTCGCATGGACGGGCGCGAACGCGTCGATGAGCTCGCGCCACCCCTTCCAGTCGCGGACCCCGACCTGCGCGATGAGAAACGCCTCGCGCGGAATCCGCTTCTCGTCGCGGAACTCGTCGCGATTCCACCGCGCGGGATCGAACAGCGTCACGTCGGTCCCGGCGTAGACCACGACGACCTTCGCGGGATCGAGCCGCCCCGACCGGATCACGACCTGCCGGATTCCCTCGCAGACGCAGACGATCCTGTCGACGCGCCGCGTGCGGTACTTCCCGCGATTCCAGATGGTGAGCGGAAACGACACGCCGCGGTTCACCACGAATGCGGGCACCGGTCTCTGCCACGTCGCCGCGAGCGCGAGCGTGTGCGGCAATCCCTTGTGGACGTGGATGACGTCCGCCTCGATCTCGTCCACCAGCCGCCGGAGGCCGCGTATCGAGGCGACGTCGAGCTCGTTCCGCAGCGGGAGCGCGCGGAAGCCGACGCCGCTCTCCTCGCATCGCCGCCGCATCTCCTCCCCCTCGCGCGAGACGATCCAGACCTCGTGTCCCCGCTCGCGCAGTCCGCTCGCGGCCTGGAACATCTGGTGGACCGAGCCGGTGTTGAACTGGTTCTTGTCGAGGATGTGGAGGATGTTCATTTATCGTCCTAATCCGCCAGCGCCCGCAAATGCGCCTCGCTGCACCTCGCGAGCCCTTCGAGGTCGTACCCCCCTTCGAGCAGCGAGAGCACCCGTCCGCCGCAGACGCGGTCCGCGACCTCGATCACGCGGCGCGTCATCTCGCCGAAGGCGTTCTCGCTGACGCGCATGCCGCCGAGGGGATCGGAGCGATGCGCGTCGAAGCCGGCGGAGACGAGGATCGCGTCGGGAGCGTAGTCGAGCATCAGCGGAACGAAGCGCTCTTCGAAGACGCGCTGATACTCCGCGTCGCCGGCGCCCGCCTCCATCGGCACGTTCACGGTGTATCCCGCACCGCGGCCGGCGCCGGTCTCGCCGGCGCTCCCGGTTCCGGGATAGAACGGGTACCGGTGCACGGACGCGTAGAAGACGTCGTCCCTCTCCTCGAAGAGGTGCTGTGTGCCGTTGCCGTGATGGACGTCCCAGTCGAGGATGAAGACGCGGCGGACGTCGGGCCGCTCGAGGAGGTATGCGGCGGCGCAGGCGACCGTGTTGTAGAAGCAGAAGCCCATCGCCTGTGTGCGCTCGGCGTGATGTCCCGGCGGACGCGCGACGAGGAAGGCGCGCTCGAGCGACGCGTCGTCCCAGATTGCGTCCGCGGCAGTGAGAGCCGCGGAGACGGCCGCGCGTGCCGCCACGGGCGTTCCGCGGGACACGGGGTTGTCGAGCGAGTGAAAGAAGTGCGCCCCGCTCGCGACCGCCTCCTCGAGCTCGCGCTCGTACTCGGGCGAGTGGACCTTCGCGATGATCCGCCCCGTCTCCGGATGATTCGTCTCGGCCGACCGCACGCGATCGTCCATCCCGGCGCGGCGCGCTCCCTCGAGCGACGCCGCGAGCCGCTCCTTCCGTTCCGGGTGCATGGGCCCCGTGTCGTGGGCGGTGAAACGAGGGTCGGTGAACACCGCGATCTGGTGCACGGTCGGCGGTATGGTACAACCGGACCCGCTTGCGAAAGTCCCTCCGCGTCGCCCTGATCGCGCTCATCACGATTCTGCTCCTGGCCCTCTTTCTGCGGAACAGCGATCCCGGGGAAATCCTCCGGGCGCTGGCCGACGTGAGCCTGCCGTGGTTCGTCCTCGCGCTCATGACGAATTTCACGGCGCTCCTGCTGCGGACCGCGCGGTGGCGAACGATCCTGACGGCGACGGGAAGGCGGCCTCCGCTCTACGACACCTTCCTCTCCACCGCGATCGGCTTCATGTCGTCGGCGATCCTGCCGGTGCGCGCGGGGGACCTGATCCGTCCGGCTCTGCTGAGCCGCCGTACGGGGACGCGCTTTTCGACGACGCTCGCGACGGTCGTGAGCGAGCGGATCATCGATCTGGTCGCCGTTCTCACGATGGTCATCGTCTTCGCCCTCGCCGGTCTGGGCACGCTGAGTGACGACCCCGCGACGGCGCGAAAGGCGATCCTCATCCCCACGGCGGCGACAGTGGCCGCGATGGGGCTCGCGGCGCTCGTCGCGCTCATCGTCGTCGTCTATTTCTTCCGCGAGGGATCGCGCCGCCTCCAGCACCGGGTCGCCGCGCTGCTGCCGAAGCGCTTCCGCCGCGGCTGGATCAACTTTTTCGACACGCTCGCGGCGGCGGTCGCGATCGTGGGACGGCCGTCGGTCTTCGCGCGGGTCGTCCTGCTCACGGCCGGCATCTGGGCGTGTCTGACGGGACAGCTCATCCTCGTCCTCCACGCGATCGGAAGGCCGCTCCCGTACATCGCGAGCTTCCTCGTGACGGGGATGACCATTCTCGGGCTCTGGATCCCCACGCCGGGTGGAGTCGGCGGCTTCCACAAAGCGGCGCAGATGGCGCTGACGAACTTCTACGGCTTCGACGTGAACGGCTCGATCGTGGCGGCGCTGATCTTCCACATCGTCGGCACGATGCCGGTGATCGCGACGGGCCTGGTCCTCTTCGTGCGCGAGGGGCTGAGCCTGCGCCAGCTCGCGCGCCTGGGCGAGACGGCCGCCGGAGAGGCGGGGAGGGCGCCGGCGGAGCGATAATGGACGCGCACGCGCGGCCCCAGGCCGCCGGAGAGAGTCCATGCGCTGCCCGTACTGTGGCCACCTCGAGGACCGCGTCGTCGACTCGCGCGAGGGTCGCGAGGGAAACGTGATCCGCCGCCGGCGCGAGTGCATCCGCTGCGAGCGCCGGTTCACCAGCTACGAGAAGATCGAGTCGGTTCCGTTCCAGGTCGTCAAGCGCGACGAGCGCCGCGAGCCGTACGACCGGGAGAAGCTGATGCGCGGCCTCCGCATCGCCTGCCGGAAGCGCCCCGTCTCCGCGACGACCCTCGAGGCGGTCGCCGACGAGATCGAAGCCGCGATGCAGGACTCGGCCGATCGCGAGATCTCGAGCGCGGAGCTCGGCAATCTCGTCATGACGCGCCTGCGGCAGCTCGATCAGGTCGCGTACGTCCGGTTCGCTTCGGTCTACCGCCGCTTCGAGGACGTCGAGGAGTTCGTCCGCGAGCTCACGCAGCTTCGCGACGAGGAATAGACGCGGCCTTTCTTCAGCGAGTCCTCGCGCGCCGACCCGAGAAGGGGAACCGAGCCGCAGATTACGCAGATTCACGCAGATTGGTTTTGGCTTTTTAATCTGCGTCAATCTGCGCAATCTGCGGTTGCCGTGTCCCCGGGCGGGGGCCCGAAGCGCAGATACTCCCGGGAACAGCCATTGCAGCGGATGGCTTCGCCTGCCCGTCCGACATCGCGCCCCGTCCCGCCGGTTGTTGCAGGAGGCGGAGTCGTGATTGGATAGCGGAAGCAGCGAGCAGCCTCTGAGGGGGAGCAATGACGGATCCCACTGAAACCAACAAAGAAGAGGCGATCAAGATCCCGGACGTCCTGCCGGTCCTCCCGCTCAAGGACCTGGTGATCTTTCCGTTCATCATCGTCCCTCTCTCGGTCTCGCGCGAGAAATCGATCAACGCCGTCGATCAGGCGCTGGCCGAGAACCGCGTGATCATGCTGACCGCGCAGAAGGACTTCCAGAACGAGGATCCGGGCGAAGACGATCTCTACCGCGTCGGCACCGTGGCGATCATCATGCGGATGCTCAAGCTTCCGGACGGGCGGATCCGCATCCTCGTCCAGGGTCTCTCGCGCGCCCGCATCGATTACTTCATCCAGACCGCCCCCTTCTTCAAGGCGAAGATCACCCGCATCGAGGAGCCCGCGGTGAAGGAGCGCCCGCTCGAGGTCGAGGCGCTCATCCGTTCGGTCAAACAGAACCTCGAGAAGTCCGTGCAGCTCGGCAAGAACATCTCCCCCGAGGTCATGGTCATCGCCGCGAATCTCGACGACCCCGCGCGCCTCACGGACCTCGCCGCGTCCAACCTCGAGCTCAAGCTCGAGGAAGCGCAGAACATCCTCGAGACGATCGATCCCATCGAGCGCCTCCGCAAGGTCAACGAGCTCGTCGTGCGCGAGATCAACCTGCTCACCATGCAGCAGGAGATCTCCACCGCCGCGCAGGGCGAGATGAACAAGAGCCAGCGCGAGTACTTCCTCCGCCAGCAGCTCAAGGCGATCCAGTCCGAGCTCGGCGAGGGGGAGGACGTCCAGGAGGAGATCGAGAATTACCGCAAGAAGATCGAGGAGAGATCGATCCCCGAGGAGGCCAAGGAGGAGGTCGAGAAGCAGCTCAAGCGCCTGGAGCGCTCCCATCCCGATTCCGCCGAGACCTCCATCATCCGGACGTATCTCGACTGGATGACCGGCCTCCCGTGGGGCGTGATGTCGCAGGACAATCACGATCTCGAGCGGGCGCGGACGATTCTCGACGAGGACCACTACGATCTCGAGAAGATCAAGGAGCGCATCCTCGAATACCTCGCCGTCCGGAAGCTCAAGGGAACGAAGATGAAGGGGCCGATCCTCTGCTTCGTCGGACCTCCCGGCGTCGGCAAGACCTCGCTCGGCCGCTCCATCGCGCGCGCTCTCGACCGCAAGTTCGTCCGCATCTCTCTCGGCGGCGTCCGCGATGAAGCGGAGATCCGCGGCCACCGCCGCACGTACGTCGGCGCGCTCCCGGGCCGCATCGTCCAGGCGATCAATCAGGCGCAGACCTCGAATCCCGTCTTCATGCTCGACGAGGTCGACAAGATCGGCGCCGATTACCGCGGCGATCCCTCGTCGGCCCTTCTCGAGGTCCTCGATCCCGAGCAGAACTTCTCGTTCCGCGATCACTACCTCGGCGTCGCCTACGATCTCTCGAACGTGATGTTCATCGTCACGGCGAACGTCCTCGAGACGATCCAGCCCGCGTTCCTCGACCGCATGGAGGTCATCCGCCTCTCCGGCTACACCGACGAGGAGAAGGTGATGATCGCGAAGCGCCACCTGATCCCGAAGCAGTTGGACGAAAACGGCATCGCAGAGTCGAACGTGACCTGGACCGATTCGGGGATCAGCCGGATCATCACCGGGTACACGAAGGAAGCCGGCCTGCGGAACCTCGAACGCGAGATCGGGACGATCTCGCGGAAGATCGCGGTCGAAGTGGCCGAGGGGAAGGCGAAGGAAGCGTACCGGATCACGGAGAACGCGGTCGAGAAGTACCTCGGGCCGATGAAGCACTTCGCCGAGGAGCTGCTCGAGCGCGATCAGGTGGGCGTGGCGACGGGCCTCGCCTGGACCGCGGTCGGCGGCGACATCCTCTTCATCGAGGCGATCGCCGTCCGCGGCAAGGGGAAGCTGCAGCTCACCGGGCAGCTCGGCGAGGTCATGAAGGAGTCGGCGCAGGCCGCGCTCACCTATGCGCGGGCGCATGCCGAGGAACAGGGGATCTCGACCGACTTCTTCGAGTCGCACGACATCCACATCCACGTCCCCGCCGGCGCAATTCCGAAGGACGGGCCGTCAGCGGGCATCACGATCACGGCGGCGATCATTTCCGTGATCACCGGCCGCCCGGTGCGCCGGAACGTCGCGATGACCGGCGAGGTCACGCTCCGCGGCGAGGTCCTGCCGATCGGCGGCGTGAAAGAGAAGGTTCTCGCCGCGCGCGCGGCGAAGATCAACACGGTCATCCTGCCGAAGCTCAACGAGCGGGATCTGGTCGAGGTCCCCGAGCCGATCAAACGGGACATGAAGTTCTACTTCGTCGATCACATCGAGGACGTGCTGAAGATCGCGCTGCTGCCGCGCGACGCGGCCGGGGAGAGAACCGTCGAGCGCGAAGGGCGCGAGGCGCACATGCTGCCCGAGCCCGAGCCGGAAGAAGAGCACGAGGAGCCGGTCGCGCAGCAGATGAAGCCCGCGCGCCGGTCATCGAAATCGTCGCGCGCTCGGCGCCCGCGGGCGGGCGTCTAGCGCCGAAAGGAGAACGGGAGCCGCAGATTACGCAGATTGGATTTCTGCTCTTCTAATCTGCGTCTATCTGCGTAATCTGCGGCTCGGTTCTCCTTAACGCGCGAACCGGGAGACGATCCGCTCCGCGGACGGCAGCAGCACCGCGGCCAGCGCGATCTTGACGGCGTCGCCGGCGAGGAACGGCAGGACGCCGACCGCGAACGCGCGCTCGGCGCCGAGCGCCATCGGTCCCGCGAGCCACGACCAGCCGCCGAGGTGGATCGTCGCGATCGCGGCGGCCATCGCCGTGACCGTCAGGTGCGGGCGCTTCGTCCAACCCCGCTCCGCCGCCCATCCCGCGATCGCCGCCGCCACCGGAAACGCGTAGAGATACCCGGCCGTCGGCCCGAGCAGTATCGCCACGCCGCCTCGGCCCTGCGAGAACACCGGAAACCCCATCGCTCCCTCGGCGAGATAGAGGAGCGCGGCGATCCCCGCGCGGACCGGACCGAGGGCCGCTCCGAGCAGGAGCACCGCGAGCGGCTGCAGCGTCATCGGGATCGGGGAGAACGGCAGGGGAATCGCGACCTGCGCCGACAGCGCGAGGATGAGGCTCGCCGCGGCGATCACGAAGATCGTGCGCAGCGCGGAATCGCGCTCGAGGCGCGCCGCGACGAACGAGGGAAGAGAGAGCGAAGTCGTTTGCTGCATCGTGCGTCTCCAGCGGTCGGTCGACCCGGCCGGCATTCTACGTCATCCGCCCGCCGGCCCGGCCAGATGTGGGCGCGCCGTCTCGGCGCGCACCCGTCAGGGAACGACGGCGGCGCCGGAGGGCTCGCGGCGAGACGCCGCGGCCACGACGCTACTGCCCCGGCGACTGGCGACCGGCGACTGGCGACTTTTTGGCGTGAAGGTGGAGGAGCGCCGGAAGGAGCGTCATCGTCGCGAGGGCGGAGAAGCCGATGCCGAAGGTCGAGGCGTAGCCGATCGAGCGGAGCCCCGGATAGTGCGACAGGGCGAATGACCCGTAGCCGACGACCGTCGTCACCGCGGCCATCGCAATGGACCGCGCCGTCTCCGCTGCCGCGCCGTCCTGGAACATCCGCGGATCCTCGATCCACCGCTTCAGCATGTAAATCGCGTAATCGGTCGCGACGCCGACGATCATGAGCCCGACGAAAACGTTCATGAAGTTGAACTGGAGATCGAGCAAAGCCATCGCGCCGACCATCCCCGCGGCGCCCGCGAGAAACGGCACGAAGCTGAGGAGCGACGTCCCGATGCGGCGGAACCCGAGAAACATGAGGAGGAGGACGCCCGCCGTGCCGGCGATCGTGGCGCGGATCGCGTCCGCGCGGACGATGCGGCGGAGGGCGCCGCTCACGCGATTCACACCCGTTACGATCGCGTCCGGACGGTCGTCCGCGAGCGCCGTCACGGCCGGCGGGACCTGCCGCTCCCACGTCCCTCCCGGCGGATCGATATAGACCACCGACATCCACTGCGATCCGGCTCTCTGGAGGAATCTCGCGCTCAGATTCGAGCGGTCGCGCAGGAGGAGCTCCGCGACCGGAACCGGCTCGTCCGCCTCGAGCGAGCGCCGGAACGCGGCGAGGTAATCGTCATAGATCGCGGGCCGGAATCCTTCCGCCGAGAGAGCTTCGCGAAACGTCGCCTCGATGCGGTCGGCGTCGAATGCGGACCCGCGCGCATCCATGAAGGCGATCGCCCGCCGCTGGCGCGCTGCCGGCGGCACGAACGACGCGAGCGTCTGGTACGCGCCAATCTCGCCGTTCGCCACGAGAGCGTCGAGCCGCGGCAGAACTTCCGCCGTTTTCGCGAGCGCCTCCTCGGCCGAGTCGCCGTAGAAGACCAGCATCATCGAATGAAACGACTGGCCGAAGCGCGAGGTCAGCTCGCGCTGGATCTCCACCGCGCGGTTGCCCGAGGCGCGGAGGCTCTCGATGTTGTCGCTGAACCGGATCCGCGTGGCGAGGCCGAGCGCGACGAGAACGATGGCCGCCCAGACGGCGACCGTCGTCCGCGGCCGTGCGAGAGCGGCGTCGATCAACTTCTCCGCCCCGAACCCGCGATGGTGGAGGCGCGGCGCGCGTCCGGCGCGGCGGCCTCCCTCGTTCGCGACGATCAGAGCGGGAAGCACGAACGCGACGCAGACGAAAAAGAAGAGGATCCCCATCCCCGTGAGGACGCCCATCTGCGTCATCCCGCGGAAGTCTGTCATCAGGAACGCGAAGAACGTGATCGCCGTCGTCGAGGCGGCGATCGCGACGGAGGGAAGAGTCGTGCGGAGGGTCGTCGTGAGCGCGTCGGCGAGGGAGCGGCCGCGGTTCCGCTCGTCGACGTAGCGCCCGTACAGGACGGTATTGAAATCGATCCCGAGCCCCGCGAGGAGCGCGGCGAATCCGGCGCTCGCCGACGAGAGCGTGCCGAAGATCAGGCCCGCCACGCCGAAAGTCATGGCGAGGGCGAGCCCCATCGGAATCGCGGCGTAGCCGATCGCCGCGACGCGCCGGAATCCGTAAAGAAAAAGGACGAGAACCCCGAAGAAGGAAAAGAGAACGTTCGAAATCACGTCGCGCCGGATCAGATCGGCGTCGGCGGTCGAGATGGCGTAGCCGCCCGTGAACTCGACCCTCGGCGGCGGAAGATCGGGCGCCGTGTTCCGGAGCTCCTCGACCGCCGCGCGGACGATCTCCTCCGATTCGCGCATCAGCTCCCGGCCGAACGGCAGGTCCTGCGCCGGTCGTCGCGGCCGCGTGAGAATGAGGAACGTCGACCGATCCTTCGAGAGATAGAAACCGGTCGAGCTGTCGAGTTTCAGGTCGCCGCCCGATCGGCGGAAGCGGTCGAGGACGATCGGCACCAGATTGAAGGGGTCGTAACGGACGAGCTCCTCGACGGCGGTCGACTGCGGCGTCTGGAGGAGCGCGTGGTTGCGCGCCACCGCGCTGCGGATCGCCTCGTCCGTGAGACGCGCGGAGGCGCGCTCGAGCTCGCGCTCGTCGAGGAGCAGGAACGCATGCGGCAGCAGGGCGTCGAGCATGCCGAGCGGATCGGGAAGATGCCAGGTCGCGTTCGCGATCCGCGGCGAGGATTCGATGCGCGCCCCGAGGTCCTCGACGAATCCCTCGTACTCTTCGGCGCTCCGGCCGGAAGGGACGCGCACGACGGCGACGTGATAGTCGAGCGAGCCGAGGTCCTCGAGAACCTGGCGGAACTCGTTGATCTCGCGGTTCTCCTGCGGAACGAGCCGGAGGAGGTCGGGGTCGAAGCGGAGCAGCGTCGCCGCGGCGAGCGAGAGCGCGGCGACGGCGGCCGCACCCCAGAGGACGGCGCGGGCGTGACGGAGAACGAGAGCGGCGATCGCGGAGGCGATCCGTTCGGCGATCGTCATGGGATCCTTTCGGGGCGGGGGAGTCCGG
Source organism: Thermoanaerobaculia bacterium (assembly GCA_050745405.1). Lineage (GTDB taxonomy): Bacteria > Acidobacteriota > Thermoanaerobaculia > Gp7-AA8 > Gp7-AA8 > JBOGJQ01. The sequence goes on along the minus strand of JBOGJQ010000392.1, from coordinate 862 downwards.
ACACTCGTGGTTCGGCGGCGCGGCGCGCGCCTGATACCATCCGCGCGCCGGTTGCGTCAAGCGGACCGGCGGCTCTCATGCGTTCCGCCGTCCTCGCCGTCGCGATCCTGATCGTCGCATGTGGTCCTCCGCCGGAGCTGACCGAAGAGATCGCGCGCGAGGTCCTGCGCGAGTCGGTCTTCGAGGTCGAGCCGGCGTACGCCGAGGTCCCGCAGGCGGTGCGGTGGAGCGCCGAATCTTCGAAGGACGAGTACGACGAGAAGACCCTTCGGACGCTCGCGAATCTCGAGCGCGCGGGACTGGTCGAGATCGAGGAGGCCGTCTCGCCGGAAGGGGAGCACGTCGTGCGCGCCCGCACGACGCCCGAGGGGTTCCGGATTCTCGGGACCGTGCCGAGCGCGCGCGGTCCCGCCTTCCGCGCGCGGATCGCGGAGAAGCGCGTCACCGGGATCGCGAACTTCGTCCGCCATCCCTCGCAGCCGACCGTCGGCCGCGCCGAGGTCGTCTGGACGTACGAGAACCCGACGCGGTTCTACGAGATGTTCGAGACGAAGATCGACAAGCCGCTCGGCGAGCCATTCGCGACCATCGTGTCGATTCACTGGGAAAACGGGAGCTGGAATTTGCGGGTGCTCGCGGAGAAGGTCAAAGTCGAGTCGTGAGTCGTGAGTCGGGAGTCGGGAGTCGTCGTCCCGAGCGTAGCGAGGGATCAGGGTCGGGCGGGACGCGTGGGACGCGGCGGCATCGCTCGGCACGAGAGCGAATCTTCGTCGTCCCGCCGACCTGAGGTCTCCGATCAGGGGTTCCCCACCCGTCCCTGATCCCTCGCTACGCTCGGGATGACGGCTACGCTCGGGATGAG
>JBOGJQ010000391.1:0-5663 GCA_050745405.1 Thermoanaerobaculia bacterium | reverse complement strand
ACGCCCGTCCCACGGTCGCTTCGCGTCGGCGGACATCTTCGATTGATGAACGCTGATTGCTGATCAGGGGCCCACGATGAACGCCGCGGCGGCGGTGATGGCCTCTTCGAGCGCTTCTTTTTCCGTCCGTCCGGAGGCCGCGCGCGGCTTGAGCGAATGGTCTCCGTCCTCGATCCATGCGAATCGGATCGCCTTCGAGAGTGCGTAGGTCTCCACGTCGTCGCGGCTGCCGAGTGCGTCGCGGGTGCCCTGAACGAAAAGGGCGGGCGTGCGCAGCGTCTCGAGGTGACTCGTGCGCAGCGACGACGGCTTCCCCGGCGGATGGAAGGGATAGCCGAAGCAGACGATGCCGTCGACGCGCGCCTCGTCCGCGACCTTCGTCGCGAAACGTCCGCCCATCGACTTGCCGCCGATCACGAGGCGCCGGACGTCGCGGAACGTTTCGATCACCTCGTTCCACGTCGCGACGAGCGCGGGCTCGCGATCGGGCGGGCGGCGGCGCGGCGGCGTCTCGCGACGGGCGGCCATATAGGGGAACTCGAACCGGACGACCTCGATGCCGCGCTCGGCGAGGCCGCGCGCGATCCGCGTCATGAACGGCGTGTCCATCGGCGCGCCCGCGCCGTGCGCGAAGAGAAACCGATGGTCCTTCGATTCTCCGTCGATCCGCGTCGGCACCATGACGGGCATTGAATCATGAGTTACCATGCCGCGCGCTTTGGATCCGCTGACCCATACGCTCGTCGGTGCGAATCTCGCCGCCACGCGACTCGGCGGGAAAACGCGCCTCGCGACCGCCGCGCTCGTCGCCGGCGCGAATCTTCCCGACGTCGACTCGATCCTCTATTTCACCGGCCACCACGATCTCGCCCTCGGATTCCGCCGCGGGTGGACGCACGGAATCCTGGCGCTCGTGGTTCTTCCGTTCGTTCTGACGGGACTGCTGCTTCTCTACGATCGATTGCGGCCGGACCCGTCCCGCCGCGCCTCCCCCCGCTGGCTCCTCGCTCTGTCGGCGCTCGCGATCGTGACGCATCCGACGCTCGACTGGCTCAACAACTACGGCATGCGGTGGCTCATGCCGTTCGACGGATCGTGGAGCTACGGCGACGCCGTCTTCATCATGGATCCTCTCCTGTGGCTCGTTCTCGGCGCTGGCTGGCTGGCCGGGCGGCGGCCGACGCGCGCCCTGCTGATCACGTGGGCGCTGTTCACCGCGGCGATCGCATGGGTCGTGGGCGGGCGGTCGAACGAGTACCTCCTCATCGTCGGCGTGGTCGCCGCCGCGCTCCTTTTCGCCCTTCTCTGGCGCGCGAAGCCCGAACGGCGCCACGCGTTCGCCACCGGCGCTCTCGCGATCGCCGCGCTCTACATGGGCGGCCGGCTCGCGGCGAACGAGCTCACGGAATCCGCCGCGCGCGAGGCGCTCGCCGCGGCGGGTGTCACTCGAGTCTCCCGCGTCATGGCGTCGCCGCACCCGCTCGATCCGCGGCGGTGGGAGATCGTGGCGGAGACGCCGAAGGTCTACCGTTACGGAGGGTGGGAGTGGGGCAGCGGCCTCCGTCTCGAGGAAGACACGCTGCCGGTGCCGCGCGAAACGCCCGAATGGATCGCGGCGAGGCGGGCGCCGGAGGTGCAGGGATTCATGACCTGGGCGCGGTTCCCCTGGTACGAGATCGAGCGGACCCCGACGGAGACGCGCGTGTGGATTCAGGATGCGCGATACGCGCGGCGCCGAGGTACCGGATTCGGCGGCGAGCTCGTCATCCTCCCGAACCGCTGACCCGACTCTTCAATTCGGGCGCGTTTGGTGGGATCATGGACACACACATGGCCAGTTCCACCGCGAACGTCCTGATCGTCGACGATGACGAGACGATGCGGAAGCTGCTCGCGGCGATTCTCGCGCGGGAGCCGCGGCTGGCGGTCGCGACGGCGAAAACCGGCGGCGAGGCGCTCGAGCAGATCGAGGTGTCGCCACCGGCGGTGATCGTTCTCGACATGATGCTCCCCGACATGAGCGGTCTCGAGCTCATCGAGCGTCTTCGCGAGCGATACGGCTACGCGCCGCCGGTCATCGCGATGACGGCGGCATCGCCCGTCCTCACGCCCGACGCGATCATCCAGAACGACGAGGCCGTGCGGCAGGTCCTGCGCAAGCCGGTCGACCAGAAGCAGTTCCTCGAGGTCGTTCGCTCCCTCTCGCTCGAAGAAGCCTCGGCATAGTTGTTCGTTGTCCGTTCAACCGACAACGAACAACAAACAACGAACAACAAACACGTCAGTCCAGCCGGAGGATCGTGTCGTTCGTTCCGTTCTCCGTGACCGTCGCGAACGGAATGACCGCGCCCTCGCCGCTCACGACCTCGAAATCGAGCTGCAGGTTCCGGAGATCGCCGAGGGACGTGCGCGCCGAGCCGAGCAACTCGTTCGCGATGACGCTGATCAGACGGAACTCGCGCGCGGCGAGCGGGTACTCGCGCGACACGGTGCCGCGGGCAGAGATCCGTCCGAGAGGGTAGATGTACGACAGCGTGAGGCGGACCGTCGCGGGCGCGCCCGTGACCTCGACCAGACCCACGTTCGTGCGGAACGTTCCGGGGCGGCCGGCGGAGATCGTGGCGATGGACGCGTCGTCGAGGCCGCCGATCCGTTTCACGGTCCCGGCGCGCAGCGCGGCCGATACGGGAACGGGAGGGACCGCGGTCCCGTACGTCGTCGTCTTCCCGACCTCGGTCGTGTAGGTCCGGCTGGTCACGGCGAAGCTGCCGCTCGACGTGGTGAACGTGACGTAGCCGATCGAGTCCGTCGTGATGCCGAACAGCGACTGGATGACGTCGCTCATGACGCGCGACTGCAGCGGCCCGAGATCGACGTCCGCCGACGCGCGCTCTCCGGCGCGGCCGAAATAGTCGAAGCGGCCCGTCGCGGGAGCTTCGGTGGTATTCATGACGGCGAAGTCGGTGCGGAAATACGTGTTCAGCGCTCCGTGGACCGCTCCCGCCACGGGGATCACCACGATTTCGGACGGGCCGAAGCCCATGACGCGGCCCCAGTCCGCGACGCTCCAGGCGTCGCCGCTGGCGTTGTCGACGGGCGTCGCGTACGCGAGGAATCTGCCGGCCGACCCGTCTTCGTTCGTCACGATCGTGGCGACGGCGCCCGGCGGCAGCGGATTGAGAACCTGCGCCAGCTCGAACGGGTCGAGCGCCTCGCTCGTATTGCCGACGACGACTCCTTCCGCGTTGAGGAAATCCATCCGGAGGTTCGCCGGCGCGCCGGACGTCTCCTGGAGGAAGACGTTCGTCCGGAACAGATCGTCGCGCCGCAGACCGGGGATGAAGACCTGTCCGCCGGCCGGAACGCCGCGGTCGGACCGGAAGACCGGAATCGTCGTCCCGTAGCTTCCGGTCGCTTTGCCGATATTGAGAATGTTCGCGTTCAGCGAGAGATCGGAGACCTGCGCCGTCCGGATCTGAAGGCTCCCCGTGCTCGCCTCGTTCTGAAAGATCGAGCTGATCATGTCGCTGAAGACCAGCGGCTGACTCGCGGCGAGGTTCTGGATCGAGGCGAGGGACGCCGCGGTCGTTCCGCGCGGCGTGAAGTACGCCTGGATCTCGGTGATCGGCTGCGCCTCGCGATTGAGGAACCCGACGTCCGAGATGAAGAGCGCGCCGAAACCGCCGAAGACGTGGCCGACTCCCGGAAGAAAGAGCGCGATCTCGCCGCCCTGCAGCGGCGGCGGCGTGGTCGGCGTGACCTGAGTCGTCAGCGTGTGCGAGACGGTGACGGTCGTCGATCCGGTCGGCAGGCCGCCGCCGCTGGGTCGAACCTTACCGGCCGGTCCGGACGGAAACACGAGCTGGAGCGATCCGACGATTGATCCCTGAGCGGATTCCGCGTCGGGACGTTTCAATGGATCGATGGTGAAGGTGATCGTCGCCGTCACGCCCGGCTCGATGAGGACGGCGCCCCTGGGCGCGCCGAGCCAGGGACTGTCGCTGATGACCGCGCCGACCAGACGCGCCGTCCCCGTATTCGTGAATCCGACGCTCCCGGTCGCCGGGACGCCAGCGCCCTCGGAGACGTCGACGCGATTGCTCGTCGCGTCCGCGGTGACGGGCCCTGACGGAGGCTGGACGGCGAGGAGGCGGACCGGAACGGACGTTCCCGTCGGCACGCCGGTGCCGGCGACGGTCACCGCACCCTCGTAGTTTGCCTCCGGACGTGCCGCCGCCGTGATGGTGACATTCTGTACACCGCCCGGCGCGAGATCGAATGAAGCCGGCGCCACCGTGAAGAAGTCGCCGGACTGCGAAAGGGTGATCGTCGTCGCGGCGCCGCCGGAGTTGGTCAGCGCGAACGTGTCCGTGGCTCCGCCGGTGTCCGCCTGCTGCACGATTCCGCCGGGGAACTTTGACACCGCGACCTCGGGGACCTGGCTCACCTCGACGACGACGCTCGCCGTATCGGAGCCCGACGCGTTCGTTGCCGTGAGCACGTACGTCGTCGTCGCGTTGGGCGTGACGATCGCCGACCCATTCACGGGTACGGTGCCGACGCCATGATCGATCGAGGCCGAGGTCGCGCCCGAGGTCGTCCACGTGAGACTCACGCTCTGACCGGGGCGCACCGACGCTGGCGTCGCCGCGAACGACAGGATGACCGGTGCCGCCGCCCCGCCGGTGCGCGTCACGGTCAACGAGAGGGAGCCCGGGCCCTGCGCGCCGCTGCCCGACAGCGTGTCGCCTGACACCGTCGCCGAGAAGGGAATCTCGCTCACCGGTTCTTCGGGGTTGTCTACGACGAAGAACGTTGCCGTCATCGAGTTGCCGGAGACAGACCCGGAGACGGGACCTGCCAGAACGTAAGTTGGCGAGAGCGAGCAGTTCTCCTCGACGTCCACGAAGTTCGCGAAGACGAGCGCGCCGGAGACGCTGCTTCCGGACTGAACGAGATAGACGGTGGCCGGACCGCTGTTCGACCGCGACCCGCCGCTGCAGAGACCCGTGAACGTGTAGGACCCGTTCCACGCGCCCGTGAAGGCGCCCGCGCCGCTGCTCGTGCGCATCAGCGTCGCCGAGCCGGCGGTCCCGCCGCCGCTAAACGAAAGCGTCAGGTGGTCACCCGAGACGTTTCCGCTCATGTGGAGAGCCTCGTCGGGTCCGCTGACCGTCACCATCACGCTCGATCCGGAGACGGAACCGGACAGTGCCAGAATCACGGTCTCGTTTCCCGGCGGGCACGTGCTCCAGTTCGCCACGTTCGCCACCCTTATGGAGCCGTGGAACGCCGAGCCCGCCTGCACGAGCCGCAGCTCGATCTGGCCGCTGCGCTGGACCGAGCCGCACTCCGGCTCGGTCTCCGTGCCGCTCCACGTCCCTTCCCAGACGCCGGTCATGTTCTGCCCCGAGGCGACCGAGGCGAAAAGAGCGAAGACGACGAGGAACCGCGAGAGGACCGGCATAGTCAGATTCCTTCTCGGGCATGCGGAGCCCTCGCAGGAGCTCACGCCGCACCGCCGTACAGCAATTTTTGGGAACCGGTTGAAAAGGGGAGTTGCCGATAATTTAGGTTCCGCTCCGACGGGAGGCAAGATCCCGGAGAGGAATGTCGTCGCGCCCGGAGGGCGCTGGAAAATAGCCGGGGGCGCGCGCGAAGCG
>JBOGJQ010000390.1:0-17872 GCA_050745405.1 Thermoanaerobaculia bacterium | reverse complement strand
GCGCGCGCGCCCTGGCCGCGACGAGAAAGTCCTGGCCGGATGGAACGGCTGGATGCTCGCGGCGTTCGCGGAGGCCGCGCTCGCGTTCGATTCGGACGAGCTCCGCGAGGTCGTCGTGCGCAACGCCGACTTCCTTCTCGCGAAGCTCGTCTCCGGAGACCGCGTTACGCGAAGCTGGAAGGAGGGCGTCGCGAAGATCGACGGCCTGCTCGAGGACTACGGCGGAGTGGCGTGGGGGATGATCGCCGCGTTCGAGGCGACGCAGAACCGGACGTATCTCGAGAGTGCGCGGACGCTCGCCGCCGCGATCCTCGAGCGCTTTCGCGATGCGGATCAGGGGGCGTTCTGGGATACGCCCGCCGACGGGGAGCGCCTGATCACGCGCCCGCGCGATGCGTTCGACAACGCGACGCCGTCGGGAAACTCCCTCGCCGTCGCCGCGCTCTTCCGCCTCGCGGCGTACTACGGCGACGCGAAGCTCGAGCGGGCGGCGCGCACGGCGCTCGAGGCGCTCTGGCCGCTCGCGCGGCGGTATCCGTCGGCATTCGGATTCCTCCTCGCGCACGCCGCCGAGTGGGCCGCCGGGAACGTTCGCGAGATCGCGATCACCGGCCCTCGCGATGACCTCGGGTTCCGCACGCTTCTCCAGGTCGTCGGCGAGTCGTTCCTCCCGAGCCGCATCCTCGTCTGGTCCGACGCGCGCGACCTTCCGCTCATGGAGGACAAGCCGCAGGACCGCATAGCCGCGTGGGTCTGCGAGGGATATCACTGCCTCGCCCCGACGACGGATCCGGAAGAGTTGCGGTCGATGCTGGAGTAGTTGCTAGTCGTCAGTCGTCAGTCGTCAGGTGGATTGTCAGTTCTTTGCGGGGAGTCGTCATCCTGAGGAGCGAAGCGACACTTCGTCGCTGCCGCTCCTCAGTGCAGGCTCCGGATCTCCTCAGCTGCGACTCAGACTCGCGACGGACTCCGAATTGAGACGCGGCTGAGGAGATCCTTCGCTCACACCCACCCGCACCACCTCGCTCAGGATGACGAGCGTTGTGGTATGCGAGGAAGCAACGGACAACGGACAACGGACAACGGACAACGGACAACGAACAACGAACAACGAACAACGAGCAACCAGCAACTAACGTGGCGACAGTACCGGCGCGGACGGCGTCATCGCGCTCTCGTTGCCGTTCTCGTCGATCGACGTCACGAAGTAGACGTACGTCGTCGCCGGCTCGATGCGCGTGTCGCGGTACGCCGTCTCTTCGACCGGCTGGTGCGTGAGCGTCACGCGCCCGCGATCGGTCTCGCGGTAGATCTTATATCCCGCGAGGTCCGGCGCCTCGACCGGATCCCAGATCAGCCGGATCGAGTCCTCCTCGGTCAGCGTCACGATGTTCTGCGGCGCGGGCGGCGGCTCGAGATCGCGGAATTCGACCTCCGCGACCGTCGCGGGCGTGCTCTCGTTCCGCTGCCGCTCGAACGACGACACGGCCGTGATCCGGTATCCGTAGGTTCCGTAGGCGGGAACGTCGCGGTAGGTCGTCTCGGTGATCACGTCTTCGTTCACCGGCGGCTGCAGCACGAGCACCTCGCCCGCCGGCGGGACGCGGTAGACGTTGTATCCGGCGATGGGCGGAGGCTCCGTGCCGAGTATCGAGCGCCTTGGGGCATCCCACGAGAGGACGACGCCTGCCGCTTCCGGCGTTGCCGTCGCCGCCGGCGGCGGGAGCGGAACGGGGAGCGCGACGATCGAGGCGATGTTCGATGGATCGCTCCGATCGCCGGCGCTTTCGAAGACGACGGCGTAGTGGAGGCGGATCGGGCGCGCATCGCTCGTCTGCAGCGGCGGAGTGTCCGCGTAGATGATGCGGCCGCCCGCGATCGCGCGCGGGATCTCGTCGCCTTCGAGAGCCGCGATCTCCTCGCGCAGCTTCTCGAACTGCTGCGGCGCGAGCGGCGGCCGCTCCGTGAACAGAGCCAGCGCCGGCGGAAGCGGCATCTCCCCCTCCGGCTCCGGCGGCATCGGGATCGGCTCGAGCGCCGTCGCGGGGAGTTGCTCGACCACCCGGAACACGCGGATCCGGTCCAGCGAGCCAAGCGTCGTCCCCGCCTCCGTGAGCGTCGGGAAGGACCAGGAAAGGAACAGGGTTGGCCCCTGCTGTGCTACAACCAGATCCGTCGCCGCCCTCGGGATCTGGGGGACTGGCGGGCGCGGTGGCCCGGCCTTCCCGCACGCGACGAGAACCGTCACGGTGAAGATCCATGCGAGCTTGCGCATTTCAGGCGGCGCATTCTAACGGATCCAGGAAAGACCCATGTGTGGAATCGTCGGTTACGTGGGGGACCGGGACGTCGTCCCCGTCCTCGTCGAAGGGTTGAGAAAGCTCGAGTACCGCGGCTACGACAGCGCGGGGATCGCGGTCGTGGGCGATCACGACGTGCGCGTGCTGCGCGCCGAGGGGAAGCTCGCGAACCTCGAGAAGAAGCTGGAAAGCGAGCCGCTGAGCGGCCGCTTCGGCCTCGGCCACACGCGGTGGGCGACACACGGAAAGCCGAACGAGAACAACGCCCACCCTCATCGCGACTGCCAGGGAAAGATCGTCGTCATCCACAACGGGATCATCGAGAATTTCCTTCAGCTCAAACAGAAGCTCCAGAGTCAGGGGCACGAGTTCAAGACCGAGACGGACACCGAGGTCGTCGCGCACCTGATCGAACAGAATCTCGACGGGAAGGGTTTCGTCGAGGCGGCGAAGGCGGCGCTGCGTGAAATCGACGGGCATTATGCCCTCGTCATGCTCTCGGCCGACGAGCCGGGGACGATCATGGCGGCGCGCCAGGGGCCGCCGCTCGTCATCGGCGTCGGCGAAGGCGAGAACATCGTCGCCTCGGACGTGACGCCGCTGCTCAGCTACACGCGCGACATCATCTACCTCGAGGACGGCGAGTACGCCGTCGTCGATCGGGACCGGGTGCGCCTCTTCGATCGCTCCGACGCACCCGTCGCGCGCGAGCCGAAGCGGATCAACTGGGACGCGGTGGCCGCCGAGAAGGAAGGCTATAAGCATTACATGCTCAAGGAGATCCACGAGCAGCCCCGCGCGGTCCAGGAGACGTTCAACGGGCGGATGTTCGAGGAGTCGGGGGAGATCTTCTTCAACGATCTCGAGTTCACGCCCGAGCGGTGGCAGCGCTTCGAGCGGATCCATATCGTCGCGTGCGGAACCTCATGGCACGCCGGTCTGGTCGGCAAGTTCCTCCTCGAGGACGCCGCGCGCATCCCGGTCGAAGTCGACTACGGCTCGGAGTACCGCTACCGGGAGCCGGTCACGGACGAGAACACGCTCGTCATCGGCGTGACGCAGTCGGGGGAGACCGCGGACACGATCGCGGGAATGCAGGAGGCGAAGCGCCGCGGCGCGACGCTGATGACGATCTGCAACGTGATCGGCTCGGCGGCGACCCGGATCTCCGACGGCATCATCTACACCAATGCGGGACCGGAGATCGGCGTCGCCTCGACGAAGGCGTTCACGACGCAGCTCACGGCGTTCTATCTGCTCTCGCTCTACGTCCGGCAGCTCCGCGGCGAGGCGAAGGACGACTTGCGGTACGCGATGCACGAGCTCGCCGTCATTCCGCAGAAGCTCGAGCGGATCCTGCGCGAGCAGGAGGCGCACATCGAGAAGCTCGCGTACAAATACTCCAAGGCGCAGGATTTCCTCTTCCTCGGGCGCGGCGTCCACTACCCGATCGCGCTCGAGGGGGCGCTCAAGCTGAAGGAGATCTCGTACATTCACGCCGAGGGGTACCCGGCCGGCGAGATGAAGCACGGGCCGATCGCGCTGATCGACGAGAACCTTCCCGTCGTCGGGATCGTCACGCACAACCGCGTACGCGACAAGGTGATCTCGAACCTGCAGGAGGTGAAGGCGCGCGCGGGGATTCTCTTCGTGATCTGCGACGAAGGCGACGAGGAAGCGAAGGCGATGGCCGACGAAGTGATCGAGATTCCGTGGACGGTCGAGGCGCTCCAGCCGATCCTGACGGTCGTCCCGACGCAGCTCCTCGCGTACTACATCGCCCTCCGCCGCGGCGCCGACGTCGACCAGCCGCGCAATCTCGCGAAGAGTGTGACGGTAGAGTAGGCGCCTCCCGCGCCCCTGGCGGGGCGCCTGAACATCAAGGACGTCGCATTCCGGGGGTTCGCGCGCTCCGCGCGCTTCACCCCCGGCTATTGTCCGGCGCCGTTAGGGCGCGGGAGAGTAGCCGGGGGCGAGCGCCGAACGCGCGCCCGTTAGGCCGCGGGAGAGTGGCCGGGGGCTATTGTCCGGCGCGCTTCGGGCGGGAGAGTAGCCGGGGGCGAGCGCCGGACGCGCGCCCGTCAGGGCGCGGGAGAGTAGCCGGGGGCGAGCGCCGAAGGCGCGCCCGTTAGGCCGCGGGAGAGTGGCCGGGGGCTATTGTCCGGCGCCGTTAGGGCGCGGGAAAGTAGCCGGGGGCGAGCGCCGAAGGCGCGCTGCCCCCGGACACGAGGGCGATGAAGAATTCAGCGCCCCGCCAGGGGTGCCGGAACGGAAATTACGCCCGCGTGATCCAGCCGCCGCCGAGGCAGAGGTCGTCCTGGTAGAACACGACGGCCTGCCCGGGCGCGACGGCACGGAGCGGCGCGGCGAACGTGACCTTCGCGGTCCCGTCCCCCTGCGGGACGACGGTCGCGGCGACCTCCGTCTGGCGCGAACGGACGCGCCCGCCGACCTCGATCGGGCCACGCGGCGGCTCGCCTGCGATCCAGTGGACGCGGCGCGCGACGAGCTCCGTCTTCTCGAGAGCCGAACCCGGACCGATCACGACGCGGCGCGAAACGGGATCGACGTCGACGACGTACGTCCGCTCCGCGAACCCGCCGAGCTCGAGACCGCGGCGCTGGCCGATGGTGAAATGGTAGTAGCCGTCGTGGCGGCCGACGACGTTCCCCGCCACGTCGACGATCTCCCCCGCGGCGGACTCGACGCGCGCGACCGGATCGTTCTCTCCGCCGGCCGCGAGCTTCAGCGCTTCCCGCTCGACGACTTTCGCGTAGCCGTCCTTCCGCGGGACGAAGCAGATCTCGAACGACTCGCTCTTCTCCGCGACCGGCAGTCCCGCCTCCGCCGCGATCTTCCGCACGTCCTTCTTCAGCAGCTCTCCGAGGGGAAAGAGCGTGTGTCCGAGCTGCTCCTGCGTGAGCTCGAACAGAAAGTACGACTGGTCCTTGGAGAGATCCAACGCCTTGCGCAGCTCGAGCCGCCCGTCGGCGGTGGTCGTGATCCGCGCGTAGTGGCCGGTCGCGACCCGCTCCGCGCCGACGGTGAACGCCTTCTGGTGCAGCAGCGCGAACTTCACATGCGTATTGCAGAGAACGCAGGGGCTCGGCGTGTCGCCGGCGAGGTAGCCGCGGACGAACGGCCGGACGACCATCTCGCGGAACTCCGCCTCGAGGTTCAGCACGAAATAGGGGACATCGAGCTTCCACGCCACGCGCCGCGCGTCGGCGAGGTCGTCGAGCGTGCAGCATCCGCCGTACGTGGTCTCCGCATGGTCGAGCGCGTTGTACATCTGCATCGACATGCCGAGAACCTCGTGCCCCTCCTTTTTGAGGAGGTACGCGGCGGTCGAGGAATCGACCCCGCCGGACATCGCGACCGCGACCTTGGCCATGGTTCAGGATTGTGAATGCGTCAGGGGGGCGGGAGATTCCGCGATGGTTTCGAACGCAGAACGCAGAACGCAGAACGTAGAAGGGAGAAAGCCCTCCGCCCGGCGTCTTTCTCACTTCTTCGTTCTGCGTTCTGCGTTCTGCGTTCAAGAACCGCGAATCACGGCTTCGCCTTGACGCTTCCGCCGAGGGGGAGGCGCGCCTGGAGGCGGGGGTCGCGTCCCTGGCGCTCGTTCTCCTGCGCGTCGAGCACGGCGATCGCGGTCATGTTCACGATGTCGTTCACGTCGACGCCACGCTGGAGCACGTGCACGGGGCGGGCGAGTCCCTGCAGGATCGGCCCGATGACCTCCGCGTTCGCCACGCGCCACAGCAGCTTGTAGGCGATGTTCGCGGACTGGAGATCCGGAAAGACGAGGACGTTCGCATCGCCCTGGATGCGGCTCCACGGGTAATCGGCCGCGATCTCCGGGACGAGCGCCGTGTCCGCCTGCATCTCGCCGTCGACGGCGAGATCGGGATGCTTCTCCTGGAGCAGCGCGACGGCGCGCTTGACCTTCTCCTGGTGCGCGTGGGGCGTCGATCCGAAGTTGGAGAACGAGAGCATCGCGATCTTCGGCTCGAGCCCGAAGCGGCGCGCCGTCTCCGCCGTCTGGATGGCGATCTCGACGAGGTCCTCCGCCGTCGGCGCGATGTTCACGGTCGTGTCGGCGAGGACGAGCTCCCGCCCCTTGAACATCAGGAGGTACGCGCCCGAGGCGCGGCGAACCCCTTCTCGCGTCTTGACGAGCTGCAGCGCCGGACGGATCGTCTCGGGGTAATACATCGTGAGGCCCGAGATCACGCCGTCCGCGTCTCCCGCTTCGAGCATGAGCATCCCGAAGTAGTTCCGGACGTGGAGCAGCTTCTCGGCGTCGGACCGCGTGATGCCGCTCCGCTTCCGGAGGTCCTGAAGGACGCGCGCGTAGCGGTCGAAGTCGGGCGACTTCTCCGGGTCGATCACGGTGATCCCGCGATCGGCGGCGGCGTACTCCTCGAGCGCGGCGCGGATCTGCGCCTCGGGACCGAGAAGGATCGGGTCCGCGATGCCGTCGTCGACGAGGATCTTCGCCGCGCGCACGATCTTCTCGTGGTCGCCCTCGGGGAAGACGATCCGCTTCCGCGCGCTCTTCGCCTGGCCGAAGATGATGTGCATCAGCTTGCGCGAGCGGCCGAGCTTCGCCTCGAGCTGGAGGCGGTACTCGTCATAGTCCTCGATCGGCAATTGCGCCACGCCTGTCCGGGCCGCGGCCTGCGCGACCGCGACGGGGACGTGCAGCAGGACGCGGTAATCGAACGGCTTCGGAATGAGGTAATCGCGGCCGAAGCTCAGCTCCGAGACCGAGTACGCGCGGAGAACGGCGTCGGGAACGTCCATCTTCGCGAGATCGGCGAGCGCTTTCGAGGCCGCGAGCTTCATCTCCGTGTTGATCTTCGTCGCGCGGCAGTCGAGGGCCCCGCGGAAGATGAACGGAAAGCCGAGAACGTTGTTGACCTGATTCGGGTAGTCGGACCGCCCCGTGGCCATGATGATGTCGGGGCGCGCGGCCGTCGCCTCTTCGTAGCCGATCTCGGGATCGGGATTCGCCATCGCGAGGACGATTGGGTTCTTCGCCATCGAGCGGACCATGTCCTGGGTCACCAGGCCGCCGACGGAAAGTCCGATGAACGCGTCCGCTCCCTTCATGACTTCGGCGAGCGTGCGGGCCTTCGTCTTCACGGCCCACTTCCGCTTCTCGTCGGTCATGTACTCTTCGCGACCCTCGTAGATCACGCCCTTGCTGTCGACGAGGATCACGTTCTCCCGCCTCAGGCCGAGCTCCTCGTACAGCCAGAGACAGCCGAACGCCGCCGCGCCCGCGCCGGAGACGACGACGCGCACGTCGGCGATGTTCTTGCCGGCGATCTCGAGCGCGTTGAGAAACGCGGCGGCGGAGATGATCGCGGTCCCGTGCTGGTCGTCGTGGAAGACCGGAATGTTCATCGCCTCCTGGAGGCGGCGCTCGATCTCGAAGCATTCCGGCGCCTTGATGTCCTCCAGGTTGATCCCGCCGAAGGTCGGCTCGAGAAGGCGGACGGCGTTGATGAACTCCTCGACGTCCTGCGTGTCGAGCTCGAGGTCGAAGACGTCGATGTCGGCGAAGCGCTTGAAGAGGACGCCCTTCCCTTCCATGACGGGTTTTCCGGCGGCGGCGCCGATCGAGCCGAGGCCGAGAACGGCCGTGCCGTTCGAGATGACGCCGACGAGGTTCCCCTTCGCCGTGTACTTGTAGACGTCGGCGGGGTTCTGCGCGATGTCGAGGCAGGGCTGCGCGACGCCCGGCGTGTAGGCGAGGGAGAGGTCACGCTGCGTGACCGTCGGCTTCGTGGGGACGACTTCGATCTTTCCCGGCCGCCCTTGGGCGTGGTACTCGAGAGCGTCCTCCCGCTGGATTTTCGGGGGCTTGGCGTCACCGTTCATGGCGGCGCGAGTCTACCACCGAGCGCGCACGGCGGCGCGGAGGACTGAATCTCCGTAACCAACTGAACCGCTGGTACTTGCGAGGATCGAAATCCCTGCGTCAGCGCTTCCGGCCGTTCGCCGCGGCGGGTTCGCCGACGCGCGACTCGCCGCGACGATCCGCGGCGCCGTACGCGCTCTTCGACGACGACGCGCGGCGATTCCAGGCGATGACGACCAGGGGAACGAGGAACAGCGTCGAGTACGTCCCCGCGATGGTTCCGACGAGCAGCAGAAGGGCGAACTCGTGGATCACCTCGCCGCCGAGGAAAATGAGGGCGAGGAGGACGAGCATCACCGAGCCGCCCGTGAGCATCGTCCGGGACAGCGTCTGGTTCAGCGACTTGTTCAGGACCGTCTCGAAGTCCTCGCGCATGCGCAGCTTCTTCACGTTCTCCCGCACGCGGTCGTAGACGACGACCGAGTCGTTGATGGAGTAACCGATGATCATGAGAAACGCCGCGACGGTGATGATCGCGAATTCCGCGTTGATCATGAGCATGAACGCGAGCGCGAGCGCGGAGTCGTGGACGAGCGCGACGATGCCGGCGACGCCGAACTTCACGTCGAAGCGGACCGCGATGTAGGCGCCCATCGCCAGGGTGGCGAGGATGATGGCCCAGATCGCCTTGATCCGGAGATCCTCGCCGACCTGAGGACCGACGGTCTCCTGGCTGAGGACGTTGAAGCGGCCGAGCGCGGCGCGCTCGCGCAGCAGGGTCGCGGCGGCGGGGCTGACGCCCTCGACCGACGTCGCCTGCGAAAGGTCCGTGAAGATGCCGAGCTCGGAGCGCCGGTCGATGATCTTCTCCGCGATCGCGTCGTACGCGGCGGCCGCGTCCGGCGAGCTGCCGCGGTTGTCGGGATCGGCGTCCCGCAGCAGGTCGGCGATGGCCGCGCGGCCCTGCAGGTTGAGGTCGAGCTTTCCGGCCACGCCGGCATTGAGGCGCTCGTCGAGATTCTCGACGACCTGTCCGGCGTAGTCACGCTCTCCCTCGCCGACGGGAATCCGCACCAGGACCGAGTTCTCGCCGGCCTCGCCGTACCGCTGGATCGTGGCGTTGTCGACGCTCGCGCGGAGCTCGGCGACGGGGGGCTCCTCCTGGAACCGGAGCACGACGGTCGCGCCGCCGGCGAAGTCGATCCCCACGTTCAAGCCGCGCGTGAAGAAAAGGATCCCGCCGATGGCGACGACGATGAGCGAGAGCGCCAGCGCGTGGAAGCGCCAGCGGACGAAGTCGAATTTCGAGTTGACGAACAGTTCCATGTGCCGGACCTCAGATGCTCAGGCGCGCCGGGCGCCGTTCACCGCGGAAATAGACCATTTCGAAGATCACGCGCGATACGAAGAACGCGGTGAAGACGGACGCCGCGAGACCGATCAGCAGCGTGACGGCGAACCCCTTGACCGGCCCGCTCCCGAACTGGAAGAGGAACAGGGCCGCGATGATCGTCGTCAGATGCGTGTCGATGATCGTGCCGAACGCGAGCGTGAACCCGGAGTCGATCGACGCCCGGACCGACTTGCCCGCCCGCATCTCCTCCTTGATCCGCTCGAAGACGAGGACGTTGGAGTCGATCGCCATGGCGAGGGTCAGGATGATGCCGGCGATGCCGGGGAGGGTGAGCGTCGCGTCGAGGTACGCCATCGCGCCGAGAAGGATCGCGAGGTTCATGAGCAGCGCGACGACGGCGTTGACACCCGCGCCGCGGTAGTAGAGCAGCACCGCGATGACCACGAGGCCGAAGCCGAGCGCCGACGCGGTGATGCCCTCTCGGATCGAATCGAGTCCGAGCGAGGGGCCGACGGTGCGCTCCTCGAGCGTCGTCAGCGACGCCGGCAGCGCGCCGCTCCGGAGAACGAGCGCGAGGTCGGCCGCTTCGGACGGCGTGAAGCTTCCTTCGATCACGCCCTGATCGGCGATGGCCGAGTTGATCGTCGGAGCCGACTCGATCTTGTCGTCGAGCACGATCGCGAGCTGCCGGTTCACGTTCGCGGACGTGAGCGCGTGGAACTTGTCGCCGCCGTCGGGCGTGAGCGAGAAGCCGATGGTCGGCTCCCCGAGCTGCCCCTTCTGCACGCGCGCCGTCTTGAGGTCGCGGCCGGTCACCGGAACGCTCTTGTTGACGGCCATGTACTGCCGTCCCGTCACGCGGCCGAACTCGTCGGTCGCGTCGATCGGCAGGACCTCCACCTGGTCGCGCATGTTCGCCGGCACGTCGTTGTACGCGGCCTGCGCGTCGGAGAACGTCCCGCTCTCCACGATGCGGAACTGGAGCTGCGCCGTCGTGCGAATGATGTCCTTCACGCGCTGCGGGTCGTCGACGCCGGGGAGCTGAATGACGATGTTCCTGCCGCGGATCCCGCCCTGGCGGGCGATGATCGGCTCGGTCACGCCGAGGGCGTCGACGCGGTTCCGGATCGTCTCGATCGCCTGCGTGACGGTCTGCTCCTCGATCATCGCGCGCGCGGCGTCGCTGAGCCTCACGCGGATCCCCTCGGCCGTCCGCTCCGCCTCGTAATCGAGGAACGAGTCGGCCAGCATCTTTTCGTAGCCCGCGGCCGGGACGTCCTGCGGCGGAGCGAGCAGGAACGCCGGCTCGTTCTCGATCCGCCGGAGTTGCGGCGCCGGCAGATCGAGATCCTGGGCCTGGACGCGGACGCGCTCCAGCGCCTGATCCACTTCGGTCCGCACCGCGTCCCCGGTGTTCACCTGCATGACCAGGTGCGTTCCACCCTTGAGGTCGAGTCCCAGCGGAATCGTCTCCGGATCGCTCTTCGTCGGAACGATCGCGGCGACGCTCACGGCGATCACCGCCACGATCAGTGCGATCTTCCACCACATGTTCTTGTTCAAACGGGATCCTCCGCGCCGCGCGTTACTCGTTCGACGGGCTCTCGACGAGCCCCGTAACGGCGTTCTTCGCGACTTTGACTTTCACGTTTTCGGCGATCTTCAGCCACACCACGTCGTTGTCGACCGACTGGACCTGCCCGAAGATGCCCCCGGTCGTCACCACGCGGTCGCCCTTCTTGAGGGCCACGAGCATCGCTTCGGTCTTCTTCCGCTGGCGCCCGGCCGGCGCGATGACGAGAAAATAGAAAATGAGGACGATCGCGGCGATCGGCAGAAAGTTGACGATCAGCGCGCCGGCTCCACCCGGACTCTGCTGCATCAGGAGTATCGGAGTCATTTTTCGGACGTCTCGTTTCGGGTTGGGCGGGAGCCCGGCTGCGCGCCCGCGGCTCCGACCGGGGTACTGAACCGGGATATCCCGAGAATAAATCCAGCCCCGGTACGCCTCGCGCGAGGGTTCCGCTCGCTATTCGGCGGCCGTGGGAGTCTCCTCGTCCGCCAGGCGCGCGAGCAGCTCGCGCCGCAGCTCGCCGAACGTGCGGGACGCGATAGCCTCCCGGATTCTCCGCATCAGGTCAAGGTAGAACCAGACGTTGTGGACCGTGTTGTAGACCGAGGCCGCGATCTCGCCCGCGACGAAGAGGTGCCGGACGTACGCGCGGCTCACGCTGCGGCAGGTGGGACAGGAGCACGCGTTGTCGATCGGCCCGGCGTCGCTGCGGTAGCGGGCGTTCTTGATCGCGATCTTCCCCTCGCTCGTGAACAGGGTCCCGTTTCGCGCGTTCCGCGTCGGCAGGACGCAGTCGAACATGTCGATCCCCGCCGCGACCCCCTCGACGAGGTCCGCCGGCGTGCCGACGCCCATGAGGTAACGCGGCTTGTCCGACGGCAGAAGCGGCGCCGTCGTCCGCATCGTCTCGAGCATCACCGGCTTCGCCTCGCCCACCGAAACTCCGCCGATCGCGACGCCGTCGAACGCCATCGCGCCGATCGTCTCGGCGCTCCTCCGGCGAAGATCCGGGAACGCGCCACCCTGGACGATGCCGAACAGTGCCGAGCGCCCGCGGCGCGCGCGCAGCGACCTCTCGGCCCACCGGTAAGTCATCTCCATCGACGTCTCGACATCCCCGCGGTCGAGGCCCGAGCGCGGACATTCGTCGAACGCCATCGCGATGTCGACGCCGAGACGCTCCTGGATCTCGATCGATCCCTCGGGCGAAAGAAAGTGGCGCGAGCCATCGATGTGACTCTGAAACTCCACGCCCTCCTCCCGCACCTTCCGGATGTCGGCGAGAGAAAACACCTGGAACCCGCCGGAGTCGCTGAGCACGGCCCCGTCCCAGTTCATGAACGAATGAATGCCGCCGAGCTCTTCGATGACGTCGGCTCCGGGGCGGAGCATCAGGTGATACGTGTTCGCGAGGATGATGCGGGGGGCGAGCTCGCGGAGCTGCTCGGTCGTGAGGCCCTTGACCGCGGCGGCCGTGCCGACGGGCATGAAGACGGGCGTCTCGATCTCCCCGTGGCGGGTCGTGATCCGGCCGAGGCGCGCGTCGCCATCCCGTCCGAGAAGGCGGAAGTCGAGAAGGGACGAAGCGGAGACGTCGGTCACTTCGATCCCGCGACGAGCGTCTCGATGCGCACGGTCGGCGGGAGCGACAGCTCGAGCGCGCCGGCGGCCAGCGGCGCGTTGATCCGCAGATCGGAGAAGTCGTAGCGGGTCGTATCGCCGTCCCCTTCCTCGTACTCCAGCGAGGAGGTGAGATGGGACTCGCGGTCGATCGTGACGCGGATGCGGCGAACGCGCTTGCCGAGCCGGGCGCTCTTCGGCGTCAGCTCGAGAACGTGATGCCGCCCGGAGCCGTCGTCGAGCCTTTGGACGTGGAAGTACGAATCGAGATCGCTGATCGCGCCCGATACGGCGCCGAGGTAGCGGAAGATGCGCTCCTCGAACCGGCGGATCTCGATGCGCTCGGCCCGGTCGAGGTCGGGATACCACGTCGTGAGCCACCCGTCGCTGACGAGCATTTCGACGCGGTGCGGGGCGCGGTAGCTCCAGAGCGCTTGATTCGGACGGGAGTAGACGAAGCTGCCGGTCGAGACTTCCGGCGCGGCGAGGAGGCCGATCGTCTTCTCCTGGCGGAAGCTCCCCTGGAGAGTCCGGATCGTCTTCTGGGTTTCCCCGACCTCGCGGAGGATCCGCTCGACGTCCGTTCCGCGGACACCCCCGCTCCACGCGAGCGCCGGAAGGAAGAGAAGAAGGAAGAGAACCGTGCCGGCGAGGCGGCCGCGCGTGGACATGCGCTGCCCAACATGGCGTCGAGAAACGAAAATTTCAAGCGAAGCCGCGGCCCTGCGACGCCGGGCTCGTCGTGTTATTCTGATCAAGATGTCGTCGGAGGTCCGCATGAATCGAGTCCTTCCGCTGGTAGTCGCCGTTCTTCTCGCGACGCCCGCGTCCGCCGCGGTCGTCTACGACTTCCGTCAGGTCAACCGCTCGGACGGCATCAACGCGAAGCCGGCCGAAGCGACCGGCAAAGGCATCATCGACGGGACTCGGAGCCGCATCGAGTTCACGGGCGGAAACCTCTATCCCGCCGGGACCGTCATTCTCTCCCTCATTGGACAGCGCGAAGTGACGCTGCTCAATCCGGAGCAGAAGAGCTACGCCACGATCGACGTGGCCGCGATCGCGAGCCGCATCGGCGCCGCGAACCTCGAGATCACCAACTTCAAGACCCGCGTCGAGCAACTCCCCGGACAGCCGATGGTCTCCGGGTTCCCCACCACGCACTACCGGATCGTGACCAACTACGACATCACCTGGAAGCCGGGTTCGATCGAGCTCACGCAGCGGGTGGAGTCCATCATCGAGAAGTGGACGACCTCGGCTTTCGGCGACGTCGCGGAAACCTTTCTCGAGGGACAGCCGTTCCGGACCGGTAACCCCGAGCTCGACAAGATCATCACGGCCGAGATGGCGAAGGTGAAAGGCCTGCCGCTGCGGCAGGTCACGACGACCACCACGACGGGCGTCGGCAACCTGGTGCGCACGGGCGGGCAGCTCCCCGAGCGCCCCTCGCGCACGCAATCTTCCGAGATCCTCCTCTCGAACGTTCGCATCGAGACCATCCCCGAAGTGTTGTTCGAAATCCCGAACGGGTTTCGCCCGGCGGACGGAACGACTGAAGACGGGCCGTCGATGCACATCCTCTCCCTCGAGCCCGAGCCGTCGGCACCCTGAACATTCTTCCGCCGGATCGTGTGGCCGCGGCGTCTCGCCGCGAGCCCTTCCGGGCGCCAGCGTCAGTCCCTCGCGGGGTGCGCGCCGGGACGGCGCGCCCACAAGCGGTTGCGCTCGCCGCGTGGCGCTTGTTACCATGCGGACAGGTCCATTGACGTCGCAGTGCCGTAACCGCAGGCGATGAAAAGGTTGAGCGCCATGGGCGCAAGAGTGGGTGGGGTGCTCCGGGCGACGCGAGCCTATTTCGCGGTCGTTCCGCTGGTCGTCCCTCTCCTCATGATCACGCTCGGCGATCGCCCCGCACCCGCGGAGGCCACTCCCGCCTGGAGCGAAAAGCCCCCGATCGATTTCGTCGCCGCCGAGACCGCCGCCTATCCTCCCCTTCCGGAACACACGGGCTACGTCAGCATCGAACGGGGCGATACGCTCGACGTCGTCTTCGAGGCGTGCGGCTTCTCGCGCGAGGAAGCGAACGCTCTGGTCGCCGCGATGCGGGGTTCGCTCGATCCACGCCGGATTCGCCCCGGCCAGCTCGTCCGGTACCGGCGCACCGCCGGAGGCGAGACGACCGAGGTCGAGGTGCTCGTGTCCGGCTGGGGAAGCATTCGCGCCCGGCGCGACGGCGCCGGGTTCGCCGTGGAGGAAGTCGAAGCGCCGCGGACGAGCGTCGACGCCGCGATCGTCGGCGGGATCGAGAGCTCGCTCTGGGACGCGATCGTCGGCGCCGGCGAGGACCCCGCCATTGCCGCCCAGCTCGCCGACATCTTCCAGTGGGACATCGACTTCTTCCGGCTTCAGCAGGGCGACTGGTTCAGCGTGACCGTCCAGAAGCACTTCGTCGGCTCCGAGTTCGCCGGCTACGGCCCCGTCCTCGCGGCGCGTTTCCACCACCGCGGGGCAACCTACGAGGCGTTCCACTTCGAGCGCGGCAACGGCACCGCCGGGTACTACACCGCCTCCGGCGCGCCTCTCCGCAAGCAGTTCCTCAAATCGCCTCTCAAGTTCAGCCGCATCACGTCCGGCTTCACGCATCGCCGGTATCACCCCGTTCTCAAGCGCTTCCGTCCGCATTACGGCGTCGATTACGGCGCGCCGACCGGGACGCCGGTGATGGTCACGGCGGACGGGGTCGTGGCGTACGCCGGACGCGGCGACGGCGAGGGGAACTGGATTCGCGTGCGCCACAGCGCGAAAACCGAAACGGCGTACCTCCACCTGTCGCGCTTCGCGAAGGGCATCCGCGCGGGAGTCAAGGTCCGCCAGGGGCAGGTCATCGGTTACGTCGGCGAGACCGGCCTCGCGACCGCGCCGCACCTCGACTACCGCGTCCGAGAAAACGGCAAGTGGATCAATCCGCTGAAGCTCCGCTCGGTCACGCCCGATCCGCTGCGCGGATCCGAGCTCGACCGCTTCGGCGACCTCGTCGCCGCCCACGCCGCGAAGCTGCCCGTGGTCGCGGGCGAGACGCTCATCGCAAGTCGGTAGCCAGTAGCAAGGAGCTGGTAGCTCGTGCTGGTTGTGTGCGCCATCACGTGCAAAGTAAGATGAGTCTTCACTAGCTACTGGCCACCAGATACTAGCTACTACCCTCCCATGACCCGAATCGTTGCGCGTGTCCCCGCCCGTGCCGACCTTGCCGGCGGGACTCTCGACCTCTGGCCCCTCTATCTGTTCCACCCCGGGTCGCGCACCGTGAACATGGCGATCTCGACCTTCGCCGAATGCGAGGTCGTCGCGCTGGCGCACGAGGCGATCGAGATCGAGCTCACCGATGCCGGCGTCCGGGCGCGGTATTCGACGATTCGCGAGCTCGCGGCGGATGACCGCGTGACGCTCATCGCGAAGGCGCTCGAGCACTTCGGCCTCTCCGGTCTGCGGATCACGACCCGCACGGACGTCCCGCGCGGTTCCGGCCTCGGCGGCTCCTCGGCGCTCGCGATCGCTCTGGTCCGCGCGCTCTCGATGTTCGCGGGGCGCCCCGTCGAAGGGGACGCGCTCATCCACCTCGTCCGCGACCTCGAGACGCGCCTCCTCGGCATCCCCGCCGGGATCCAGGATTACTACCCCCCCGTCTACGGCGGTCTCGCCGCGCTCCACCTCGATCCGGGGGACGTCGTTCGCCATCCCATCGCGACCCCGCTGCCGGAGATCGCGCGCCACTTTATCCTCCATTACACGGGCGTCTCGCATTTTTCGGGGACGAACAACTGGCAGATCTATCAGCGGCAGGTCGACGGGGACGCGCAGGTTCGGAGCGGCCTCGCCGCGATCGCCCTCGCCGCGATCGAGATGGAGCGCGCGCTCGAGCAACGCGATTTCGCGGCGGCCGGAGCGGCGCTCGATCGCGAGTGGATCGCGCGGAAGGCGATGATCGACGGCATCTCGACGCCGGAAGTCGATGCGGCGATCGGCGCCGCGGTCGCGGCGGGAGCCTGGGGCGGGAAAGTCTGCGGCGCCGGCGGCGGCGGATGCGTCATCATCCTCTGTCCGGCCGAACGGCGTGAGGCGATCCTGGAGGCTCTCGCGGACGTTCCCGGGACGACGCTCGACGTCGCCCCCGTCGCGGGCGGGCTCGTCGTCGAGGAGGACCGGCAGCACCCGCCGGTGGCTCTCACGCACCGCCGCGGATCTCCGGCCGAAGAGGACCTCGAGGAGCTCTGGGCCGGCGGAGAGGGGGGAGCGTACCGCCCGTGGGTGCTCGCCGAGGCGGCGATCACGTTCGATGCGCCGCATCAGGGCGTCCACCGCACGACGACGCGCATGCTCATGGCGCCCGTCGATCTGCAGACCGGCGTCCCCCGCTGGTCCGAGGCCGTTCCCGCGGATGCCGATGCTCTCGATCTCCGCAGCCAGCCGGACAACGGCCGGGAGGTGCGCGCACCGCGCGCTCCCCACGCCGTCGCGGCGGCAGCGGCCGAGGGCGAGCAGCTTCTTCGCGAGACGCTCCTCGAGTCGGAGACGATGACGCTGCTGCACAATGCGGCGTTCGGCCTCTTTTCCCATTCGGGCGAGGACCGCGAGGACTTCATCCGGAGGTGCGTCGAGCTCGCCGAACAGAACGTCGAGCATGAGGCCGAGCGGCTCGAAAAGACCTTCCGCCGGCGCATCGATCAGCTCCGCGAGCGCTCCGAGCGCGACCGCCGGGAGGTCGAGGAGAATGATGACCCGACCCAATCGGTACGTCATCACGAAGTCGGCATCGCATGGGGACAGGCCCTCTACAACATCACGAGCGGCCGTCCCGCGACGACCGAAGCCCCGCGCTCGCGGAACGAAGCCGATTTCATGGAGAAGATCCAGCAGCTCCAGAAGGCGTGGGAGCGCGAGCGCGAGATCGTCCGCGACGAACAGGTCTCCCGCGCCCAGGCGGTCGAGGAGATCACCCTCAGCCCGGCCCCCCGCGGCATCGACATCCGCCGCTACCTCATTCTCTGGGTCCCCGAGCCCCAGGCCGCTCACACGTCCTGAGAGGCTGTGAAAAAAACCAGAGTGGCCCGCGTTGCGGGCGCGACGATGCCAGATCGGCCGCGCCGCCGACG